>NZ_DS989844.1:0-359989 GCF_000155555.1 Coleofasciculus chthonoplastes PCC 7420
ATAAATACATTTTGGTAAGATGCTATCAAATTAGCACAGTACGATACACGGATGCATTTATCGAAGCTGGACGCCAAGGTATTATCACTACCGAATTAGCCAGCGAACTAGCACAAGCGGCGGGAATGCGGAATATTTTAGTGCATCAGTATAAAGATATAGATAGCACTATAGTTTTTGCTGCTATCCAAAAAGCTTTAATTCAATATTCACTATATATCAAAGAAATTACAGATTATATTAATTTATTAGATTCAGAGGTCAACAATGAATAAGCAAATAATTCTAGAAAGGAATATGTACACACTTGTTTACTCTATGCGCGTGAGTTCATTGCTGATAATAACGTTTGATTTTTATGGAGTAAGGGCACGGCAGTGCCGTACCCCTACAGGTAATAATTGTGACATTAATTTGCTTATGTCTTGTCTTAACACCATCGCCTATCGTGAAAAGGTGCGTTACGCTTCGCTAACACACCCTACTATTATCGTTAAACTGGGCGCACGTCTGTGCGCCCCTACAATTCTAATCCATCAATTAAGGTGTGCCACGCCACTACCACCCGACAAATAGCTGGTTCCCCTTCTCCCTTGATGGGAGAAGGGGTTAGGGGATGAGGGTGAAACAGCCCCTGAAAAACCTAGGAAAATATCAAGATTTATCGAGGCAAAAAAATGACTAAAAAGCCGCATCAATCAGAACAACAGATTCAACAGTTATCCCTATTCGATATCACCCCAGACACCGATGATGATTGGTTAGACAATGACGACTTAGGCTTTAATACCGAACCCTCAAACCGCACTCTGGAAACCCCCCAATCCTTACTCACCCTCACCCTACTGCGAGAAGCAATTCAAGCACAGAATCCCGATGACCCCGTGATGCAGGATTTTGGTAAGTATGTTTTACCCAATCTCTTACAATTCGCCATTGGCGTAACTGCAAAAGGCGGAAAGTTTTTCGATCACCTAGATCAACAGCGAGAAGCCGAAGGGAAAGAAAAAGTCCGCCGAGATAATGCTACTGATCAATCCCTCAACACCCATTTACTCAATGGCTTATTTCCCGCTAATTTAATTCAAAAGCGACTCAAAACCCTAAACACAACTGTTAAACGAGTCGTGGGAGAACGTGAACGCCGCCTAGTCACCGCCGCCTTTATTCTCCATGACTTTGAAAAGTTCCCCGATGTCCCCAAAGATTGCCGAAAATTGTCACTAGACGAACATCGGCAGATCATTGATCACAAAGTTCGCCAACTAGGATTAGATTCCTTAATTAATCCAGAGAATCCCGACACCTATTCTGAGTATATTGATGATTTATTATGCATGGCGTATAATGCCCAACGACGCTGGGATACTAACTGGAACTTCTCTGAATATGGACTCAATCCAGTATTACGCGATCGCACGCTGCGCTGTTTGTCTGAGTTAACCTGTCTGGCTGACTCCTTATCGTCGATTGTTAAGCATCCTCAAGATGCGACAAATCCCAGACTGAAAGAACTTATTCACAGTCTGAGTGATGGACAACTGACATTTACTTATCACAGTATTGCCGAGAATCGCGGCGTATTAACTAATGTGGTAAATAATGCCTTAATTCAGATTCATCAGACACATTCAGATATTGAACCCTTACTCTATTTACCCACCGGGGTTATTTATTTAGCACATCACCACGCGCCTGGGATTTCCCTAGCGGGTTTATCCGATCAGGTTGTCGCCAGAATTAAATCCCTGTGTCGAGAACAATTGCGCCTGAGACAAACGGGATTTGGGCGCGATGGGAAGGGAATGAAATATGCCGACTATTATCAGTTATTTTTTGATGAGTCTGGGTTAATGGAAGTCGCCTTAGATGCAACCTTGCGGATTTTAAATCCGAATAAAGCATCAGTGGCTAAGAGTCGCAGTGATAACCTAGTTAAGTTTCAGCAACAGGGAATCTTATCCGCTGATTATGACTTTAAGTTTGGCGATGATATCCGCATTGATCAACTAGCCGAATTTGGGGATTTAGTTAGTCGTAAGATTTGGGGGGAACGGGTAAATCAAATTGAAGCGGCGCGGAAGCAGGATAAACAGTTACCCGAACTTCCCCACCTGGATTTAGTCCATAAACTGGCGGAATATTGGCATCTGGGCGAGTATTTGCCGCCCATTCGGGAGATTCAGCAGATTAATCAACGACTGAAGCAGAAGAAGTTAAAAGGAAATACAGGGGGTGTTCCCTACGAATGGTATTTTTTGGCGGCGAAATATCTGCAAAAACATCCAGGGTTGGAAACTATTCGCGACACGGGCGAGGAGTTAATTGCCTATGCGACAGCGTTAATTCAACCTCTGATATCTGAGTATCAAGTACCCGATGGCTGGGATGATTTAAGGCTTTGGCTGGAACGGGTGGTGATGTTACCCAGTTATCGAGATGACAAGGCGACAGTTGATGTCTTTTTAGCAGAATTGGCGACGTATCAAGGGGCGAAGAAATCCGGGCGAGGGCGTCAGTTAATCTGTTCGATTTCCCATTCTCCCTACACAGTAACGGAACAGATGGAATCGGCAGTTTTATTTACGCCCCAGGTGTATACGAATAAGCAAATGCTGGGCGGTTCTAATGCTAAACGGAATATTTCCAGTATTGCGGGAATTGAGATGATGTTGCGGCAAATCTTGATGAACCAAACTCAGGCGGTGGGGAAACGGTTTGAGGAGGGGAAATATCGGTATCTGTATTTTTATCCGACTTATTACTTTACGCCAGAGACAAATCTGTTTCTCCAAAAAGCCTATAGTGGAATTGCCCAAACTCGGTTTAATACCCAGATTCGTAATCATTTTATTAGTCAGGAGTTGAAGGCAGATTTCAGCCGTCGCCGTTATCAGACGGTGGATATGTTTCTGATTCAAAACACCCTTGAACCGGGACGCGATCGCACGTTTAAATTGGCGTATCCTGATGATCAACCGATGACATTTTACTTCATGGCAATCCCACCGGGGCGCGATAGTACGGATACGGAGTCGTGGGTAATGGCGAGTTGGTTAGGGTTAGCGTTTCCGATGATTCTAGATGTAAAAACGGTAGTGTCTGAGTCTCCGATTCCCCCCTTTACTGATGGCGCGGCGTTTGAAGAGACGGTGTTTCTGGATAGTGCGCCCCCAGCATTTCGGGCTTTAGTGAAACGCGATCGCTTCCGCTTAGATTATATCCTAGAGGGCTGGACAGAGAACAGAATTGAGTATCCTGCACCGTTGAATGTGCTGACGGCGGCGTATGCAATTCATCTAGATGTTAATGCTAAATCGGGTAAATCTGGGTATGACCCGAATTGGGGGAAATTAACGGAACTGGCGAATGAGTTTGAAACCAGTTCCTTGTCTGTGTTTAGTTATCTGAACCGCTGGGTGCGTCGCCATAGTCAGGATACCGCCCCATTGAATAAAATTCGCCTCTATGCTTATCAGTTTTACCCTTGTTTTGACCCCTATACTTATTATGATTCGGATCGGGAGGAATTAATCGTGACAGAACAATCGAGTCTCAATCATCCTAAGCAGTTGATGGAACTGTATCGCCAATTTTATCGGGCAAATAAGCGCTATAATCCTAAGGCTAATGCCGTGTTAAAACCGATTGATATTGCCGCTGATACAATTTTAAAAGCCGATACAACGGTGTTTCAAGGGGAAGCCTTGGTGATGGCGGTAGCGGCGGAAGTATTTAAACTGATGGATCGGGTTCACGGGTCAACGGCTGAGGGGCGCTGGGTGATTAGTAATCGGGAAAAAGAACGGGAAGCAATTATCGAATTTGCCCGATACTTTGTGGGGGAGGTTTTTGAGAAGTCGTTTCGGTGCGATCGCGCCCGGTTAGCTGGGCGACAATTGAATTTAATTCGGGATACTTGTGAGTTTTTGTATCGCTTGGAAGATGATAAAGAAAATCGTCAGCGCCAGGAGGAATTAACGGAGGATGGAATTAAGGAGGGCTGAGGTTAATTGATGAGTCAAAATGTTTTTTTAACGCAGAGGTACGCAGAGGTGGGTGCAGAGGTACGCAGAGATTTTAGCAGGGGGTGTATGTCAACTATGTAGGTTGTGAGGAACGTAGGCGAAGCCTTCTCGGAGAGTAACCCAACTTATCGAGTTAGCTTTGATATTGTGTGCAAACCTGACATTTTCCCTTTAACCCGTTCGAGGGGAAGGTTTATAGAGTTGGGGGAATAACCGAAGGATGAACAGTTACAAATCACCTCTTTTTCAATTGTCACTTACTAATTAGGAGAAAACGAATGTCATTTCTGAAAACTATCGACACGAATCTATTTCATTCAGAACTTCCCTACAAGCCGATGGGTAAATATGTTCATTTTCTGACGATTCGGATTACTGAATCTTACCCTCTGTTTCAAACCGATGGTGAATTGAATAAGGCACGAGTGCGGGCGGGGATTCAAGATAAGACACCAATTAGTCGCCTGTCTATGTTTAAGCGGAAACAGTCTACTCCAGAACGCTTAGTCGGGCGAGAGTTACTGCGAAACTATGATTTAGTTACGGCGGATGAGTGTGAATACAATGTCAGTTTTGCTATGGATAATCCGGACTGTATCATCTATGGATTTGCCATTGGGGATTCGGGGTCAGAAAAGTCTAAAGTTGTGGTAGATACGGCTTTTTCTATTACCCCTTTTGATGAGTCTCACGAAACCTTTACCCTGAATGCACCCTTTGAAAATGGCACAATGACATCGAAAGGAGAAAAGGGTTCTAAACCGGGAGAAGTCACCAGTCGAATTAATCAACAGGATCATATTCGTCCCCAAGTCTTTTTCCCCAGTATTGTCACCCTCAAAGATCCTACAGAAGCCAGCTTTATTTACGTCTTCAATAATATCCTCCGTACCCGTCATTATGGCGCACAAACCACCCGCACGGGACGAGTCAGAAATGAATTACTGGGGGTAATTTTTGCTGATGGAGAGATTATCAGTAATTTACGCTGGACTCAGGCAATTTATGACCAAATGAAGGAAAAGAATACCTTACCCACTCTTGATCCTCTAGATGAAGAGGATGTCATAGATGCTGCAACAACCGCCATTGAACAATTAATGAGTCAAGAATTTATTGTCCACACTGATTATATTGGGGGTGAGTTTCAACCGCTGCTGAATGAGGTGAAAACTTTGGTCGGAAGTGAAGCCGGAATTCAGTCTGTGTTACAGCAAGCCGATGCTGAAGCCAAAGAGTATGCCCAAAAACATATTAGTTCCAAGAAAAAGGCGAAAGCGAAATCAACAAATTGACCTAGGGGCGCAAGGCTGGTATTGGCATCAACGTCAGTTCAATATAGTCCCCCGTTGAGATCCCCCTAAATCCCCCTTAAAAAGGGGGACTTTGAGAAGTGTTTTCTTCCTCCAATTGCTTCAAACAGCCCCAACCAGCTAGAAATTGAAAAAGGGGTATTTTGAGAAATATCTTGTTTCCCGCCTTTTTAGAGGAAATGTTGAGAAATATCTTGTTTCCCGCCTTTTTAGAGGAAACATTGAGAAATATCTTGTTTCCCGCCTTTTTAGAGGAAACATTGAGAAATATCTTGTCCCCCCCCTTTTTAGAGGAAACATTGAGAAATATCTTGTTCCCCCCTTTTTAGAGGAAACATTGAGAAATATATTGTTCCCCCCTTTTGAAGGGGGGTTAGGGGGGATCTCTTATCGAGTCAATTCCCCAACCTCCAATCCCCAATCTCCATTAACATTATGGCAATCCTTTACCGCTATCAAATTGAATTACACGATAGTCTCTATTTCGCCACTCGTGAAATAGGCAGACTCTATGAAACCGAACCCGTACTTCACAATTATGCCCTCTCCTACGCCTTCGGATTAGTTGATAGTGAACGATATGCTACAACCGTCCCTCCAGAGGCATCCTATCGCTATTTTTGTGCTGAACAGGTTCCCCAGTATCAAGCACAGTTAACCCCGCTGAATCAACGAGGAATTTATATCACCCCCGCCCGTTCAATTGAACATACCTCAGTTCTCAATACCTGGAAATATGCCGATAATCGCTATCATGTGGAAATGAAGAAAACCCAGAAAAATATTCCCAGTTTTGGCAGGGCAAAAGAGATTGCCCCAGAAAGTCGCTTTGAAGGCTTTGTGATTAGCCAAACCCCTTTAACCTTGCCCAGTTGGATTCGCTTAGGGAAATGGGCAAGTAAGGCACGGGTGGAGATTATAGAAACTCAGGAAAGTCAAGTATCTGGAGGAACTGAAGCGTTTGTATTTCCCTATCCGCTGAACCCATTAGATGTTATGTTTTGCCATCGGGTCATCAGTTATGACGTGATTAATATGCCTCCTGTCAGTTTGATCAAGATGGTTACTTTGCAGGGGCAATACTACCGATTTAACCGTCTCAAAATTCCTGCATTGATGCAGTATCGCTTTAGTGAATAACCTAGGTAAGGGTACGGCAGTGCCCATTGGTGTCAACTTAAGGTGAAAGTCAATGCTGGCAAGGTTTTAAACTGTGGCTATCTACTCCTTGACATTTTCCCCCTCATCCCCTAACCCCTTCTCCCACCGTGGGGAGAAGGGGAACCGGATTCTCTTACTCCCCTTACTCCCCTCTTGCTCCCCTCTCCCAAGCTTGGGAGAGGGGCTGGGGGTGAGGGCTGGCGTGGGAGAGGGGCTGGGGGTGAGGGGTTGAGCTTAAGTTGACACGGGTGAGCAGTGTCGTCCCCCTACAAATCAATATCCTAATAATTACAGGTCAAACAAATGAACGAGACTGATTACATTCCCATCGCCTCTCTTAACCAATATTCTTACTGTCCCCACCGTTGTTGGCGGATGTTTTGTGCGGGAGAATTTAGCGAGAATTACTATACCATTGATGGCACCAGTTTACACGATCGCGTCCACACTGTCGGGGAGTCTCAACGGGAGGAAGTTTGGCAAGTGCGGGCGATTTGGCTGAAGTCTCAACAGTATCACCTAATCGGGAAATCGGATTTAATTGAATCAGAATCGGGTGAACTCTATCCCGTGGAATATAAGCGGGGGCGCAAAGCGTCTAGGATGGTAGCTTTAGCTACGAGTCTTAGCTAATGTTTTTACGATAGCTAAATAGGTATTAGAATAAAGGTAAGGAGGTGATGCAAAGTGTTTAATCTGACTTACGCCTATAAACTAAAGCCAACCAAAAATCAGGTAGTCATTTTTGAAGATTGGCTAGAACAAAACCGCCGTGTGTACAACTATGCACTAGCAGAGAGAAAAGATTGGTTTAAATCGCGTAGTTGTCAGGTTAACGCTTGCTCACTCGCTGGTGAATATATCATTCCAGCTAATGTCCCTAGACCAACTTACAATAAGCAAGCTGTAGCCTTAACCGCATACCGAAAAACGAGTGAAAACCTTAAACGGGTTCATTCTCAGGTACTCCAACAAACACTTAAGAAACTGGAGAAAGCTTTTGTCAGTATGTGGGAGCAAGGTCACGGTTTCCCACGGTTTAAAAAAGCTGGCAGAATGCGGTCATTCGTGTTTCCTCAGTTAGGGAAAGACCCCATACAGGGAGACGCGGTTAAGCTTCCTATGATTGGGTTAGTCAAGTTTAGGCAGTCTAGACCAATCCCGGACGGGGCAACCATTAAGCAAGCGCGTGTAGTCAAACGGGTATCAGGTTGGTATGTCATGCTCACCTTACAGTGGGATATTGACGTACCTCAGCCAATGCCCCATGGGGAAGCCATCGGAATAGATGTAGGAATCAGTCATTTTGTCGCCGTATCCAATGGTAAATTATTTCCTAATCCTAAGCCTTTTAGGGAACTCGAAAGCAAGCTGAGATTGCTGCAAAAGAGGGTATCTAGAAAGCGATTAGGGAGTAACAATTTGAAAAAGGCACAAGCCAAAGTAAATCGATTGCATGAACGGATAGCGAACGTTAGGAAAAACTACCACTGGGAGCTAGCCCATAATCTTTGTGATTGGGCGGGTATGATATTTGCTGAAGACCTAAACCTAAAAAGGTTAGCCAAGGGGATGTTAGGTAAGCATTGTTTAGACGCTGGATGGGGTCAATTTTTCCAAATACTAGAGCAGTGCTGTTTTAAACGTGGTGCATTCTTCCTAAAGGTAGACGCTAATAAAACTAGCCAGATATGCCCTAAATGTTTAACAGAAACGGGTAAAAAGTTACTATCTAATCGCGTCCCAGTATGCCAAGTTGCGATCGCGTTTGAATAAGGTGATTAAACCAGACCAGGATAGCATTCGTTTCTATTTCCTCTGTGGCTGTTGTCAAGGGAAGGTTGAACGCATCGGCGGGGAACCCATCAGGGATAATTCGATTTTCTTTGTCTGATGCGACAACCAGTAGGTGTTTTTTTTGAGGAGTCAAAATTTGAGGCTGTAATCCTTATTGGGTAAGGGATACAGCCTTTTTCACGGCTGAGGAGGTTGTCGCAAAGGCTGAAAGGCTTATTCAGAAAGGATTTGAGACTTTTTTGTTGGCGGGGGTTGTCAAAACCGACGGCTGAAATGCTATAGTTAGAGGAGGTTGTCGCAATCGAACCTTGAAAACTAAATACAGCAAGCGTTTCAGAGGTCGGCAGTCGAAATCCTCTATAATCCCTATCAGGGATTGAAACTATATTGATTCGAGCGGGAGCATGAATAACGATAGGTCGAAATCCTCTATAATCCCTATCAGGGATTGAAACATCGTGTAGCTAACCGCCCAAAGGATGTCCCTTGTCGAAATCCTCTATAATCCCTATCAGGGATTGAAACAGTAACGCTCATGAAATCAGTGGGTTCACCGTTTTCCCGTCGAAATCCTCTATAATCCCTATCAGGGATTGAAACATGCAACTTACCCGACCCCAACCTAAGCGGTAGGCGTCGAAATCCTCTATAATCCCTATCAGGGATTGAAACACTGGAGAGAATCTGCGATCGCGAGTCCACCGAATGTCGAAATCCTCTATAATCCCTATCAGGGATTGAAACGGCGCTAACTCCGGGTATTCAACGACTTGCCCAAGTCGAAATCCTCTATAATCCCTATCAGGGATTGAAACTTGGGGATTCGCGCTATCCCTGCAACACAATTATACGTCGAAATCCTCTATAATCCCTATCAGGGATTGAAACAGTATACAACCCTCGATAGTGTGCTTTTTTATACAGTCGAAATCCTCTATAATCCCTATCAGGGATTGAAACTATGCCCCATAGCCTAATTCTCAACCTACTTCCCCAATCGCCAATTCCGCCACAGTTTCTCAGTGGACGCCATTTACACGCCCTATTTCTTAACCTAGTTAGTTCTGTCGATAGAAACCTAAGCGATTATCTCCATGAAGCTAAATCCGATAAAGCCTTTACCCTGAGTCCCCTACAAATTCAGCATCGCAGTCATTCAGCATCCGCTAATCTGTACTGGCAACATCATCAACCAATTCCCCCAGGAACTCCCTGTTGGTGGCGAATTTCCCTACTCGATGATACCTTATTCAGCCAATTAACCCACCTGTGGTTAAACCTGAATCCCGAACACCCCTGGCATTTAGGTCCAGCCAACTTGCAGATTACCAGTATTCTAGGAACACCCCAAAAAGGGATGCCTGGATGTTGGGCAAATGCTCTGAGTTATCAACAATTATATGACCAAGCCTCGACGCGCGATCGCACTCTGAATTTCGCCTTCTCTACCCCCACCGCATTTCGTCAGAGTAAATATGATTGTGCCTTACCCACAAGGGAATTAGTCTTCAATAGTTTAATTAAGCGCTGGAATCAATACAGTGGCATAGAATTCCCGAAAACATTAGTCGAGCTTATGTTTCCCAGTTTCTTTGAGATTCACACCGAATTAGTTGCCGATTCTCGCAGTAAATTTATTGGCTGTGTTGGCGCACTCAATTTTCGGATTATGGGGAAACCTGAAGCAGAAGCGATTCAGCAAATTAATGCCTTAGCCGATTTTGCCCTCTATTCTGGCGTCGGGCGGAAAACCACGATGGGAATGGGAATGGTAAGGCGAATGAAATCGTAAAAACGTTGCACCGGAACATCTCTATAAATTGGTTATTGTGTAGGGGCGGGTTTAGGGACTAAATTCAACGATTCACCGATAAATGAACAACAAAACCCGCCCTCCCTACCGATAAATGAACTAGATTCTCCATCTTAAATGCGGCAAGGGGACTCCCGTTATACCGAAGGTTAGCGGGAGGGGAATTGCCGCCAACATTGAAATTGAGCGATAGCGAATCATTATTTTTAGGATTGGTATTCATAGCCGTCTGCTTTATGAATGGTTCTCAAGTATTTGGGATGTACATCAAACTTTTGTGTTGGTAACTGCAAGACAAAACTAGGTCTAAATCGAATCGCAATTCGACCAATATATTGACCTGCGAACTTACCTTTTTGAACATCAGCTTTAACAATGTCGCCAGTTTGGAAACCCTGGAAATACTTGGCTTTAGGAGCATGAGCTTTAGGAAATCCGTACTTATCAGGGCGACAACGTTGTCTGGTTCCGCGTCCTTTTGCGGCAATTTTTAGAGGTTTGATTCCTCGAATTAATAATCGTTCAGGAGTAGATGCTCCGACACAGGCTGCATCGAAAGCGTGAGCTTTTTCAATCCCTCTGGTTTTACGGTTGAACTTAGTGCGACCTCCAGAACCTACCTCTACAGGTAAACCAGTTGACTGAAGCCTTCGATACAGTTCCCATCGGGTAGCATTGACGGCTGCGGCATCTTTAAGAGGTGCTTTGGCTTGAGCTAATACCCGTTTAAGGACTCCTGGCTTCTTTTTTAGGAATTCTTCAACAGGTCTGTTCCCTTTAACTTGGTTACAAGAATGACAACTAAGGCAAAGATTACTAACTCGGTTTGAACCACCCTTACTTTTTGCCAGAATGTGTTCAATCTCGAACGGAACGTTTTCAACCTCGCAGTAAGCGCATTTTCTGTTCCATTTGGCAAGTAAATACTCTTTGACCTCAAAACCAAACAGTTCACCTCTTTGGTACTCAACTCCGCTAATTTCAGGGTTTTGCATTTGCTGCAAGTCAAACCTGACTAGCTCTTGAGAGATGGCTGAAATCGGACAGAGTTTTTTAATCCGTCGTACCCAAGTTTCAATGTTGGCAATCCGACTCTCCAGCGATGGTGGTAGCCATCCGGTTTTACGGGTTCTGTTTAAGAAACGAGGCTGGCGGTAACGGGTTTTACGGTTACGGCGTCCCCTTCTTAATGACCTGCGAGCTAAGAGGGAATCTTTAATTTGTTGCCCTCGGTGTGAGATTTCAATGGCGCTTGTTACTCGCCCTGTTTCTTCCTGGACAACAGCAATCCCGGTTGTTTTGCTGCCAGGGTCTATTTTGACCCGATGTGGGTGCGTGACTGACTCTTCAACGGTTCTGTCTTGCAGGACAATAGTAAATGGATAGCGCTTGAATGCTTTAGCCCTCCCTTTGTTCAGTAATTCTCTTGCCCGTGCTGGATGGCAAGGGTCAAGAGGCTGTAAGTTTTTGTCTAGAACGAAAACGCGCATTACTGCACCTCTCATTACTGGTAAAGTTAGCCTCGACAATGTTATCTAGCCTTGTTAGGTACAGCTCACTGGCTTAACTCTCTACACCTGTTTAAAACTGTACGACAGAGCCTAAAACTGGCACGCATCTTAGGGTGTCATGAGCTAAATAACGTAGTTCTCGTAGAACTTAGTCTGGTCAACTAGAGCCTGTTTTTACAAGCTCCCGCTATAGTTCGATAGAACTTAGCGGTGAGTTGTTGACCCACCTAATTTTATAGATCCCCCCTAACCCCCCTTAAAAAGGGGGGAACCGGAAAAATGCCCAAACCAATTTACACCAAACGCTGTAAAGGATGCAGTTTTTATCCCCAATGTTTACCCCAAGCCGCCAAAAAAGTGGGGCGATATCGGGAATGAATAATGCTTGCTTGTAGTCGGCGCTTTAGCGCCGCCTACGAACCCAACCCATCCAACTCCCGGTAATCCGGTAACCTCGTATCAATCGCCACTCCATCGCGAATCACCACGCGATCGCACTATCCCCTTTATAATCTAGTCCGCGCAGGCGGACTTTGTTTGTGTAGCCGCGATTTTAATCGCCGTAATCGCCGTAATCGCCGTAATCGCCGTGGCTGACGCTACGAACCCAACCCATCCAACTCCCGGTAATCCGGTAACGTCGCATCAATCGCCACTCCATCGCGAATCACCACGCGATCGCACTATCCCCTTTATAATCTAGTCCGCGCAGGCGGACTTTGTTTGTGTAGCCGCGATTTTAATCGCCGTAATCGCCGTAATCGCCGTAATCGCCGTGGCTGACGCTACGAACTCAACCCATCCAACTCCCGGTAATCCGGTAACGTTGTATCAATCGCCACTCCATCACGAATCACCACGCGATCGCACTGCGGACGTGATAACAATTCACTATAACTGCGTCCCTTAAACCAAACCAAATTCGCCGCCAACCCCACACCAATTCGCCCCACATTCCCCAATCCCATCAAATCCGCCGCCGTTTTCGTCACCATCGCCGGAGACTCCCCATACACCCCATCCAAATGGGCAACTCTCACCCCTTGATTAAACACCTCCAACAGATCATGATCCCCAAACCCAAAAAACGGATCACGACAATTATCACTCGCCAACGTCACCCCAATCCCAGACTCCAGTAACTCCTGAATCAGCGTCACCCCACGCCAACGCGGTGTTCTCCCCAACTTCCGATCCTGTAAATACAAATTCGACAACGGTAAACTCACCACCCCAATCCTCGCCTGCTTCACCAGCGCCAATGTCTCCGCCACATCTTCCGGCGACTGTACCGCCAAACTACAACAATGTCCACAAACTATCTGTCGCCCAAACTGAAACCGCAGCGCCGCCTCCGCCACCTTCCGCAAACAAATCGACTCCGGATTATCCGTCTCATCCGTATGAAAATCCAGCGCCAAATCCCGTTCCTGCGCCAGCCGAAACACCTGATCCAACTGCGCCTCAATATCCGGATTCATATACGCCACACCCCCCAAAACTCCCCCCACATCCGCCACCAAATCCGCCAACTTCACCCCTTCCGGCGTCAAATAATAATCCAGGGATACCAAAGAAACCGCCTGCAACACCAATCGATTCGCCCACTCCTGCTGCAACTGTTTAAACACGCCAAAACTAATCCTCGCCTGTTCCCCAAACGAATCAATATGAGTCCGAATCGCCTGAGTACCATGGGCGTAACTACACCTCAACCCAAACTCCATCCGGCGATACACATCCTCCGCTTGCCAATACTGTAAACTATCCTGTTTCACCCTCTCCAACGCCTGATCAAACGTTCCCTCCAGATTCGGCGTGCGTTGCCAAATATGCCCTTTATCCAGATGGGTATGCACATCCACAAACCCCGCCCAAACCTGTCCCCCCTGCACATCCACCACCGCCATATCTGCGATCGACACAGAATTCGCCCGCACAATTTGCGCCACCTTCCCCTCAGCCACCTGAATATCTACTAAACACAACCCCTCAGGCGTTCGACTCTGCCCAATCGATTGATCCTGAACCTGTAACATTGAGAGTGGCACACAGGCATTTTTCAGCCAATAGCACGGTTCTGATGGAATCACACTCATCAACTTTTCCCCTCCAAGCACCTAAAATATTATATCCTCGTCCGTAGTTGGTAGTTTGTAGTAAGGGCTTTAGCCTATCCAATGATCAGAACATCAACACCACCTGATCAGTAAAACCCATGCCTACAGAAAAAGGGCGGGTTTCGTTGTTCATTTATTGGTAAAATATGGTATATTTCCTTGTTCCATTATCGGTGAGGCAGGGCGGGTTTCGTTGTTCAGGCATATATCCTTGTTCAGTTATCAATGAAGCAGGGCGGGTTTCGTTGTTCATTTATTAAATACGGCATATTTCCTTGTTCCATTATCGGTGAGGCAGGGCGGGTTTCGTTGTTCAGTTAGTTCTAACTAGCTAAATTTAGTCCCTAAACCCGCCCCTACATTATCTAAACCTGCCCCTACATTATCTAAACCTGCCCCTACATTATCTAAACCTGCCCCTACATTATCTAAACCTGCCCCTACATTATCTAAACCCGCCCCTACATTAGGCTTCTCCTGCTCCCAGACGTGCCATGGCACGTCTCTACATTGCTTCCCCTGCTCCCCAATTCCCAATTCCCCATGACTACCAAAAATTCCCTAATCCTTTGGACATCCCTCAGTCTAAACTTACTCTTTATCCTCCTCTTCAGCATCTTAATCATTCGCAGAGGCGGCATTCCCTACCTAATCAGTAAACTCCCCTTCCATCAACAAGTCGAACAAACCGTAAAAATAGCCCGTCGTCGCAACACCTATCAATCAACCTATCACCAAATGCGAAAACAAATGTTTGAGCAAATGCCCAACTCCGAAACCGAAATTATCTTCATCGGCGATAGTCTCACCGATCAAGGTGAATGGGCAGAACTCCTCGGAAACGCCAACATCCGCAATCGTGGCATCTCTGGAGACACCACCGACGGCGTTCTCAATCGCCTCAATGAAATCACCGCATCCCAACCCCAAAAACTCTTCCTAATGATTGGCGCAAATGACCTATGGAATGAAAAGAAACCCGCCAGCGAAATCGCCGCAAACTATCGCCTCATCCTGGAACAAATTCAACGCCAAACCCCAGAAACCCAAGTCTTTATTCAAAGCCTCTTACCCATGAACACCATCCAATATCCCATTAAAGTCAACAACTCCGATATTATTTCTGTCAATCGCCACCTTCAAGACCTAGCCAACGAATTTTCCTATACCTACATTGATTTACATCAACACTTTACCAACGACCAGAAACAACTCGACCCAGTATATACCATTGACGGCGTACATTTAAACGGCAAAGGATACCTAAACTGGGCTAAAATTGTTAATCTTTACGTCAACCAATAATTACCTGAACAGAGAGACACGTCTAAATGAACAACCTAGCCACCCTCTATTTCTTTTGTGGAAAAATGGCAGCCGGGAAATCAACCTTAGCCAAACAGCTAGCCAATGACCATAATGCCATTCTGCTAGTTGAAGATGACCTACTCTCCCAACTCTATCCCGAAGAAATTATTGATATTTCCAGTTACATTAAATACTCTTGGCGTCTTAAAAATGCCATTTCCGATCCCATCTGCAATCTTCTCTTAAACGGTATCTCAGTTGTTCTAGATTTTCCCGCCAATACCCAAAATCAACGTCAGTGGTTCCGTCAGCTTATCGAGAAAACTAATGCTGCTCATGAGCTTCATTTTATCGATGCAACCAACAATCTGTGTAAACAACAGCTCAAGAAACGCAGCCGGGATAAACCAGACGGAACCGCATTTACCAGTGAGGCTGAATTTGAGGCGATAACAAAATACTTTCAGGCTCCAAAAGATACAGAACGATTCAATATTATCAGGTATGAACGCAGCTAATTATTACATCCAGTCGATGGGAATGCTGAAGCAGATCCGTTGCTTCAAAACCATATTTGATAGAGTCAACCTCCAAAAGATAGATATCCGTCTCTTTTCTCTACCACTTACGCATCAGAGCAAAAGTCTATCATTCGAGTCATGATTCCATCACAGTTGAACTTCTAAGCTAAAAGCACTAAGCTAAAAGTAGGTTTAATTCCAGAAAAAAATTAATCCGTGGCTGAATTAACAAAGATTTATATGCGAATTTCCACACCCAAACTCCTAACAGGTACAATCTTAAGTGCCGTACTCTGTGCTGTTGCTGGGACTTCCGCGATCGCACGTCCCCTTGGCGAAGGTTCACTCAATCCCAATACTCCTAATACAACAGAAGCTGAACCCGTGCAACCCAAACACGGGGAAGTTGTTAGCCGCGCCTCTAACTTTGCCACGATTGAAATGGACAATGGTGAACGCCAAATCATTCCCGCTGCCCGTTGGAAACTGGGTCGATTAGAACCCGGAACTGACGTGTGGGTAGCTTATGGTCGAATTGTCGCCATTGATTCTCAAGATAAACGCCTCAAAGGTGATAAGCTGTTCGGCATTTAAACCTTAATATCAGTAATGGCGAAAGCCTTGTAGTATTCACCCAACGCGCTTGCTAATAGAATCAGGTTTGTAGGGGCGGGTTTAGGAATTTTCGTTTGGCTATTAGTGGTAACGTTTGTACAAAACCCGCCCTGACTGAGCACCATTGTAGAGACGCGCCATGGCGCGTCTCTACATAAATGATGTGTCCTAACAGCCATGGCGGTTGCTATATATCCCAACTTCCCGGTCAAAGCGTAGCATCTCCAAACTGCGATCGCCGTAGAGATCCGCGATATGATCTCGACAACAGTCGATCGCAAAATCGTTTAACTCCTCCGGTTCAATCCCATACATCTGGTGAAAGGTATCCGCCTCCACCCGACAGAAGCGAGGGCGATGGGCATAAATGCGACATTCACGAGTCGCATGATCAAAATTGACACACCAGCCGTCTTCTCCCACCATACTCAAATACTGGTCTAACTCCTCTGGTGTCAGATAGGTTTCTAATCCAGGGCGTTCCGTTGGGTCTAGATGACAGCACGCACCACATTGCTTTACACAACGCCAAGTTGCCATTGCATTTCACCATCGAGCGATTGATTCCAAGCTTCTCTAGGATAACGGGTTTTCCTCTGTCGGATAGACAAGGACAGATGACACAGGACAAATGACATTTCTGTTACGTTTTGTATAGTTTTGTTAATTTGATTAAAAAAACTGACCCATTTCCCAGTAAAATCTAATCGGCAATTTTTAACGACATCATCTAAATTAGGTTAATCGGGAGGATAGATGGATTTAAGTTTTATCGGGAATATTAACTGGGAACTGATTGCCCAGCTTACCGTGCTGGCTGCGATTGTGATTGCTGGTCCTGTGGTTATTTTTCTGCTGGCTGCGTTTAGGGGAGACCTGTAGCCGTCTGTTTGTGGGAGCATCTTGCTCCCTGATGCATTGAAGCCGGGGAAGCTGTGTAGAGACGTGCCATGGCACGTCTGGGAGATGAGGGAGATAGGGAAGCAATATGATGACAGTTGTAGGGGCGGGTTTGACAACTATCGTTTGAAATGGTGCGTTACGCTACCCTACCCTACCCTACCCTACCCTTCGGGAACGCTGCGCGAACGGGAACGCTAACGCACCCTACACCCGCCCCGACTAAATGACCAATGACGAATCACAAGTTTAAAGCACGAGTTGCGGCTTTAATTAACTGATAATAATGAGGTTGGGTAACATCTACTTGTTTCGCATCATCCCGCTTGAAGCCTAAAAGTCCGGTACGCTGTCCTTTTTGAATCACCAGAACTTTGCCTTCAGAATTTCTAATTCGCAACTCGTTTAATGATTCCCATAAGCTACAGGTATAGCGACGTTCATTGTGATAAAATTCAGCTTTTTTAATCCCTGATGGGGCGGATTCACTCACCCGAATGCCGACTAATTCTAATTCAATCGTTACAGTTCCATTCCAGGCATTATCTTTGAGTTTATAGGCAATATCTACAGTAGAAGGTAGAGGGAAGTATTCACCCCAACGCCACGCGATCGCATTCAGTTGCTTGGTTCCATCAAATCCAGACAGGGTAAGCTTTAGATGCCCTTTCCCCACGAGTCTTTGTTCCACTACGCGCACATTCGGCGTCCAGAATATCGGGTCAGGATTACCAATCCCACAGGGATGCAATCGGTCTATTTGTTGGTAAAGATTATAAGTAATTTGATTAAAATTCGCCTCGGTGTCTATAGCGACTAAAGGCTTCAAATGTTCAGGTTCTAAACATTGATGGGCAAAGTGACTCAGTTGAGTTTGAAACGCGGTTAAATTTTCACTGGGTAACGAAAACCCTCCCGCTGCTTGGTGTCCGCCAAATTTCCCTAATAAATCATGGCAAAATTGTAGGGCTTCAAAGACATGGAATTCGGGAATTCCTCGTGCGGAACCGCGAATGTGTTCCTGATTTTCGTCTTCATAAGTACCAATAAATACCGGGACACCATACCGTTCCACCAGGCGCGACGCTACAATGCCAATCACCCCATGATGCCAATCCGGTTGCACTAAGACGAGAACGCGCTGCTGTTGCCAGTTTAACGCCTCTGTTTCAATTAGTGCGATCGCCTCTTCCTCGATTTCTGCACAAAGCTGTTGACGTTTTTGGTTAATTTGTTCGCATTGCATCGCCCGTTCTAAGGCGATTCCCGCATCGCTGGTGGTGAGGAGTTCAATCACGATTTGCGGATCAGCTAAACGCCCCACGGCGTTAATCCTGGGTCCAAGTTTAAAGCCGATATCTTCCGGTTTCAGGGCGATTTGGTCTTCACTGACGCCTGACATCTGAATTAAAGCCTGAATTCCCGCCAGTTGAGATTTAGGTAAGCGTTGCAAGCCTCGTTTTAACCAACGGCGGTTAATATCCGTTAAGGGGGCGAGATCGGCAATTGTACCTAGGGTGAAGAGTTCTAGGAGTTGGCTAGTGAGTCCCTGGAGTTGACCTAAATCTTGGGCAAGGGTAACCGCTAATATATAAGCTACACCGACACCAGCTAAACTGCGATAGGGGGAAGATTCAGGTAACTGTTTAGGGTTAAGAATCGCATCGGCGTTGGGGAGTTCAGGGGGAAGGTCGTGATGATCGGTAATAATAACCATGAGACCCAATTCTACCGCCCGGGCGATCGCGTCGTGTGCTGCAATCCCATTATCTACAGTCAGAATTATCCCCACGCCTTCATTAGCGAATTCTTCCACAATCCGAGTATTAATCCCATACCCCTCTTTCATCCGGCTAGGAATCCCATACTCCACATCCGCCCCTAACCACCGTAATGCCCGGAGTAACAAGGCGGTACTGGTCATGCCATCAGCATCATAGTCACCACAGATCGCTATTTTCTCATTTTCTGCGATCGCTTCTTTAAGCATCTCCACACTAATCGCCAAGTCGGGAAATTCATCCATCGGGCTGGGCATAGCCTGGGATTCTGGATATAAATAGACCATGGCTTGATCTACGGTGTCGAATCCTCGGTTAAGTAACACTTGACCCAGCAGGGGTGACAATCCTGTCCCTTGGGCGAGTTGGTTGGCTTTTTCTGGGTTAGCGGAGGAAATTTGCCATCGTTGATTGGGCAAAGATTTATGGGAAGGGGATTGGTCAGAACTAGATGGGCTGAACACGCTAACTTGGGCAATTACAGTTGGGCTAGGGATAGTTTACAGCAGATTGGTCTTATGTCTTATGTCTTTCGTCTTATGTCAAACATCTGATACCTGTTCTGCTTAATCGGGAACAAACACAGATGAGGACGTCTATAGGGGTGCAAGGCTTGCATTGGTGGAAAGTCGAGGTGTAGGGGCGGGTTTTACTGATAACGTTGTGGCACAAACTGATAACTTGACTAAACCCGCCCCTTTTTTTCCTTTGGTATCTATACCAAAGACCAAATCTGAATGATTTTCCTGATTAAGCTAATTTTGCCAGGACTGTGGCTAATTTACTACCCAATTGTTTCACCGCTGCTTGTTGTGTCTCATCAATCAAGTTCCCATTTTGATCAAATGCCTGATACGCATTGGAAATCGCTTTCTGATCCGGTAAAACCAACACGCCAATATTACCGAGAATGGCACGAACATGAATTAAACCCCGTAACCCGCCCATTCCTCCGGGTGAGGTACTCATCAAGACAGCTACTTTATCCCGAAAACAGGTGAGGGCAAGGGGGGGTTCGCCCGGTTCTGGACGAGATGCCCAGTCAATGGCATTTTTGAGTAAAGGTGAGATTGAACTGTTGTATTCCGGTGAGGCGATGAGTAAGCCTTGATGGGCTTTCATCAGTTGCTTGAATTGGCGGACAGTTTCCGGAATACCTGCGTTTTCTTCCAAATCTTGGTCATACAGGGGCATAGGTAAATCACGAAAATCTATATAGGTAACCTCCGCATCGGCTTCTTTTGCACCCTCAACCGCAATTTTTACTAATTTTTTGTTCCAGGATGCTGTGCGGGCGCTACCCGCGAATGCCAGAATTTTCGGTGAGTTGGTCATAATTGATAGTCATCCTTTCTCTAAGCTGATGTTGTGTGGAATTGAGTTGATACTTTAGGCGTATTGTCAATAGTCTACCGGAAGTTGGCAATTGGGACGTGTTAATGAGTTTCCGAGGAATCTAGACGCTGCGATCGCGTTTTCCGGCGTTGCCACCATGCGTCAATGGAGATATCATTAAAACTATTGCCAGCAATTAAGATAAAAAACACCAGACAATAAATCAATTGACTTGTTGCCGTATCCCAGTTTTGCAGTAATGTCACCCCATACATCAGCACGATCATTAAGCCAAATCCGGTGACTAACGCGGCTTGAGTCACTAATCCCAGTGTTACCAGAAATCCGACAATAAATTCCACAATTGGCACCAGTAAAGCGGGTGCCCTGACTAAGGGTTCGGGAATAAAGGTATCTTGAAATAAATCAACCATCGACTGGGCAAAGCCGGGAATATTACCGAGGCGTGTAAAGCCGTGGTTAAAAAAGTTTATGCCTAAAACGATTCGCAGCAATGTATAGGCGATGACAATATCTCGGCGACGGAACCAGGGGTTTGGTTGATGGTGCATTTGGTTAATTGTTGTTTGTAGTCAGTGCTTTAGCACTTGTTTTATTATCCTCTCTTGTCCGCCCTGATATGACTCGCACCCGCCCGTTTGACCCCTATTCAGCGATCACCCTTAAAAAGGTGGCGTGGTGAGGAATCACCGCACTTATAGGGCGGTGATGATGTCAATATTCAGATTACCATTGCCAAGTCACCCGAATTCGCGTTAGTATGAATACCTCCCCCCTCACCCATGGGGTTACCACTATTCAGGGTAACCCCACCCCCCTTAATCTTCCTTCCTCTGAGAATAATGTTTCCGCCATGGGTTTGCATTAAACCCGAACCGGAAAACCTGATCGCATCCTCACTGGTGATGCTAATAATACCGCCATTCGTGGTTAGCGCGATCGCAGTTCATCTCGCGCTTGGTTCATTTCTTCTAGGGAGGCTCCAGGTTCTAGTCCCAGTATTCTGTAGTAGTGGTCTAAATCGTTAGATGACATTGCCGTTTAGCACCTGTTGAGCCGTTAGCCCAAGGTTGGGGAACAGATCCGAGTGAACGCGATCGCTCCTTTTATATTCTGTCGGGTCATACCAACCTTCGACCAAGGTGAGGCGGGTAACTTTAGCCTCTAGGGGGTCAACCATCCAGTATTCAGGGATATCGAGAACGCTGTATTCTGAGCGTTTAGCGCGGTAGTCGGTGTGTTTGGTCGATTCACTCACCACTTCAACGACAAGCAGGGGTGGCGGTTCGTTTAATTCAATAATCGCTTCCCGATGTTGTAACTCACGCCACGGTTCTAGGGGAATTACTACCACATCGGGGATGCGAACGGTAGTCGTGGTCATGGCAGGTTAGGGGTTTGCGGCGGGTTGAACCATTCAAAAGTTCGGTACTTCAAGCTTAATCTAAAAAAAATCTATAGTTAGAGAGAATTAAGCTAAATACGTCATTATACTGGCTAATGTAGTCGTTAGCACTATCGCCCTCAAAAAAAATCTAATGTTTTACAATTAAATATTTTCACGCTTAATCGCTGAAGGAAAGCTGTGGGAATCACCATCAAACCACAATTTTACAGTGTTAAAATCTAGGCTATCTGCATTATATGACTCTTCAGTGTGTCTGTACTGATAGCTAATAATGTAGGACTATGAGGTAACATCAATGGATGCCAACACAAAGCCATCTAACAGTATTATGAATTTAATAGATGAGCGCACCAGGATTTGGCAAAAATACGATCAAACTCAGCAATTAGCAACAGAACTCAATAATTTTTCCTATTTTAACAATCCTAGCGTCAAAAAAAAGCTACCCCTCTTGAGTGCGAGTCAATCTCCCCCTGACGAACTGGCTGTAGCACTTGAGCAAATCAGGCAAGATGCTCAAAAAATTAAAACAATGGAATCCAATATTAGAAAGTATCAGAGTGAGATAGAGGCAAATAAAAAACAATTCTTTATGGTTGTTGGCGGTGCTATAGTTGCTTTGATTCTTGTTTTGTTTTTGATGCTCAATCGTTAACAATAATTCCCCACATAGAGGTTATTGTCGCTTATGTATTAACAAAACTTCACTCAACCAATCAGGAGCTAAGATGTTTTACTTATGGAAACAGCGTCAAGTTGAACTAGAAGCTAAAATCAACAACGTAAAAAAAGAGATAAAACAATACGAATCTCACGCTCAGGAGCGGTTCCAGCATGGTCAGCTTTACAAGCATAAGGCAAACGATCACTTTACCTCTCTACTCGTTCAGAACGCTGAAGAGATTGAATCATTCCTTGCTGAACACTTGCCGCCTCTGGTGAACGGTTGGATAGATTGGGAGGAAGAACATTGGCTATCCTGGCAACCGACGGAAGCAATTTTAGCCCCTCAAATACGCATTGGCGAAAATATAGAACAACGTGAGCTTAATGGCTTGCGTCCAGTTAGTGTACCTCACTACGCTCCATTTATCAGTTGTAATAAGACAATCATTATTCTCAGTGATGACAGTACCAATGAAGAAGGATTAGCGATCTTACAATCCTTGGCTATACGTACTGCGCTGATGTTACCTCATCAGGCTCGTTATACGTTATTAGATCCAGCCGGAAATGGTGCAGCATTTCCCATGCGTCGATATCTACCCCAAGTTCGCGAAACAGGTGATGATGTACGCCGTGATTTAGATGAAGTGATCAAGGAAATACGACGTATCAATGAGACGTTTTTAGATGCGGATTCAGACTCTTTTGAGCTTGTGCCAGAAGAACTGAGAGTGAATGAGCGGTTTGAGTTTATCTGTGCCGCAGATTTTCCCAATCAATACGATAGGCGGGCAATTGAAGCGCTACAAAGCATAGCCAACACGGGAACGAGAACAGGAAAGTATTTGTTTATTCACTACAACCAATCTTATGAACTTCCTCGTGACATGAATATGGAGGAATTTAAAAATGCTGCTTATATTACTTTAAATAATGGTTATGACAGAAATGAGGGAACCGCCTGTAATTTTATATTTTATCCTGATCAACCTCCATCGGCTCAACTCCAAAGCCAGTTATTTGAAAAATTACGTCAGGCAAAACCACCCGAAAGAAAACTGGATTGGGATGACGTTGTCGGTATTCCAGAAGAGGAGTGGTGGTCACAAAATACCGAAAAAATTATTGAAACACCCATTGGTGGTTCCGGAAGTAGTGGCTCATTAAATCTTTGGTTTGGTGAAAATAATGAGGGTCGCCCCTGTGCTCATGGAATGTTAGGTGCTATGACAGGCGGAGGTAAATCCAATCTCTACCATGTTTTAATTTTAGGGTTAGCAACACGCTACAGCCCCGAAGAATTACGAATGTACCTAATCGATGGCAAAAATGGGGTAGAATTCCAATATTACCGCCATTTACCTCACGCTGAAGTTGTGTCTCTCCACTCTCCTTCTGAATTATCTCGTAGTGTCCTGAGCGAGTTAATTTCAGAGAAAGAACGTCGTAATCGTCTATTTACCAAAGTTGGGGTTGTGGATCTGCCCAGCTATAGCAATCCTAAATTGATTGTGGCAATTTTCAAAACTGAAACCCTTGCTATACCTTGATTTCAAGCCGTCTACTTGTTGCATCCTATTTAGGATTGCTATATCGCAGCAAAGGTCAGCCAGAAGGTAAACTAGCACGCATCATCTTGGTTGTAGACGAATATCACGAACTTTTTGTCGGCGACCAAGATGGGATTGCTTCTAATCAGTTACTTCAGTTAGCACAGCAAGGGCGTAGTGCCGGAATTCACATGCTGCTGGCATCACAGCGTTTTGGTGCTGCTGGAATGATGCACCAAACCGCTATCTTCGGCAACGTCCATCTACGGATGGCAATGAAGATGACTGATTCAGATAGACAAGCGTTAACTGAATTTGGCAGACGGGGTAAGCAGTTAATTATGACGTGCGATTTACCTGGCAAGATTGTGATTAACGATGAAGCGGGAAATGATGGTGAAGGTGCCAATCGTGTTGGCAAAGTTGCTTTTATCAAACCAGAACGTATAGAAGAACTGCTCCAAACCCTGAGGAATAAAGCTCGTCAAAATCTGTCAGCGAAAGATTTACCCATGACAGTTATCTTTGATGGTCAAGCTCAACCCAATCTGATTGAAAATCCCCAACTACATAAGATTCTGGAACAACCACGATGGATGACGCCCAAAGAATGGCAAAAGTTAGCCCGTCAGTCAATCTATGACGGGGGGTTAGATCGATCCGATTGGTTTTCAGCAGAACGTCCCAACGTTATATGGCTGGGTCAAGAGTTTAGCGTGCGAGGACAGGCGATGATCATTCTACGTCGCCGTCTTGCGGAAAATATTTTAATCATTGGAGCCAATAATGCCGCACGGTATGGTATGTTGGCGGCTATCTTGACCAGTTTAGCGATTAACGCTAACCCTAAAATGATTCAGTTCATTATCCTGGATCGTAGTATGCCAGAAACTGACTGGTGTACAGCTTTGCCGTCTGTTTGTAAGTCTGTGCTGAAACAACCAAACTTTTCTGCTAAGTTAAGTCGAGATGGCAGACATACGGGAAAAATTTTGGAGTTCTTGCTGCGTGAATTAGACAAGCGTTCTAAACAAAGTGAAGACACGCTGTTGAAGCTGCCATCTATTTTTGTGATGATGACTGAACTGGAGCGAGTGGATGAATTGCGCCGTCAGGATGATGGCTACGGACTTACGGATTCACCCCTGGGTCAACAGTTACAACGCTTGTATAGCGAAGGATCACGACTAGGAATACATTTAATTCTGAGTTTTTCTAATCTCAGATCTATGATTAGTATTTTGGATGAACGCCGTGGGTTAGTCAATTTCCGACATCGTGTAGCACTACAAATGTCAGAAGATGACTCATTTACGTTTGTCCAAAGTCGAGACGCCTCTCGACTGCAATTAGATGGAGACGAACCAATATGTGGACTTTACAAAGATGTCGAGAATGACAAAACTGTACGCTTTAAACCCTATAGTATTGAATCCCATATTCCTTGGGAAGAACAGCTTAAGGAAATTGGCAATCGTTTAGTGACTTGGAGTAAAAAATCATGAGTCTGGATGACACGTTTCGGGAAATGCAGCGGTTTCACACGGAATTGAGAAAATTTAATGATATGTTAGGGGCTTCCATGAGGGATCTGCAAGTCAATCATGATAAAGTATCACCCCATTGGCAGGATGAAATGCGTCGGGACTATGATGCTCAGTGGAGAGAGTTCGATGAAATGATGAAACGTTATATGAACAGAGATGGTCCAAATTATGTCCGGTTTCTAGATGAAAAATTACGGCACTTATCCAGATATTTGAGAGGACGATAATCTAAGTAAAAATAGAATTTCAATCCAGTAAGCCATCGTTAGGGATGAAATTAACCATCGGAAAATCAGTAAAAGGATTGGAACAGTGGCGACAGACACGAGAATTTTACTAGCCGGTTTACAGGACTATCGCAAGAGCCTAGAAAAACATCTGACGCAGTTACGGTCAGAATATCAGCAACTTGAAAATAAATGGCGTGCTTTTAACGCCGTTGCTGAAGGAGATTATGCCGATCAGTTTCGTGGCGGTTGGTTGCGAACAGAAGCCCAATTTAAGGACTATATCAACCAGTCTGAGAAGATTAAAGTTTTATTAGAGGAACGCATTAGTGGGTTAATTGATCTGAACCGCCAGGAAGGTGGTATGACATGAGTGTTCGAGATCCACGCATTCTGATCCAAATACTGGATGATTTGATCCAGGAAATCGGACGCTGCACTGAGAGGGTTAGAAATACACTCCAGAAGGCATCATACACCCAACGATGCGCCCAAGAGCAAATAGAACGAGGGTTACATTCTGCAAATGTTTTTAAGGATTGGGTAGAGTGCGATCGCGAAAATGTTCAAGATGCAGACGCTGAAGTCGCTAACTTGTTATCCAAATGCTCTGAAGCTGAACAGGTATCCCATGAAACTCTAGATGAGGTGGAGGAAGTGTTTCACTATGCTCAGGTTACGCTTCAGCAGTGGAAACAAGAATTAAACAAAGCTCTAGCTTGGTTAGAACGAGCTAAGGCAAGATTGGAACGGGCTATCCAAGAAGAAAATGCAGCACAGAGAAATTGGGAATCTGCCCAAGATGAAATGAAACAAGCGGAGATAAGATGGCAAAGATGTTTGAATGATACTGAACGTCGAAACTGTAACCGAGAGAAAAAAGCCTATGAGTTAGCTCGATTAAACGTTAAACAGGCATTAGAACGATGGCAAGCAGCAAAAATAGAGGTAAGTTTGGCGAAGGAAGAAGTAGCCCAAGCTCAAGCAAGGGTAAATTGCTGTAGACAAGCTGTTGACTATGCAAAGCAGGCTGTAGCCCAAGCTCAATTGGCTCTGGAACACGCTAATCAAGCTGTTAATTCCGCAGAACGCAGTTTGGAAGAAGCAGAAGCTTCTAATCGTTTTATGGTTTCAGCGCAGACTAAGGTGACAGAAGAAACTGATCTCACTGAACAGATGATTTTAGCAGTTCATCAAGCTCAAACTCTCACCAGCGAGGCGCAAATTCATTATCAAAACGGCGAATATGCCGCTGATTCGGCTCAACGATTAGCTACTTTAGGATGCCAGGAACTTGAATACCGGGTACAAGCATTATACAGTTTTAACAGTTCCTCTTCTCAGTCAGAAAAAACAGCAGGGAATAGAAAATCGATACTACATTCAATAAACCCTATTAAATCACAAGTTAGAGCAACTATAAACATCACTGAACAAACCTATAGCTTTAAAAAAACTGATAACGAAAAATTACAATTGTTCATCGAAAGAGCTAGAGCCAAGGCGTCAGGAGTTCCTGTAGAAGTTGCTGAAGGCATAGGTTTTGAAAAATTTTATATAGAAACTCAGCTAGATCCATCTAAATATTGGGATAAACAATTTCACCATAATCCTGAAGAAGACAGAAGACGGGTCGATGCATTTGCTATTTCTGAAGAAAATGGAGAAGACGTTATCCATTTGATAGAAATTATGCGCTCTGGCAAGCAATTTAATAATCAAAAAGGGCGTAAATTTAAGCAGTCTGAAATTTATGGAGATACCTTAGGACGATTTCTAGTATTAAAAAAACCTGTAAAAATAAAGTATGTATTTTTGGAAAAACCAGAAACTCACCAGATAAACAACTTACGAAAAGCTCTCCAGCAAGGCATCGAAAAATCTGTACAAGAAAGATTTAAGTATCTTACTAAAGAAGAAAATCAAGATAGTAATCAACTGACAACAGATGTCAATATAGATGTTGTTATCGAATCATGGAGCGGTGGTAATTGATGTATAACTAACTCCAAAATTTTACTGAATGGATAACAAAAAGCCTTTTAAATCAAATAAAAAATGAAAACTTTAATCATAGTTAATAATATATTGCTGTAACATTGTAATTTATTTTTTTTTGCAAATAAACTTTTTTTATGGAAGAAATAACCTGGTACGCTAAACAACGATCGCAGATGGAAGAAATACTCTGGTATATGGAACAGCGATCGCGTTCTCTCAAAGATTACCGCAAAGACAAGCAGAGACAATGGGATGATCAAGCGGCTCGTGATATCAATCGTCGTTACCTTAATCCTCATGAAGAAGATACTCAGCAAATGTTACATTTGCTCAAGCAGCAACAAACTTTATTAAAGCAAGCAGACAGCCAGATCGAGTCAGCACGAGATTGTCGTGTGAAAATTGAGAAACTTTCAGAGGAGATAGAACGGTTATTACAGTTTACACAACAGGATATTCAAAGAACCTATAGCGATTATCATATTTACCTGGATAACCATTTAGAGGCTAAGTCACTATTACCCAAAATCCGAGAACTGATTCATCAAGCCAATCAGGTTGGTAGCTAAATCAAACGAGCTTATTTAAACCCGCACCGTACAACTTTCTTCAATCAACCGCGCCGCAATTTTTCCCGAACTCATCACCCCTGGTAATCCCGCCCCCGGATGCGTTCCCGCTCCCACAAAATAGAGATTCGGAATATCCTCACTCCGATTATGAGGACGAAACCAAGCCGACTGCGTGAGAATCGGTTCCACGGAAAACGCACTGCCTAAATAACTATTTAACGTATCACGAAAATGCAACGGATCAATATAATGTTCGGTGACTATATGCTTAGACAAATCCGGCAAATAATGCTGTTCTAAATACTCAATAATCCGATCCCGATACGGTTTCGCCATCACCCGCCAATCGGTTTGACTCCTCAAATTCGGAACTGGCGATAACACATACCAACTATCACACCCAGGTGGGGCTAATGATGAATCAGTCGCCGTCGGATGATGTAAGTACAACGCAAAATCCTCCGCAAGCTGCTGACGCCCAAAAATATCCCGCATTAATTCCCGATACCGAGTCCCCATCAATATTTCATGATGTGCCATCTCTGGATACTGACGATTTGTACCAAAATACAGCACAAACAACGACATGGAATAACGCATCTGTTTAACGCGACGGTCATTATATTTGCGGCGAAATTTCTGGGAAACTAAATTCAAGTACGTAAACGCCACATCCGCATTACTCACCACCGCATCTACCTTCAGCCCCTCTCCACCCTCTACCCTCACGCCTGTGGCTTGTTTCGTCCGTTCATCTATGACAATTTCCGTTACCGATTGATTCAGTAATAGTTGTCCCCCAAGTTCCTGAAACAATTGCACCAACGCCTGAACTAATGCGCCCGTTCCTCCCATGGGAAACCAAATCCCAAACGCCTGTTCTAACTTGTGAATCATGGCGTAGATAGCCGTACTCTGAAATGGATTCCCTCCAATTAATAAAGGATGAAAGCTAAAAACTTGCCGCAATCGTTCATCTTGAATGTACTGATTCACCAACCCAGCCACGGATTTATAAGTCTGTAAGCGAATCAAATCCGGAGCCACGTTTAGCATATCCGTGAAGCGACTAAACGATTGCTCCATTAACGGCAATCCTTTCTCGAAAATAGCGTTTGCGGCTTTAGCAAAGCGTTGATATCCGGCGACATCGGCTGGATTAAACGCCCGAATTTGTTCAATTAAATAGTCGGTAGAATTATTGTAGTGAAAGACTGACCCATCGGGAAAGCGGACGTTATAAAAGGGTTCAAGGGGGACAAGTTTGACATAATCGGCAGTCTTTTTCCCAGCTAGGGCAAATAATTCATCGATTAAATGTGGCACCGTAATAATCGTGGGACCCCCATCAAAGGTAAACCCCTGCTGTTGATAAACATACGCACGCCCCCCGGCGCGATCGCGCTTTTCCACAATCGTTACCCGATGACCCCCAGCCTGTAACCGAATCGCTGCCGAGAGTCCCCCAAATCCGCTACCAATGACCACAATATGCATAGTTAGTTTTGAGTAGAGACGCGCCATGGCGCGTCTGTCTGAATGTAGGGGCGGGTTTGACTATTATCCTTTGTTTGAGACCTCATGTAACTAAACCCGCCCCGGTTGAACGGCTAAGGGAACGTTCTTGTTGCTATTGATGGTAACCTTTGACCAAGGACAACGGACATAAGACCAATGTCACTGACTTAAGCTGGGTTCGTAGTAGGCACTTTAGTGCCAGAAGCGCTAAAGCGCTTACTACAAACTCTAAAGTCAGTGCCATTCGACATAAGACCAATGACAACGGATAAATCGCTCTATCATAGGTAAAGATGTAAAGAAATGTAAAATTATATGCCAGATAAAGTTATAGTGGTCGTCGGTGCCACAGGGGGTATTGGATCGGCTATAACCCACCAATTGGCAAAAGAGGGAGCCAATTTAGTCCTCGCCGCCAGACAGAGCGATCGCCTAGCCACTTTGACCTCCCAACTCCCCATGGCTAACCTAGAGCAAATCTTAAATGTACCCACGAATATCACCGATCCAGCCCAAGTGGAAACGCTGATGCAGAAGGCGGTTGACAAGTTTGGTCAAATTGACGTACTCATCAATGCGGCAGGGGCGGGAATTCTTAAACAGTACAACAAAATTACATCGGCTGACTTAGAGGCGATGCTGGACTTAAATCTCAAAGGTAGCTTCTATACCTGTCAAGCCGCCGCTGAAGTGATGAAGGGTCAAAAATCCGGTCACATTTGTAACATCATTGGCATTTTAGGCAAACATTCCATGGCGATGGCGTCAGCGTACTGCGCCTCGAAGTTCGGCGTTGTCGGATTTAGCAAATGTATGGCAGATGAATTAAAGCGCTTTGGGATTAAGTTTACACTCTTTTACTTTGGCGGTGTAGATTCGCCCTTCTGGGATAATGTCAGCTTAAAAGTGGATCGCAAAAAGATGCTGACTCCGCAAACAGCAGCGAATGCCATTCTGTTTGCCCTGAGAGCTGATCCCCAAGCCGTACCAATGGAAATCAACATCCAGCCAGAAAGCCATCTATTTTTCTGATCACTAATTCTTGTCTTTTCCGGGGTTTCCATGGGCAATCAACAAATGACCGAAAACAATGGGTCTCAAGCTCCTCGTCCTTCGACACGCTCAGGAACACCTTCCAGGGCGACTTTTATGTGCGACAATATTGATTTAGGGTTTTTCCACGTCAAATGCTGGTTTTTGAGTTCAAGGCTAAAGGAAAAACAACTCAATATTCAGCGATCGATGAAGCGATAAGAACAGCTCAGTTTGTTCGCAATAAGTGCATCCGTTACTGGATGGACAACAAAAATGTTGGGCAAAAAGACTTGTATCGTTACAACACATCGCTAAGAGCTGAGTTTCCTTTTGTCAAAGACATAAATTCCCATGCTTGCCAAACGGCTGTAGAACGAGCCTATTCGTCAATCGCTCGATTCTACAGTAATTGCAAAAAAGCTATTCCGGGAAAGAAAGGTTATCCAAAATTCAAGAAAAACTGTCGTTCGGTTGAATATAAGACTAGCGGATGGAAACTTTCCGAAACTCGGAAGCAAATAACCTTCACAGACAAAAAGGGAATTGGTCAACTCAAGCTCAAAGGGACGTGGGATTTAAACTTCTATCAACTTGATCGGATAAAACGGGTGCGGTTGGTTCGTCGCGCTGATGGCTACTACGTACAATTTTTGGTTAATCCTGAGCGAAGTCGAAGGGTTAACGCTGAAAACAAAATAGAAAGCCAGCCGACAGGAAACACCATCGGTTTGGATGTGGGACTCAAAGAATTCTATACCGATAGCAATGGATACCAAGAACCTAATCCCCGGTTTTATCAGGAGGGCGAAAAACGTCTAAGATTTCTTCAAAGGCGAATTTCACGCAAAGAAAAAGGCTCGGTCAACCGAAAGAAAGCGATTAACCGATTAGGGCGAAAACACCTCAAAATAAGTAGGCAGCGTGAAGAACATGCCAAGAGAGTGGCACGTTGCGTCATCCAATCTAACGATTTGGTCGCTTATGAAGATTTGAGGATCAAAAACCTAGTCAGAAATCATTGTTTAGCCAAATCGATTAATGATGCAGGTTGGTATCAGTTCAGAAAATGGTTAGAGTATTTTGGAGTTAAATTTGGCAAAACAACCATTGCGGTTAATCCTGCCTACACCTCTGAGCAATGCTCTAACTGCGGCACAGTAGTTAAAAAATCTTTGTCCACTAGAACTCACATTTGTCGATGTGGATGCGTTTTGGATCGAGACTGGAATGCTGCAATCAATATTCTGAAAATAGCCTTAAGTACGGCAGGGCATGTCGGAACTTGGATTTTAACACCTCGACTTTGCTCGGTGTTAATCCTGAGCGAAGTCGAAGGATTAAATCTGAACGCTTCGGGAGACCCGACCTCTACTTTGATTGGAGAAATCCTGTCAAGGCAAGCCGGATCGGTGAACGAAGAATCTTCGTCCTTGTAGGGTGGAGAGTGTCAAAACCAAGTAAGCTGCCGGATCGGATAAGCGATGAGAATCGATCACATTCACTTTTATGTTAAAGATGCGCTAACCTGCCGCGATTGGTTTGTTCAGCAGATGGGTTTTGAATTTGTGGCATCGGGGGCGAGTTGTCACACATGCACTACAGTAGTTAAGAATGGTGCTATTTATTTTGTCCTGTCGTCTGCGATCGCGCCGAATAGTCCCGTTGCCCAGTTTCTGCGCCAGCATCCTCCAGGTGTTGCTGATATTGCCTTTAAGGTTGCCGATCTGGAATGGAGCCTGGAAAAACTTCTCCAACGCGGCGCTAAGGTCTTACAACCTCTTCAAACCCAAGTTTATGAGGATGGATGCATAAAGTGGGCTAAAGTCGCTGCATGGGGCGATATGACTCATACTTTGGTCGAACGCCATAGCTTTAATCCCATCCTCTGCTTTCCGGTACAGGTAGACTGGCTGAGTGAAACTAAGTTGGGGTCAAACGGAGTCAGTCAAAAAGACAAGGGAGATGGGGGATTTGACTCAAAACTCGGTCAGGGCGGGTTGTGTACAAACGTTACCATCGATAGCGACAAGAAAATCCCTAAACCCGCCCCTACAAATCCTGTCCTTGAGCGAAGTGAAGGGTCAACATTCACCCCTCAGACGCACCATGGCGCGTCTCTACATTCAACACTTCCCCAATCCCCAACTGAAGCGTTTACCCATATCGATCACATTGTCCTGAATGTGGCGGCTGGGGATTTAGCGAAAGCGGTTCAGTGGTATCAGCAGGTGTTGGACTTCCAACCGCAGCAGGTGTTTACCATCCAGACTGAGAAATCTGGCTTATGCTCTCAGGTGATGGTGCATCCGGTAACCGGGACACAATTGCCCATTAATGAACCGACATCGGCGAATTCTCAAATTCAGGAATTTCTGGATGTGAACGGAGGAGCCGGAGTCCAGCATATTGCTATAGCCACGAGAAATATTGTGGGTACGATCGCGCAACGGCGTCGTCAGGGTATGTCCTTCATCAACGTTCCCCCCAGTTATTACAGTCAACTGCGCGATCGCTATCCGGGTTATAATTTCTCGACGGCGGCATGGGATGCGATCGCGCAGCAGCAAATTCTAGTGGATTGGCAAGCTCAATCCCCGCAAGCGTTGCTGCTGCAAACCTTTACCCAACCCATTTTCGCCGAACCCACCTTCTTTTTTGAGTTCATCGAACGGCGATGGGGAGCCAAAGGCTTTGGTGAGGGGAATTTCCAGGCTTTGTTTGAGGCGATCGAGCGGGAGCAGATGAAACGCGGTTGTTTGCCGATGGAAAAGAGTTGATCCGTATTTTTTAGGGAAAAGAGGGAACAGGCAACAGAGAAGGTAGGTAGCTACAGGAAAAAAAGCTGAACATCTCTACCCATTGTTACCCAAAATTATGTCCTCAAACCATGTCCTCTTTCCGAAGTGAAGAAGTGAAGGAGAAGTGAAGGATGGGCAGAGATTTATCCCGATGGAATTTACCCTCTTGTCTTCTCCTCTTCCCCCCTTTCATCGCAGGAAGCTGCTAATCAGCCAGAACAAGACAAAGGTGACCAAGGAGGCAAATTTCTCAACGGTCAAACCCATGTCGATAAGCAGTGACTCTAATGCTCCTCCCAGAACGGTTCCCAACGCTACACCTAGCAGTAAACCAACGAGGGTGAGCAATACAGCCCGACCAAATTGTTGTTCTTTGCGATTGAGGAAATAAATCGTACCGCCAAACCCCAAGGCGACAGTAAAGGTAAGAATTGACGCTTCTGGATAAAACAGAGTCAGACCAATCAAGACCAAGAACACAACCGTGGGGGCAACTAGATCACTCCTCGTCGGGGTATCTAACAGTCCTTGCAACCAAGCCGGAGAGGAATTGGCTGAGGGAGAGCTAAAACCCAAAGGGGTTTGTGGCACTTTTTCCCGTTCTGGAAAACGAATGCGTTCTGGAACCTTGATTTTTCCTTCTTGGCGCATTCTGAGGCGATCCATAATAATCGCATCATAAGCCGCCTCTACTGACTCGACAAGCTTAGGTTCGCCGCGATGCTGCTGCATCAAGCGCCCTTTAGCATCCTGAATTTCATCAAAGGAAGCATCTTCTGTAACCCCAAGTTTTTCGTAGGGATTTTGATCGCTCATTCAAAACCTCCTAGACATCCCTTTTTTCACTGGTATATGTAAGACTCTACACTGGTTATTATGATAGACATCGATTTTCTAAACCCTGCTGCACCCAATGGGTAACAGCCTAGTTTATGTACCGAGTGCCATGCTAACTCCCTTGCAAGCTAGTGTAGCCTGTTCTTTGCAAACAAGTCCTCTTGGCAGAAAAATTCGTTGAGGCAAGCCCAAGTGATGCCAGATCTGCCAAAAGCGGTTATGCTATTGGGCGGCTGCCCTATTTTCCCACTTGGGTAATGATGCTAGCCGCTATTGGCATCCCTGCATTCTCTGGCGATAATTGACTTAAATGCTGATTACGCCATTGATGTCACAAAAATCTATATCCTGATTCCTGATCCAGCTACGCTATAAGAGTATTGACTAAAATGCTCAATACATCCTAGTGGTGAATAGGTGTGCATCTTGTATCAATCCCTGAAATTAGTTCTCCGTGGAAATTTATGACCATGGTCTCCGCCAAAATTCTTGTCGTGGACGACGATCCGGCAATCCGCAATTTAATAATTCGCTTTTTGAGCACAAAGAACTATCAAATGGAGTCGGCGCAGGATGGTAAGACGGCTCTAGCCACATTTAAGCAATTCAACCCAGACTTAGTAATTCTGGATGTGAATTTGCCAGATGCCCTTGGCTACAACCTTTGCCGGGAAATGCAAAGCATGAATGATGTTTTTGTCCTCTTCCTCACGTCTCGCGATCAACCCGATGACAAAAATCAAGGGTTCAAACAGGGTGGTGATGATTATCTCACCAAGCCCTTCGATTTAATGGAACTCGAAAACCGAGTTGGGGCGATTTTGAGACGTAAGCGAGAAATTACGCCGTCTGACCAACAACGTCTCGTTTACAATCACTTGACGATTGATCCCACCCGTCGGGAGGTGACCCTTCACGACCAACTTGTCCCCTTGACCGCTCTAGAGTTCGATTTGTTACATTTCTTAGCATCTCACCCGGGTCAAGTCCTGCGCCGTTCTGAATTGATTCAGGAAGTTTGGGAATACGACTATGTTGGAGACCAACGAGTTGTTGACGTTCATATTGGACAAATTCGCAAAAAGATCGAAATCGATGCGAGTGACCCGAAGTTAATCCAAACAATTCGGGGGGTTGGCTACAAGTTTGAAGCACCCAACACTGAGCAAAATAATGGGCAACGGTCTTTATGAACAACTGACACCAAGCTTATGTCATGGTGTCAGTTTTTGAGTTCATCACGAATTGCTTCATCATAGACTGCCTACGATTAAGTCTTACATCCTGTCTATCAGCAGCCGCCCGGATTCCCAAGACCGATAGAATTTTGATTCCCCCCTTACCAATCTGATGTTGGTTACTTTTTCATTCTTAGTGAGTGAGTGCCATCCTTAGGACATCAATATCCTGGCGTTTTGTGGAAGTTTAAGCACTGAGAAATGAGAACAGCTAGGGAAAAATCAGTTAGTATCTACCAATTCTTTGTCTTCACGTTCGCTAAAAACTATGTTTTTAGCTAGCTTGAGACGGAGTAGCGGCATGGTTATTGCTATCTGTTGAATCACCTTCAGAAGTAGCTTGCTGCTGAGTTTCAGACAGGGCAGGTGTTTTCGCCGCTTGTTCTAATTGTTGAGCCTCCCGCTTAAATTCCGTTTCAAATTCTCTCGAGGCATCTTGAAAACCACGAATAGCTTTCCCTAGACTCTGACCAATCTCTGGTAACTTTTTCGGTCCAAATACTAATAACGCCACGATTAAAATCAGCGCCATTTCCGGTAAACCAATACCAAAAACGTTCATTTCATAACCTCCTGATATACCAATAGCGGTTTCTATTGTATATCAAATGCTAAAGTTTAGTTTTCATTGACAATTATCTCCCCACTGACAAGCAGACAGGGAGAGGATATTCATGGTTCATGCCTGATTAGAGAAAAGTTTATGGCTATGAACCATGAACGATGAACCATGAACGCTCAAAACCTAGAGACCTATTGACCTAGGCTTCTCCAATCCACATTGATGTTCTCTAGCAACAGCGAAGAGTTGTATAGCTGCAAGATAATTAGCAAGAAAACGAAGAATAAGAGTATGAACACTGCCATTAAGGGCGTTGTTCCCCAACCGGGAGCTACTTTACCATATTCAGAGTTCAGGGGTTTGAGAATATCTCCTAACCGCGTCTGTTGTGCCATGGGTCACCTATGATTAATTTCGATCACGTTTTGTAATGTTCTGTAATATTATAGAGGAAGAAGACTCATTTATATGATATCCACAATGGAACCTGCAATAGTTCTTAGCATTTCAGTCGCTGTGATTCTAATCGCCGTCACTGGCTTTTCCATCTACACAGCGTTTGGTCCGCCTTCGGCTGAATTGAGTGATCCATTTGAAGACCATGAGGACTAAGCTCTGACTTTCCGGTCTGAAGGGAGGGGAGTTATTTCTGAGCTTCGCTTTATTTGTGAGCTTTGCTCCACGGCGCTAACACAAGGAGTTATTGGTCAAAAATGCTAGACTGATAACTTGCTACTTTAGGAACTAAAAATCTATGCTGCATCGGCGTTACCAGTTTGATTCGAGTCAAATTATGCACCGGGCTGAGGAGCTAGTCACCGCTGCTTCTAACCGCTATCGGATTACGGTGCAAGTGGCAAATCGGGCAAAGCGCCGTCGCTATGAAGATTTTGAAAATCTGGATGATCCAATGATGAAGCCAGTACTGCGGGCAATCATTGAGATGTCTGATGAATTGACACAACCGGAAATTATTGGGGACTAAAGGTGGGCGCTAGTGCAGCGCCCTTGGAAATACTTGAGCAGCTTCGTAGATACGATTAAGCTCTTGGAGCATGTAGAGACGTAGCATGCTACGTCTGGAAGCTGGGGAAGAGGAAAATAGGTAATCGTCTACCAGAGAGGGAGTAATCTTTATGGCGACAGCTATATCATCCTATTCACTATGATCCAACTGAAACGGAAGGGTAAGGCGACGCGCTTAGTTATGCTGTTCACCCTTGCCATTCTGACGAGTATCAGCTTGGGCTGGGGTAAAGCGGGGATTAGGACTATCCCCGTTTTGTCAATTATAAGTTCCCAACCCGCCAGCGCCCAATTAATGCGATCGCAGGATACTTGGCGTCAAGTTTATGAACAGTTGCCCGATTTTCCCAAAGAAAACCAGTATGTCACCAATGAAACGGGCGAAGTCAATTTAGAGAGTACATTGGTAAGTCGTCTGATTCGTTATCACCTGTATGAGAAAAGACGTCTTCCTAATTATCGGTTTGATTGGAAGTTGACGCTGGCTGACTATCTGGGGGCGAATGAGTATATCAATGAATCTGAGTATCCTGGTAGTAACACATTAACGGAAAATCCGATGGCAGGCGATCGCGCGGCGATAGAAAAGCTGACGCGCCAGCAGCGAGAGGAGTTGATTGAGGTTTTGGTTAGCATTTATAATCCCAATCGCCCCGATCCCCAAATGTCAACACCCAACCCGCAGCCGTCGCCGCCTTCTACTCCAACTCGCCCATCTAATCCCCGATTACCTCAACCTGGGGATGCTGATTTACTGAACATCAATTTTTGACATTACCATTTAGCACTTGTTGAGCCGTTAGCGCCAGGTTGGGGAATAGAGGAGAGTGTATGCGATCGCTCCCTTATTTGTATCGAGGAAGTACATCTGAATAGTTAGTTGAAATTATCAAAATCTATCGGTTCACCCAAGTCAGCATGGCGTTCTCTATCAATCTGAGCAAAAAGCTTAAATCTTACCTGCTATAGCAACCGCCATAGCGGTTAGGACACATCATTTATGTAGAGACGCGCCATGGCGCGTCTCTACAATGGTGCCGAAAGTCCTAATCGATGTGTCTACTGCTATATTTCTCAAACGTCTACAATGATGCAAGCAAGTATCAGCAATGAGTAAATTTCAGCTATTTGATGCCGTTAATTTAACACAGGAAATTAGTTTAACAGATGGAGGAGTTGCACCTCCGGGAACCACTGGAGCTATTGTTGAAGTATTCAATAATGGCGAAGCTTATTTAGTTGAGTTATTTGGTGGATGGGTGAAAGCGGAAATCAGCGGTAATTTTATCCCAGCTAACCCAGATGAACCTGACGCTTTTATGGAAACTCTTGGTGTAGAAACAGTTTATCCCCATCAGTTGCACTTAGTCAAATCTGCTCGTGAGATTATGGGAGTTCGGGAACATTTAGCGGCTGTTCTAGATAATTTATCCGATGATTTAGTTGCCGAAGTTCGCGATTTTGCCGAATTTTTACAGCAAAGACAACAAAAGCAGGTAAGCTAACAAAATGCTTACTGACCCTGAACTGCGCTGGAGTTTAGACTAAGTAGTCGAAAAAAAAAGCGGCACTTTATGAAGTTTTGAATGCTTAGAGATGGCTGAAAGCATACACCAAACCTGTAGCCCCAACTCAAAGCAGGACATTGATCTGTGAGAAGGGGTTAAGTGTTACGAGAGGCTCAAAAACCTAAAACTTAAAACCTTATCTCAACCAGTATGTCCCGCTTTAAATTTATAGCCTGTTGGTTAATGCAAAAAGTGACGCATACCTGTTAGCACCATAACTAAACCCAATTCATTCGCCGCCTGAATCGAATCCTTATCCCGTAAACTTCCACCAGGTTGTACGATCGCACTTATTCCAGCATCAGCCGCTGTGCGTACTGAGTCATCAAAGGGGAAGAATCCATCACTGGCGAGAATACCCCCTGTCGCTTTTTCCCCAGCTTGTTCCAAGGCAATTTTCACCGCACCGACGCGATTCATTTGACCTGCACCAATTCCTAATGTGGCGCGATCGCGGGTGACGACAATGGCGTTGGATTTAACGTGTTTACAAACCTTCCAGGCAAATAATAACTCTTCTAATTGATCGGTTGTCGGTTGCTTGTCGGTGACAATTTGCCAGTCGTCGGGGTTATCGACTACATCATCTGAGGCTTGTACCAGTAACCCGCCAGCAATAGCTTTTACAGTTTGCTTGGGACCTTGTTGTAAGTCTGGTAAAAGTAATACTCTTAACTTCGATTTTTTCGCCAGAATCTCTTTGGCGTCGGGTTCACACTCTGGCGCGACGACACATTCCAAGAAGGTTTGGGTTAACGCCCCGGCTGTAGACATGTCAATCGGATGGTTCAAGGCGACAATACCGCCAAAGGCAGAAACGGGATCAGCATGTAAGGCTTTTTCGTAAGCTTCAAAAAGCGTACCTCCTAACGCCACACCACAGGGATTGGTATGTTTCAGAACAGCCGCCGCAGGTAAATCAGTAAATTCAGTAATAATCCGCCGTGCGGCTTCTAAATCCACTAGGTTATTGTAACTGAGTTCTTTTCCTTGCAGTTTGGTTGCGGCTGTCCATCCCGTGGGAGAGGTTCCGGTTTGATACCAGGTGGCGGATTGATGGGGATTTTCTCCGTAGCGTAGGGATTGCAGTTGCTTTCCAGAGAGGACAAAATCTTCTTGGGTAGAGGATGAGGTGGATGAGGTTTCCTGGGTTTGGCTGAGGTAGGAGGTGATCGCGCGATCGTAATCACCTGTATGAGAAAATGCTTCTATCGCACAAGATTGGCGGAATTCTAGAGACGGGTGATGCTCATGCTGGCGTAATTGTTCGAGATAGGTGTCATATTGACTGGGGTTACACAAAACTGTGAGATGGGCAAAGTTTTTGGCTGACGCCCGTAACATGGCGGGTCCACCAATATCAATATTCTCGATCGCCTCTGATAATGTCACATCCGGTTTCGCGATCGTTTCTGCAAAGGGATACAAGTTCACCACCACCAAATCAATGGGTAGAATCTGATGGGCTACCATTTGTTCCACATCTTCCGCCACATCACGCCGTCCCAGAATACCACCATGAATCCGGGGATGCAGGGTTTTCACTCTACCCCCTAAAATTTCGGGAAATTCTGTATAATCAGATACTTTAGTTACGGGTAAGTCCGCCGCTTGCAGGGCTTTTGCGGTTCCCCCACTACTCATTAAGGCAAAGTCAAATTCTGTAACTAACTGACGGGCAAACTCAACCAGTCCAGTTTTATCCGATACACTCAGCAGGGCTAAACGTGCCATAACTCTTCTCAATCACAATCTTCTTTAGGATATCTGGGATTGGGGATGTTTCGTCATTGGTCATTCGTCATTCGTCATTGGTCATGCGTTAAGTCGGGGCGGGTTTAGTTACATCTGGGTGTAACCGCAAAGATAGTTGTGAAACCCGCCCCTACACAATTTCCCCCATCTTCCTCCTCTCCTGATAACTGATAACTGATAACTGATAACTGATAACTGATAACTCCTTCATCAAAAATCCCGTCCTCGCCAATTAGGGGGACGGGATTATTTTTGGGAAACTCAAAATTACGATGAAGCAATAGCGAGTTTTCCGGCTACAACTAATCCTTATAAGTCGGATTTTTGGATAGCTTGTGGTGGCAATTCTGTTGGGAGGATGTCACCAAATAACAATACCAACAAATTCTCTCCTCAATCTCTACCCACCAGTCGGCTTAAGGCATCGGATGGAAAAGGAGATCCGGGAAAAAGCGGTTAAACTCAATCAAAATTCCGGCGGTAATGGTTAGCCAAACAGCAATTAACACCGGGGCTAAGGACAGATACTTGAGAAAATACTGCATCACACTTCTCCTGAACGTAATAGGTAAGGTAAGTCAATCAAGCCAATCTCTAGATTAGCGAGGGGATACGGGAATTTCATCCGCCTTGGCATACAATTTGCCAGAAAGGGCTTCTTGTACGGCTGCTAGGGGCCAAATAAAACCAAAGAGCATTTTATTAATTGCCAAAGGCACGTCGATGATAATTTCTTTTTCTTCGGGATTCTTTTCGCTTTGAATCGCTTGTAAATAGGCGCGACCAACCCAACCAATCCAGCCAGCCATATATAGCCAGAGAATGCTAGGAATGAGAAAGTCACCCGCTCGACTCCAGCGACCATCGGCAATCAAGTGGGGCAGTCCGTCATCACCACAGAGGGCTTCGGAATAACGCTCAAAGCGTTTTTTGCCGGAATCGGGGTCGTCGGTGGTTGGACGGGCGTTCTGCGCTCGTTGCTGAAATGCGGGGGACTCACTACAGGGGGTGAGATGGTCAAAATCAGCCAAGGCTGGGGTGACAAAGCTAAACCAGAGGGTAACGGCGAAAAGTAGAGCCAACAATCGTCGCATAGAATTGTTTCCTTTTGTTACGAAATCTAAAGCTTTATGTACGAAACACAGAAACGGTTTGTACACTCCAGCCATATTACTCTGAGAGGTTGAACCGAGTAAAGTTTATGTGAACTACCAACATCAAATCAAAGATTATGATGTTGGCTTCGCGTCTCATTCGCCGATGCCGCCACACCCTCAAGATGTATTGGTCTTACTCAGCGTCTCTGGTTGAAATCCAACCTTTATCTCCGACAAGTGGGAGAACCCGCGCAGTTGCCCTGATTCCCAAGGCAGAAAAACTTTTTGTTTACACAAAAGTGTTCAGATTCCCGACCCTAGCCAGCTTGGTTTTCGCTGTTATTTTCTATACGGGAATCCTTTCAAAGGATTTTACCATCTTACTGAACAAGTTAAGATGTAACTTGAGTATTTCAGGTGATGGGCGGATGGCTTGTGTTTTAGCCATAGAAACCAGTTGTGACGAAACCGCCGTGGCGGTGGTGCACGATCGCACTTGTTGCAGTAATGTTGTGGCATCTCAGATTCCGGTGCATCAGCCTTATGGCGGGATTGTGCCGGAAGTGGCGTCGCGATCGCATTTGGAGATGATCAATACCGCGATCGCTCAAGCTTTAACCGAAGCGAATCTGGGTTGGGAGGCGATTGATGGCATCGCGGCAACTTGTGCGCCCGGTTTGGTGGGTTCCCTGTTGATGGGGTTAACGGCGGCGAAAACGCTGGCTATGGTTCATAATAAGCCGTTTCTGGGAGTGCATCACTTAGAAGGGCATATTTACGCCACCTATCTGATTGAACCCGAACTCGCACCCCCATTTTTGTGTTTGTTGGTGTCTGGGGGTCATACCAGTTTAATTTATGTTAAGGACTGTGGCGTCTATGAAATGTTGGGTTCAACTCGTGATGATGCGGCGGGTGAGGCTTTTGATAAGGTAGCGCGATTGTTACACCTGGGTTATCCTGGGGGACCTGCGATTGATCGGTTAGCCAAGGAAGGGAATTCTCACGCCTTTAAGTTACCAGAAGGAAGGGTATCGCGTCCCAGTGGCGGATATCATCCTTATGATTCCAGTTTTAGTGGGTTGAAGACGGCTGTCTTACGGTTAGTGCAAAAATTAGAGCAAGAAGGGGATGAATTACCAGTGGCTGATCTGGCGGCTTCGTTCCAGGAAACCGTCGCGCGATCGCTCACCAAACGGGCGGTGAATTGCGCGATCGATTATGGGTTAACTACAATTGCTGTCGGGGGTGGTGTTGCAGCAAATAGTGGCTTGAGACAGCACCTACAAGCGGCGGCGTCAGCTCACAATTTGCGCGTTCTTTTCCCACCGATTAAATATTGTACCGATAATGCTGCCATGATTGGTTGTGCGGCGGCGGATCATCTGAATCGGGGACATACCTCTCCTTTAACCATTGGTGTACAGTCACGGCTACCGATTACCAAGGTGATGGAATTTTACCCACAGTCAACAGGCGATCGCTAAATCGTTAAGAGTTGACGAATTTGATCAGCCATGGTTTGGCTCGCGCTATCCGCCGTTACCAGTTCGATTTGTTCGGCGCTACTCGCCCCTAATCCTAATTCTACGGCTCGTTGAATCTGCTCTAACTGCCAAATTGAACCCTCAGAAACAGCGTCCGTGGTGCCAAGCGATCGCAAGATGGCAATGGCGACTGCATCAACCGCCACGCGATCGGTTCCCGCCAGCATTACCCCAGCTTTTACCTTCTTTCCAGAGGCGGGTCCACCATTGACAAAAGCGTCTACCCCATCTAATAGAATCAGCGCTGGTTTGTAGGCTTGGTTAATTTCAGCAATCATGATTCGTTGGTGAGGGGAAGAATGTAAATCCTGCATATAATTGAACGAGTCACCTGGCACATATTTGGCAACCATCCCCACTGAATTCTTCAGCGATAGGGTAAAATGACCGCCAAAACGATGAGTTTTCAAGCAACAGGTATTCACAATTGCCCCTGCATCTAAAATGGGACGAGCAAAGGCAAACCCTTTTTGCCAGTGGGTTCCATCGGCGGAAATGTACTGCCATTGATCCGCATCCATCTCATCAAAAACAATCGTTTCCAAGCCATAGCGATCAGCCAATTGAAACACCTGTTTTTGTTCCATGGCTTGACGAGTATTTGCCATCCCGGAGCGATCGCCTATGGTAATTCCTTGGCTTCCAGCAGTCTGTAACTCTTGCACCAACGCCTCTAGGAGTTGAGTATCTGTAGCGGCTGGGGCGGGATCTCCGGTGTTATAGTTGGGCTTAAGGAAGACAGTGCGATCGGAAAGTCCTTCGGGTTGTAGCAAATCCAGTGCTTTTTGAGTTCCTGCTACTCGGTCATCAGTACGCACCAGAACCACTTTACTCACATTACCGGATGGAGACTGGGCGATGGGGGTGGGTGTGGTGGTGGGAACGGTTGCATCAACGGCTGCATCAGGTGTTGGCGAGGTGGAATTCCCGCTTCTGCAAGCCGCAGGTAGAATCGATGTTCCCGCAGCGAGTGCGGCTAAACGCAAAACGCGGCGTCGTTTGTATTTGCGAGTGGAGTGATTGGGTTGCATGGTGGCTTGAGTTCAAAAACAACAGTTCTGAATTAAATTGGCTCAGTGCTAAAACTTGTTGATATCTTGTACCATTTTAAATCAGTAAACCCCTCACCCCCAGCCCCTCTCCCACTCAGGGGAGAGGGGAGCAAGAACGGTGTTAAGCTGTTCGGCATTTAAACCTTAATGTCAATAATGGCGAAAGCCTTGTAGTGCGAGCATCTTGCTCGCTACTAATACCCAATTTAAATGCATGACAGCTTACAGCAGATTGCAGGTAAATGAAGTACACCTACATAATGATACTAATTGATTAGGGAAAAATACTGTAACTTACGAACTTACAGGGAAAAAGGTGCGTTACGCTTCGCTAACACACCCTACACATAGAGTCTTTGCGTAAGTCCTATAGACTACATACAGACAATGATTGCGCCCAAAAGCAAGCCGATACAATTTTGTATTTCATCAACGTGAAAAGCGCTGTAAAAGACGCTGTATATCAAAGGTTTATCTGACTACATTTTTTATCATTAATTACTCCGGTTCCCCTTCTCCCATGAAACAAAAGCGAAGCATCCTCTGTCATCCCCCCTCTTGTAGGGGGGAACGAGGGGGGTCCGGAGTTGGGGTTAGGGGATGAGGGTGAAATGAGCTGTCATGCATTTAAATTGGCAATGGGTAGCGAGCAAGATGCTCAATGTAGCGAGCAAGATGCTCGCACTACGGCAAGAATTTCGCCATTATTGACATGAAGGTTTAAATGCCGAACAGTTTAGACCACAGATGATGATTACGCTGAAAAGCAAGCCGATACAATTTTGTATTTCATAAACGTGAAAAGCACTGTAAAAGACGCTGTATATCAAAGGTTTATCTGACTACATTTTTTATCATTAATTACTCCGGTTCCCCTTCTCCCGTGCCACAAAAGCGAAGCATCCTCTGTCCTCCCTCCTCTTGTAGGGGGGAACGAGGGGGTCCGGAGAAGGGGTTAGGGGATGAGGGTGAAATGCTACAAAACATCAGATCACAAATCGGGTTCAATTCCTGCGGCTCGCAATTGTGCAGCTAATCGCTCGGCTCTTTGACGTTCTTGGTCTAATTGAGATTGAACCTGTTGGGCTTGTTCATGACCCGTTAACAATAAATTACCTTCAGAATCCCACCAACGTAACCAGGGTAATTCTGTATTTTGATATCGACCTTGCCAAATTCCCAATTCAACACCTAACGGTAAAATGGGATAATGACCCTGTTCATTTGCCGTTACTAATTGATATTGACCTGCAACTAAACAATAAACCTCAACACTGGCGCGGTTCACTTCATAAATGCCGTAATACGCTGGACGAATTATCCGTTCATATATCCAGAATTTTCCCGGTTTTTCTGCTCCCGGTTCTTGAGTTCGGGATAAAGGAGTATTATCTCGTTCCTGTGAGCCATCTCCTGAGACAAATTCTAAAACAATCAGGGGTGGAATTAATTCTTGCCACAATACATAAGACCGCCGTATTTGACCATTTAACGTAGGCGGTACATTGGGGACATAAAACCAGTCCGGTGCTTCGGCTCCTTTTTCGGGTGGGTCAGTTAAACGCCAGTAAATCCCGCAATCTTGACCAATACAATATTGCCCATCTGGATGATATTGTTGCAGTATGGATGTGATGGAATCGGTTAAAAGAATGCTTTGGGGATGCTCCTGAAAGTTGTTCCCAAATGTGCCATCAGATTCTGGTAATTGAGTATGGTCAGGTAGGGTTTTGGGAAAGGTTGGTGGGTTGGCTGTAGAACTCATCGGAACCTGGGGATAACAGCTCTAACTGTATCTTAGTTTTAACGGCTGAGTTTCTCACCGGAATATTGAACCCAAAAGCCATCCTAATCCAAGTCCTAACCAAGATGTTCCCAGCAAAATTAGAAAGGTGTGAAACTTGCTGAAGGATTCTTGTAACTTCTTCCCAGCCATAGGCAAAACCATAACCCCAGCACAAGCCAAAGCCAAAGCTACAGCAATAAACCCAGTTCTATCTCCAGCCAAATTTAAAGCCAAAACCATAGCTACATAAACAGCTCCAGCTACAGCGCCCCCAACCACAGACATATTCCAAACTACATCCTTAGCCACAGTCCAAGCCACAATTCCAGACACAATCCCAGCCACAACTAAAGAGACAAACCCAGCCTCAGTCAATACCAATAAAATGCCCATTAACAAGTAGCCTCCTGATATTACTACCAGCCGAACCCAGGGAAGAGTCTTTGCTTTTCCTGAAATTACTGTTCTAAAACGTTTTCCAGAATTATTATGGGTTGAACGATTAACAAAATTTCGCCCATAAACTGGAGCATCGAAAGATGGAATGACTACTTTTGTAACTTCCAGTAATTTCAACCACGCCTGCATCGACTGTGGACGGTTTTTGGCTTCCAATTCCATTCCTTTAAGAATAGCTTGATTAACGTGATCGCTAATACCTGAAATAATGTGCTGAGGAGGAATCAAGAGGGTATTATAAAGCCTGCGATCTAAAGATTTTGTTGGACGTTGACCTGTCACCGCATAATATAGAGTTGCTGCTAAACAGTAAACATCTACATTTGGCTCTCGACTACCAAGATGTATCTGTTCATAGGGAGCAAATCCCCAGTTCCCAGCATTACCTGTTGAACTCTGAGTAGAGGGAAACAATTCCTTCGCAATACCAAAGTCAATCAAAACGGCATTACCGTTGCTATGCAAAATAATATTTCCCGGATGGGCATCTCTATGCACCAACCGTGCCTGATGCACCACGATTAAAGCTTCTCCAACTTGGCGAATACACTCTACTGCCTGGGCTTCTGGTATTGCACCCAGCCGTTTGACGACTTGAAACAAATTTTCTCCTGGCACAAAATCCATGACCAGACAGTGGTTATCCTCATCTTTAAATGAGTCACGTACTCTAACAATATGAGGATGAGGCTTGCTGGATAGCCGTGCTAATCGTTGTCCTTCCTTGATAAATCGATCCACATATTTTTCATAGTCTGGGTCATGTTTTAGATACTCGTTAGGCATCTTAATCACAACTATTTCGGGCTTGCTGCACAAGACCGAAACCCTTAACCATCAATGCTTTGATCCGTATTTACAGTTGACTTGGTGCTCATGAATCTGGTAAAATTGCTCAAAATCCTTGCATCATGATCAGGTAGATGTACCGAAAAGTTGAGAACGCCCCCAGGGAAGCCGAAGATTTTGAACTACCATTTGAAGGAAAGTTATCACAGGATAACCGCTGGGTAATCATGGCTTCTTTAGTACCTTGGGAGGAATTTGAAGAAGAATATGCCCAAAATTTTTCTGCGGAAATGGGAGCGCCAGCGCTACCATTTAGGGTAGCACTGGGTTCATTAATAATCAAAGAAAAACTAGGAATAAGTGATAGAGAGACAGTCGAACAAATCAAAGAAAACCCTTACTTACAATACTTTATAGGTCAAAGGCATTACAGCAGCGAAGCTCCTTATGACTCATCACTATTGGCCAGATTCCGGGAAAGGATAAATGTGAATCTAGTCAACCGAATAAATGAGAAAATGGTGAAGAAAAGTCAATCAGAGACGGATGAAGAAGCTAAAAAAAAAGTGCCGAAATCCAAAGTCAAGAAAGAAGAGAGTCAGCCAATAAAGGACAACTAATAGTTGATGCAAGCTGTGTGCCAGGAGATATAAGTTATCCCAATGATTTGGGGATATTAAATAAAGCTAGGGTCAAAACCGAAAAAATAATAGACAGTCTATATGAACCCCTGAAGGATCAACTAAATAAAAAACCAAAAACTTATAGAAATAGAGCCAGAAAGAATTACTTAAAAGTAGCAAAGAAAAAGAGACAAACAAGAAAAGAAATAAGAAAAGCAATAAAAAAACAACTGCAATACATAAAGAGAAACTTGGGGAGTATAGACGCGCTAGTTAAGGCAGGGTCTAGTCTTGGGGCATTGAGTCGTACTGAATATAAGAGCCTGTTGGTAGTTAGCGAAATCTATCGTCAGCAAGAATGGATGTACAATAATAAAGTTCATAGAATTGAGCATAGAATAGTAAATGTGAGTCAAGCCCATATCCGTCCAATAGTTAGAGGCAAAGCGGGAGTTGCCGTAGAATTTGGAGCTAAAATATCGGCAAGTGTAAGAGATGGATACGTATTTTTAGACCGTATCAGTTGGGATAACTTTAATGAATCTGTCGATTTAAAAGCTCAAATAGAAGCTTATTATAACTACACAGGATTCTATCCAGAATCCGTTCATGTAGATAAAATCTATCGCAGTCGAGCCAATCGATCCTTCTGTAAAGAAAAAGGAATTAGAATCAGTGGCCCTCCCTTAGGAAGACCGAAAGCCAATGTCAGTCAAGAATTAAAGAAACAAGCTCAAGAAGACGAGAGAATTCGCAATAATATTGAAGGAAAATTTGGCATATCAAAACGTAGATATAGCCTAAGTCGCGTCATGGCTAAACTACCTCATACGTCCGAAACAGCTATTGCCATTACTTTCCTCGTCATGAATCTGTCTGCCCTGCTCAGGCAGGTTTTTTGTCTTTTTTATATATATTCCACAATCAAGTCTTTTTCGGCGTCAATTCATTATTAAACCTTATAATTAAGCGAATCGTTAACAACAATAACTTAAGTTCGCTGTCGTATTATATAACTACTTAATCCATCAGTTGTGTTTCTTCGACTTATTCAGCAGACCCTAAATTACAAGTCCTCCACCCGTCACCCCTTGGCACGATTCGTCACTATAGAGACAGTCGCCTTGCTGTTTAACCTGTCTCCCGACGAGATTTATCGCATCGAATGCTGGCAGCATATTGTTTATGTTCACGGTAAAGGGTTGAGCCGATTCGTCAGCTACGCCGACTTTCCACCAATCCTGGAAGCCGAACCCCCCACCCCTCAAGATATGGTGCGTTGGCACAAGCGCTGGAAATCTGCAATTGCCCCTGAATTTTGGACAACATTCTATGGATACCAGTTCAACCGAGCAACGAGTGAATCCCAGTTGCTAGCGTGGGGGCAATTCGTTGCCACTGTCAAAGGGTTGCTATCAACAGCCGCCTTGCAACACCTGCGCCAACGGTATCAGTTAGAACAATATTGGTGGCGTCACTTTTGACGGCTGAATCTGGCTCAACTTAAAGAGAACCCAACCATGATAGATCAACGTGCGATCGCGTCAACTTTAACCATTCCTCCCCTGGAAAACGGCGATAAACTCACCCGCATCGAATTTGAGCGCCGCTACCATGCTATGCCCCAGGTGAAAAAATTTACATAACAAACTTAACGTTTACCGCCGTAATCAGGTACAAGAGTATTTAGTGTGGCGAGTGTACGATCAGCAATTCGATTGGTTTAGATTACAAGAGGGTGAGTATATCCAGCTAGAACCCAATGAAAATGGTATTATTTGTAGTGAAACCTTTCCTGGCTTGTGGTTACAAGAATCCGCCTTACTTGCTGGAGATTTAGCCAAGGTATTGGAGATTGTCCAACAGGGAATAGCCACAGCAGAACATCAGATGTTTGTTGAGTCCTTATCGAGGGAGTAATCATGGGACGAAAAGCGAAACTCAAACAACTTCGACGCCAAAGCCAAGGACAAAAACAGTCGCCAACGTCAACACAACCAACCGACTTTGAGTCAACCCAATTTGTGCAACAACTTCAAGGTGAAGGCTATAAGCTTGATCAAGCGCAGCATTCTCCAGACGTGCCATTGCCAAAGCCGTTAAAAAAACCCAATCCCCAGTTATAACTATTTACAGCCAAACTGTAGGGTGCGTTAGCGAAGCATAACGCACCAATCAATCCTTAACATAGCAGTATCAAGACCGATTAAAATCTAAAGGGGACTTACAGAGTAAGCTGTGCCGTTTCCAGCCAATCAAAAATTCGGTCTAATTGCTCCAATGAAATGAGTCCATATTGCCACAAAGTCATTGGTAATAAATTAGGACTCTCTTCCTGATGGCGTAAGGCTAAGGAAATCGCTGACGATGGAATCGCCAAATCCTCTCGTAAAAAGTGAATAAACTTGTCAAGTGCTGCGGATTTCATTGTCTTGGGTGTGGGATACTGGAGATGGTTAGTAGTAAGGTACACTTAACGGGGATCAAAAAACCTCACCCATTAGAGTTATTCTAGTGCCGCATGATAGTACCGTAGAGTGGGCATTACCCACCAGTCTTAAGTCAATACCATTGCCTTAACTTCCATACAACCGTTCACCTGTTCCCGGCAGCAGTGTCAGCATTCTCGGATTAATACGCTCTCCCACAGTGACTTCAATATCACCATCCCATTCCTCAATCGAGAGAACCTTATTATTGGCTCCTTCATAATCAAAATAGCGACAACGTTCTGCTGTGCGGTGCAACGTTGTTCCTGTGCGCGTCATGTCCGCCACACCAGATTCTACACAGCGATAGATTTCACCGCCAAAGGTTAGCTGCTTGGGAGGTTCTCCACTCATCTCTAACTGCTGCGTTGGCTCTAATAATGCCACTTCTACTCGGTCATCTTCATCCACAGAAAGCCAACAAATACGCTCTCCATCTTGCAGTAAATACTCGTACCAAGCATAGTCGCCAACATTGTAAGTCAGTTTTCCCTCCACTACCCAATCTGTCCCCATGTACTGGACAATATCACCAACTTCCAGAGTAAAAACGGTACGTTCTTCTAGGGGTAAACGCCCACGTTCACCGAGTCCTGATAACTGTCCCCGTTGCTGAAGAACGAGCAAAACAACAGCCGTAGCAATAATTACAATAATTCCAATCCAAACAAATACCATTAGCTAACTTATGACTGACTACTTATGGAGAAGGGCAGGTTTTGTTGAACCGTTATCGGTTAGTTAGGGCGGGTGCAAGTTGTTCAGTTATTTCACCAATAGCTTACTGTAGTTCCTAAACCCGCCCCTACACGACAAAGGGCAGGTTTTGTTGAACCGTTATCGGTTAGCTAGGGCGGGTGCAAGTTGTTCAGTTATTTCACCAATAGCTGACTGTAGTTCCTAAACCCGCCCCTACAATTGACTAATGATTAATAGGCTGTCCAGCGGGGGTCAGATTGATACCGCACAATCACGGGATGAGAGAGGCGATTTACCTCCACATTTCCTAATTGGACATCCCCAGGCAACTCAAATAAATGATGCAAAATCGGTTCAGTCAGATAGCGCGTTGACACCGATAATGTCAGCCTATCCGCTTGAATCGATTGCCGCGACGCTAAAACAAAACCCCAGGGTCCAAAACTGGGAACGTCCACCACATAAGGATGAGTTGATAATCCCACATCCGATAGGGTTGCCACAATACAGCTTAGAACATCTGGGGCAAAAAAAGGACTCGAGGCTTGAGTGACAAAAACGCCATTCTCTGCCAATCGCGGTAACAGACGCTGGTAAAACCCTTCTGCATACAGCTTGGCAAGCACTTCGCGGTCAGGATCAGGAAAATCGGCGATAATTACATCAAAAGTGTCATTTAAGGCGGGTGCTGTAACAAAAGCATCGGCGTTAATCACCTGAACACGCGGATCAGTTAACGCCCCTTCATTTAACCGCACCAACTGGGGATGAGACTGGGCTAACTTGACAACTTCCGCATCTAACTCAATCAGCACCACTTGTTCCACATCTCGCCACTTTAGCACTTCCCGCAGCGCCATCCCATCTCCTGCACCCATAACTAGCACATGACGCCTGTTCTGACTCGCACTCATTGCCGGATGTACTAATGCTTCATGGTAGCGGTATTCATCCAAGGTAGAGAGTTGTAAATCCCCATCCAAGAACAATCGCAAATCTTGTCCCCGGCGCGTCAAGACAATCCGTTGATAGGGGGATTGAATCCGGGTAATTACGGGGGCTTGATACAAGGTATTTTCCAGGCGATTACTGATGGGAATCGCCGCAGGTGCGGATAATGTCAGAATAATGCCTAAACTTAAGCCCAGATATCCCCAACGGCGCAACCGAGGAAACTGCTGTCCAATAGCAAACACCATAAAGGCGGGTAATGCGCCCAGTACAAAAGCGGCGGGAAATAAGCCGATTAACGGTAATAGCAATACGGGAAACAGCAACGAACCCAACAACGCCCCGACATAATCCAGCGCTAAAACCCCAGCCAGCGCCTCCCGCACTCCCTCCTCCAATTCCAGCACTCGCGTCAGCAGGGGGACTTCTAAACCCGCCAAAATGCCCAGTAATATAGTGACCAGGAATAATCCCAACCAGAGGAAACCATTAACCACAAATAGAGCAAATAGTCCTAAGGGTAATAATGCCGTCAGGGGAGCCATTAGCAGTTCAACCTGAACAAATGCCACCAGGAGTTGGCGTTGTTGGAGCCAAGGAGGGGACTTGGACGCAATAAACTGACTTAAGTAAGAGCCAATCCCCATGGCGGCTAAAAAGCCCCCGATAGCTACTCCAAAAGACAGCGCTTGATTCCCCACTAAATAGCTAGCTAGGGTTCCCAGTAAAAGTTCAACCGCTAATCCACAGCTAGAGGAAACCGCCGCCGCCGCTAAAAGTAGCCGACGTTGCAGCCGATTTAATGATGAAACCGGGGGTTGAGTGACGGGTTCAACATTCGAGTTGTCTGTTGAGACTCCCTGATGTGCCATGAATTTTTAGTGAGTTTTCGTTATGAATGTGTCCTTATTTGTCAAGGAACAGGGGGTATAGAACAGGGGGGATAAGGGAGGGCGGGTTTTGAACAAAGGTTATCGTCAACAGCGCCACAACATTCCCTAAACCCGCCCCTACAGACGTGTTATGGCATGTCTATAGACTAAAAAACGTCCCCAATCCCTATTTTCCTGCACTCGGACCGCCGCCACGAAATCCGCCATAAGACGACCGATTGGGTAAAAGAATCCATGTTCCGCCGCGATAACCGCCCGATAATCCTGTTCCATGTCGGGGCCAATAGTTATCCTGTTTCTCGGATCGTAGGACGAGGGCAGAACGCTGTGTATATCCGGCTGTAATTGTCAAGAGGGCGATCGCGATCGCAGCCCCGGCAAAAATTTTAGTTAACATCGGTTAAACTCCTAGGATGAACAGAGTTTTGAGTTCTCTACTCAGACAATGAACGAGTGCTTGATCAGGGGTGTTTATCTTGGGGATGATCGGATAAAGGAGACGGGCTAATATGGACAACTTCCACAGGAAACAGAGTGCGGTTGCGATCGCGTACAGTCAGTTTGGTCTGATCCACGGGTGCATCTGGTATCACATCCACATGAAACCCGTAGGAACTGCGAGGGTCTAAGATGAAAAAACATTGGAGTTGATGCCTCTTGGTATCTTCTGTTCCCAAGATGAAATGCATAGGTAAAGTATGGGCATAAATTTGTTCCCCATAGGAATCATTAATCACCAGACGTGCGTTTAGCTGTCGCGGTGAGGTTTCGTCAGCTTTAACATTGATCTTGACCCGCACGAGCTGATCAGCCCCTCCCACCGTAGCGCGTCCACTGGGATCACTATCTTGAATAGTTTTCGCGATCGCGGTTTTCCCTGACACGGGTGTGGCAAGAATGGCGATAAGTCCCAGAATTGTTGAACCGATTAAACCTGACCACAAATAGCGGGTATCTACAACTCCATTTTCAACTGTCACCTTAAATTCCACGGGTTGTTGGAGTTCTTGTCCAGAGGTGTTACCATACTCCAACACGGCAATTGCCACGGTTATTTGCTCATTTTTCTTTGCCTGAACGTCGAGTCCTCCCTGCAAATCCGATTCCGACCAACTCCCTGACTCTCCATCCTCGTACCACGTCCCCGACTCACTCCAGGCTTCCTTCATCGCAGAGGCGATCACGTCTCCATTTTGATCAAGAATTTGAATTTCGTAGATCACCCAGGTATTGCTTGGCAGCAATGCTCTCACATCAATCCGCAACGCGCCAATAAGTTGAGGTTCGAGTTGAGTCGATTCCAGTTGCACCGATTCCTCTGGTTCAACGGATACCGTCTCCGATACCAGCTTTCTATAGAAGAACTGAGACCCCATCAATGCCAGTAGCACCAACCCTGATGCTCCCAAAGCTATATAAGACCAGGGATCGATAAAACGACTGGTTCGCTGAGTGTGGATAGTGACTGGCATTGGCTTGAAGTTCAAATTAAATCTTCTCGGTAACTGAAACACATCGTCTCAGTACCATCGCTCTAATTCTGTTCAATTCGAGAAACTGTCTATCGAATTAAACAGTATTAGTACAATTTTATCGTTATAAATGATTACCGAACCCGAATCCGGATTCCCGAAGAACGATCAATCACCTCTGAGCCTCGGATGCGGACTCTACCTGACCGAACTCGGCGTCTGGTAGACCGGGGTGTATCAATAATTACAGGATCAACCAGGACAGAATCGGAAATAGTCGAATCGATAATCGTGGGGTTAATTAGTGTAGAATCACGAATGGTTCCCCGAATCGGCTCTTTATATCGATAATCGTCGCGATCGCGATAATTACGATAGGATGAACCTCCTGAGGAAAAAGAACAAGGTCGTCCTGTGACTGGATTAACTGGCACTGGTGCTGGAATTGGACTACCGTAAATCACCGAAGAACAGCGCGATGACTGAATCGGTCTAGCCTCTACAGCGCTATCCCCTACTATCGTCCAAACCACTCCCACGGTTAAAGGCGTGAGCATAATGTTCAGCCAACGGTGTTGCAGGAGAGAAAATTTCAGCATTATTTCACCTCAAAATATGTTATATAGCGAGTCAGCGATTTAGTGAAGCGCAAAATTTGATCCCTTATCCGGCAATTCTATTTCCTTATCAGTGTACCTATCCAAGCTGAATACGGATGTCAGTCCAACCTTACGCGAATATCAGGTTCACCCATTAGTTCCTTAGCGCTTTAATTCCGGCAGGTTTTCATGTAATTTCAATATACAACCCAAAAGCCAGATACAACTTCATCCAATGGCACTAACTTAGTGTCTCGATAATGATGTCAAGTTTTTGACCAATGACCAATGACCAATGACAAAGAACAGTTCCGCGTCGAATACCAAACCGGAAAAGCTACCTTTGAGCGGGGTGACTATCGCGCTGCGGTGAAGCATCTCGAAAAAGCCTGCACCTTGATCAACCGCAATTCTCGCGTCGGGGGAGAGGCGCAAATGTGGCTAGTTACAGCTTATGAAGCCGCCGGACAACAAACGGAAGCGATCGCGTTAGGTCAGCAACTGACAAAGCATCCTGACCTGGATATTCGCAAACAGTCTACTAGCTTACTCTACATCCTCCAAGCCCCCCAACTCAAGCGACCCGAGGAATGGATGACCAAGATTCCCGATTTAGGTGCTATTTCTGAAAGTGATCCTAGAGATCGCCGGGGTAGTGGGGTGACTAGAAGCAATCCCAGTTTGAAAAAGCAAATTGAACCGGAAGCGATCGATCTGAGTACGGTTAATACCAAAGATAATCAATTTATCTGGGTGGCTCTGGTTTTTATTGCTGCATTAGTGGGTGGACTCTTATGGTGGGGAATTTAACCTTAAAACTGTTCCCTGCTCCCAGACGTGCCATGGCACGTCTCTACATTGCTTCCCCAGCTTCCCCTGCTTCCCCAGCTCCCTACCCTCCCACAAGACTTATTCAGCAGACCCTACTTATTTACCATGGACTACCTATCATCGTAAACGCTGACCAAAAATACGGATGAGATAAGTCTTTATCTCCAATTTCGGCTAACTCTGGAGGTAACGCAATACTCTCCCCACTCCCCAATAATTGTCCGTTTTCTAACCGCACTTCTCCCCGAATCATCGCTAGTTGCGCCTGTCGCAGCGCTTCTGATTTAATCGGTGCTGTCTCTAACTGACGATAAAATTCAGTCATTAATCCCAATGTCGCTTCATCGCTGACATACCAGAGACTTCCCAGCGCCGATTTGACCCCGGCTTGTACCGCTAACCCGGCAAAGCCTAACTCGGCTTCTTCATCCCCCACGGCGGTGCGACAAGCACTTAGGACTAACAATTCTACTGTGGGTTCATACAACTTTAACTCACGCAGTTGATCAAGGCGTAGTTTGGTATCCCATAGCTGAATATAAGAGTTTTCTGGGCGTCCTGATTTAAATTCACCATGAGTGGCTAAATGTATAATCCCAAAGGGTTGTAATTGACGTTGGGTTTTTAGGTTTTCCAGGGTAAACTCTTGATTGAGGAAGGATTCTCCTTGCCATAGTTCTTGGGTAATCGCGGCTAGTTCAACTGGGACAGCTTTTAAGGGGTTGGCGTCGGTAAATTCAGAGGCTCCCATTGCTAAAACTTGGAAGTCATTAATATCGCGATAGCGGGTATCGGTTAAGCTGATACTGGGCATTAAACCTGCACTGTATTTTTCAATCAGGAATTGTTCGCCATCGTAGAGAGCCAGCAAGGGAATGGAACGCAATCCCCCATCCATGATAAAGCTGAGATTTTGAATCCCTTGGGTTTGTAATTGGTCTTCAATTGGGGCAATTATCCATTGATAGAGTTGTTGGGCTGGGGCTAAATAACGGTTGGTACTGCGGGTAATTGGATTAGTAATTGCACGGCGTAATTTCTGGGCTTCCGCTAGAACAGTAGCGCGAGTTGCACCGGGAATGGGCATAAAGATGGGTTCCCCAGTGGGTGTGACGACAACCAGTTGGAGTAGGTCATTATCTTGGGGAATGGGATTAGTTAAAGAACCGGAATTTGGTGTAATTCGGGTGGGGTAAAAGACAGTATAAACCAGGGCAGGTTTTTGACCTGTGGCGGATTCAATCTTGCTCAATGTTATCCGAATTTGACTTAAATTGCTAATGGAAGGATTGAAGATTCCTAGATATTGTTCAAATTCGCGGGTAAATAATTCTTCTAAGGGGAAACCGCGACGGTTCAGTGTAACGGTTAGAGATTCGGGAGGATCAGCTTGGGGGGGTGCTAATTGGATACCGAATTGGGGTTCGGGTTGGGTTGGTAAGGGTTGGGGTGTGGTAATAATTGAAATAGCACCTTGGCTGTAGGGACCCGGAAAGGATTGAAAGGGTAAGATTGAATTGTTGGCGCTGGTTGTTAAGGCTCCCGCCGTACCGTTTATCGTAGCATCACCGACATCAAAGGATATTCCTCTGGCTCCACCATCGTGGCGAATTGTAATTGTCCCTTCACCAGCGCCCCCCGCCGTAGAAATGCTGGCAATGATGTTATTTTGGTCGCTAAATGTGCCAGTGGCTTGGAAGAATTGTTCGGTGGTAATATCCACGGTTCCACCTGTTCCTTCTGTACCCCCTTGGGCGTTAATTAGGGTCACTTGAATCCCATTTTCGGGGTCTAACTTGACAGTTCCGCCATTTCCTGATAGTGAACTGGTATTGATTTCTTGGGTAATAATGCGATCGCGTGCTGTAACGGTAACGTCTCCACCCCCAGTTTCTCCCGTCGCGATTAAGTCGCCGCTTTCCACTGCACCTGTTTGACTTTCCAGGCTAATATCACCGCCAACACTCGTGGTACTTGAAGTGTCGAGGGTTCCCGCCAATAGGTTATTCTCCGCCATCAGGGAAATATTACCGCCTGCGCCAGTGGTAGAAGAGGAATCCAGAGAGGCTGCGATCGCGTCGATGGTATTTCCGGTTATAGTAATCGTACCGCCATCTGTATCGATAGGAGATTGGAGTGCGATCGCGCCTCTTCCCGTTAGGCTGAAATTCCCGCCTGTGGTGGAGATGGGGTTATTTACGCTGAAACCATCGGCGAAGGTGAGAGAAAGATTTCCTCCCTCGGTGTTGAGACTCTCATCTGAGGAGAAAACAAGATTACTCAGGGGATTAGTATTTCCCGCGATAATATCCGCACCACCGATAGAAAGGATTTCGGGGAGGGTAATTTCTCCGGGAGTATTCAGGGTTAGACTATCGCCACCTTTGTCAGTTGAACCGAATCGTATCGCCTCACTAATTGTGATCTGATTTCCCGCCGAGAGGTCAATTTTACCGCCACTCCCATTCGTGGAACTCGAATCAATTTCACTGGCGTTAATCTCGTCAGCCGCGTCAAGAACTATAGCGCCACTCGCGCCATTTTCTGAGGATGAGTTAAGGGTTCCGGCGCTAGTATCAATACTGCCCTTACTACTGGTAATTGTAATATTCCCCCCAAACCCTTCGCTAAAGCGTACACCTGCAAAGATATCTGCTTCGGCGATAATATCTCCACCTGCTTTAAAGGTAATATTTCCGCCACTCCCTGTACCTGTATCGGTGGCGCTTAAACCTGCTTTGACGGTGTTTATAGTAATGCTACCTGCTGAAGCCTCAAGAGTAATATTACCGCTTTGACCATCCACAGAAGATGCATCTAGAAAACCTCCAGTAGCATTAATACTACCGCTATTGCTGATCAGATTAATATCTCCACCACCTAATTCGCCAAATGAGTTGATATTACCTGTGATAATATCGTCACTCGCTTCCAGACTGACTGCACCACTTTGGCTACCAGAAGCTGTTGATAGAGTACCAGCGCTAGTGTTTATCACACCGGCGCTGGTAGTGATGGTAATGTTACCACTACCCTCAGCGCCAGGGGATTCTATTGTGGCGGTTATGATATCGTTTTCAGCCTCAAGGGTGATTGAACCACTATCACCATTATCTGAGGATGTAAATAAAGTGCCAGCGCTGGTATCGATACTTCCATCGCGGCTAGTTAAATTAATCTCACCACCTCCCAATATACCGGAAGAATTAATATCCCCCATCAAGATATCGCCATCAACATTGAGGGTAATAGAACCTCCTGTACCATTACCGGGACTACACTGCTCATCTGGGCTAGAACAGGAAAGTATTCCACCTATAGTATTGAGAATGGGATCTTTTTTACTATTATCAACTGTACCGTCAACCGTAAGATTGATATCACCACCATTGACAGAACCAAATGTTGATATATCATCAAATGTTAAGTTACCACCAGCCTTAACAGTGATATTGCCACCATTACCACCGTTGGAATTTGCTAAGATATCAATTACTTCAATATTTCTATCTGCTTCCAGAGTAATATCACCACCGTTACCATTAGTAGCGCTGGAGTTAGCGGAATTCACATGAGCAGCAATATTAATAGAGCCAGTTTCACTGATTATAGTAATCGAACCACCGTCAACTCCAGTATTGGCATTTTCTCCAATTCCTGTCGAAATCTCTCGAACAGAAATGTTACCTTTGGCACTGATAGTAACATTTCCAGGATTATTAGTACCATTAGTAGCATTGATCAAGGCTTCACCAGCATTAATTGATCCCTCCTCACTGATAAATGTAACGTTACCACTATTGCCCCTAGATTCTACTCCTGGTATTCCTCCAGAAAAAGTCTCTACGCAAAATGCTGTGTTTGTACAATTAATTGAAATATCGCCTGTAGCCGTGAAAGTAATATCACTACCATTTTGGGGAGACCAAGACCTGAGAACGTCTCCTGTTAAAGTAATGCTACCACCTGCGGTTAGGCTAATTTCACCACCATCACCATTCATGTTGCCTGCTATAGTAGAAATCCCACCTGTGGAAATGTTACCTCCAGCCTCTAAATTTACGAAACCCCCATCACCAACCAAGTTGTCTGTTGTCAGCCTTCCTGTCTGAATGTTGCCTGTAGCATTTAAAATGACTGTAACACCATTCCTATCTTGCTCTGAATTATTAACATCACCTATCTGAATGCTTCCTGGAGGTAGGAATGATGGATTTCCAGGTGGGTCAAAAGTTGTTCCTTCTGCTGATGTTGGTACATTGGGAGCATAAAGTAAGGTATCTAATCCAGCTCTTAAAATAAGCGCTGGACTATTTCGTAAAATTTCAACATCTGGATCATTAGGATTTGGAGCTAACCCGATATCTGGATTATTGATTATTATCTCACCCCCAATGATACTTCCAGTTGCTTCTATCTTAATAGAAGCTCCGGTGTAATCCCCGAATTCCACATCTCCATTAGCACTAATAATTGGGTCATTGATACTTCTAAACGTTCCAGGTTCTCCAGCTAAATTGAGAAGTGAAAAATCACCCCCACTAGCAAAGTGAGCATCGCCAGAAATAATTCCATCACTGACTAAACTCAGATTTCCCCCACTCACAAACGGGGTTTCTGGATGATTCAGCGCCAGAATATCAATTCCATTATTCCCCTGAATATAAAGATTCCCCCCCGCTTGAGCTAAAAAAGGACTGGTTGGGTTATCCCTTACAAATACTGTATCCTGCGCCAATAGATTTAAATCCCCGGTTGTTACCAAAGAAGGTGCAACGCCTTCCCCAACCGGAACTAAGGTTATATCCCCTTCAGCCGATAACGTTGCTGTGTATCCTGTTACCTGATTAACAACAATATCTCCAGCTTCAGCTTCCACATCCGCCGCCGCGACTCCCGTCGCTTCAACCACACCGCCATTCGTCAACAATTCCGGTAACATTAACGGTTCAATCGCCAACAAATTCCCCTGATTATCTGTCGGTAATTCAACCTCCAAACTCAGAAGCTGTCCCTCTTGAGTCAACCGTACCCGACTCGTTCCCGGTACTGTCATCACTGAAATATTACCGTCTGGTGCTGTCAAACTCCCCGTACTCAGCACCCCACCACCAATCAGCGCAAGATTCTGTCCTTCGGATACCTCTAAATCACCCGCATTAATAATCGCTCCGGGCTGCACTGTCTCAAACTTAAATCCATTCGGATTGCCGACTAAATTGCTGTAACTATTGCTACTAAATGCCTCAAACCATCCCCCCTGAAAACCAATCCCCGTCGCCGTGGTTGCGGTAAAATCACCTGTAACATTCAGCCGAGCATTTTCACCAAAAATAATCCCCGCCGGATTCATTAAAAATAGGTTAGATTGTCCCCCTGTTACCTGAATCAACCCATTAATCAGCGACGGTTCACCATTCATCACCCGCCCCAGGATATTTTGAATCTCTGGATTCGACAAAAAGTTAGCAATTTGGTTTGTATCGAGTCCAAACTGCTCAAAACTATGAAACAGATTCACCCCATCCCCGGAAACTGTACCCCCTTGGATATCGTAGCGGTTTCCCTCAGAAGTAACCGTGGTTCCTGTACCATCGGCGGCGGGAGTAATGGGTTGGGAGTAAGCAGGGGATTGAGCAAACGTAACGGTTAATACCAATCCTGCCAACAGCCGCCCCTGTCCTTGAGTGAAAATATTCATGGGGCATAGCAGATGTATATCTAAGAGTATTTAACCATAAATACTTAGTGGCTGTAAATAGACTGCGCCTTTTCACCGTAGGTTGGGTTGAGCGAAGTCGAAACCCAACAGTCTAACCCGTTAGTGGTCTTACTTTTAAAACCTCTCTCCCACGCCAGCCCTCACCCCCAGCCCCTCTCCCAAGCTTGGGAGAGGGGAGCAAGAGAGGAGCAAGAGCATCCGATCCCCCTTCTCCCGTGCAACAAAAGCGAAGCATCTGCTGTCCTCCCCCCTCTTGTAGGGGGGAACGAGGGGGGTGGAGAAGGGGTTAGGGGATGAGGGGGAAATGTTGAGGAGTAGATAGACACAGTTTAAAACATTGCCAGCATTGGTTTTCTCGCCTGTAGTTGACACGGATGAAGCCTTGCGCCCCAAAGCTTGAACATCTGTTGTGTTCATTTGTCTATTGGACAAACCTCAAAAGCTAACTCATGGCGATAAAAACACACATTAAATTCCGCCAAAAAGTTTGTATGTCCCAGGATTACAGGCGCATCTCTTGATTGAGTCCAAGCAAATGCCAATAAGACAGGCGAAAACGGAACATGAACGGGAATCGTTGACCATTAAGCATTAGTTTCTCTCCGCGCCGCCACCAAAAGATCCGACAAGGCTTGAACACTTGCTTGATCTGCTTGAGGAGACCAGACAACGGCTTCTGTTGATGCCAATTGATTCAACAGTGCATTAGCTGAATCACTATTGCCCGCAGGTTCTAGGCTGCATCCTTCCTCTTTAGCAACGGCAAGAAGCAGAAAGTGGATAAGTCGAAGTTTATCTTGATGAGAGAGTTGACTAACAGTGGGTAAAAGTTCGCTGAGAGACATATTGCTTGTCTGAGAGGTTCAATACAGTTCTAGTCTAGTTGAAAGTAACCAAATAGCGATATTGACATATCTTAGATTCAATGGTGGTGAAATAAGCATTTTGGGATCACCGAAATCTTTGATATACCGTAGGGTGGGCATTGCCCACCCATCTTAAGCTGGGTTCGTAGTAGGCACTTTAGTGCCAGAAGTGAAGACAGCACTTACTACAAACTCTAAAGTCAGTGCCATTTGTCTTCAGCTATCATGCATTTAAATTGGGAATGGGTAGCGAGCAAGATGCTCACACTACAAAGATGAGAGCCATTTTTGACATTTTGGTGTAAACCAACTGTTTAATTGTCTCTGAATCAAGAGAGTCGTAAATCCGGCTATTGTTAAGCCACTGAAAGTTCATAGTGCAGTATTAAAACCTCGTCTCGTTTCAATGTAGCCATTGCATATTCCCGCCCCTGTAAATCAGCAAACTCAACTAAATAGTGAGGTTCTTCCTGCTCATCATAAATATTGACAACTGTACCCACCTGTCCGACTGGCAAGTTTTCAAGCATTACATAGTCAGATTCAACTAAGTGCAACCGCTTCAAGGGAATCGGTTTTAACGTTGCAATTGTATCCAGCAAATTCAGATTTTTCATATCACTTGATAAATGCAGATATTAAACGTGGCTGTTGGTTTTTATACCAAGTTGCAGTCTAAGGTAGAATCTGTCATGCTGAGCAGAACCCTTCACTTCGTTCGAGGGCAAGCTCCGTGAAACGGAGTGACGCGAAGCATCTGTCCAGATTCTTCGCTTCGCTCAGAATGACATGATAGAACGCAACTTGGTATTAGCTGTGATTTCCCAAATGGTTCGGATTGTTACCTGATCTCGTCAACTATGGCAAATCGTGAATCGCATCGGCTGGCGACACTCCCCCCTTCGTGACAGCGATGATACCAGGGAGGTATTCATCCATCATTTTCACATTGGTGTAAACTAACTGTTTGATGGTGTCTGAATCAAGCAAGTGATTTTTGACAGCCGTGCTAGTCTTGTAACGAATCTCCCCATCATCGAAATTTAACTCAAAATTGCCGATAATTATGCCATAGTTGGCTCTCGATAGAAACTCTCCTACAGCTCTACGCTTAGATTTGGGAATTTTAATCGGGCATAAGCAGTAGAAGATAAACTGCTGCTGTGATTCTAGCGCTTGGGCATAACAGTCGTATTGGTCATTTTTGCCCTTAAACGCTAGGCGTAAAGTTGACTGTTTTTCTAGCTGGGCATAGTGCCAATTGTCTTCTGTGAAGAAATTGACGATGGCGGCAAAAATGGGTTGTGTTGAGGGAATGTCTTCAGGTGTCACATTGGGAGTTTTCCTGTCATCGTATTGCCAAAGACTAATACAAGGATTGACGGATTGCCAATTTACTTAATTTACAGATAATCCTTAAGGCTGCTCATGGTTTTCTTTAAAATTGACAATTTCTTCAGGTGCTGAATGAATTATTTTTATCACCTCCAAGGCAACATCCACCATTTCTTTAGCGCGGGGGTCTGGCATTAACTTTAACTCGATCAACTCATTGAGTAGTTTAGCGGCTTGAATGCCAGATTTTAACAAGGCTTCTTGGTATTCTTGTTGTAAGGTTTTAGAGGGAGTGGGGGTTAGGTTTTGGTTGTCTTGGTTTGGTAAATTTATATTTTCCATTACCTTCACTTGTTACCAACTTTTTCTCAATTATAACTTTCTACAGTATGGCTATATTAAGTTTCAAAATATAATTCATTAATTATATTTGAACTATCTCCTTCCGGACTCATATCAATATTCTTTCCAACTGAATCTGTGGTAATAGCTCCCTTGATATCAATACCAAATAGCATACACTCAATAAATTTGCTTTTTGATATATTCGCGTTAGCAATATTCAAAAAACGCAAATCAGAGTTAATAAATCTTGCTCTTCGCAAGTCGGCTTTAGCCAATCTACACCTTTGCATAAATGAACGAATAAAGCTCGATTTAGCTGCGGTTGATTCTTCAAAATTCGCATTCTTAAAATTGCAGTCGTGGAAATCAGCTTTAATCAAAGATACACACAATCCATCTACACTAACAAACGAAGATCTATAGGCTTGCACAGAGTTTAAGTTGGCCTGCCATAGTTTACAAGACGATAAATTACAATCAGAAATCTGACTTTGATCTAAACTTGCTTCTTGAAAAATCGCTTCAGTAAAATTAACTGAAATAAATTTAGATTGTTCCCAAAAAACTTTGCTTAAATTTGCACCTGAGAGATCAAGATTAATCAAGTCAGCTTTTACCGTTTTAAACTCTCGAAAATTAAGACCAGAGAGATTTAAGTCTTGAAATATCAAACGACTAGCTTCAAAATCTCCCTTTTCATAAGCTTGTTTTTTTTTGCTTAGAATGGCATCTAATTCTAATTGTGAAACTTTTTTCATTTTCTTGATAAATACGTCCTTTTATCTATATGTTCAAGGTATAAAAGCAAACTTGATCTGCTTATGATCTGGCGTTAGACCAGATTTTACCAAATTTTCCACCATTGTTCGCTCGGCTGCACTCAATCCAGTCAAATCGGCAAGGATATCCTCTCCTTTAGCATAGGTGAGTAAATCATTTGCAATCTCTTGAGGATTTTTACCTGGCTCATAACTTTTAATATCCCAACCAAAACCATTTCCATCTATAATATCTGGATCTATATCAGCTGGTCGTCTTGCTGGTCCTTTAATGACACCTGAGCCTTCGGCTGCTAAAGCAACCTTTGCCTCTTTAATTTTATAACGCTTCGTCGCGAAATCAAACGCTAGCTCTTTATGACGATGGTTTTTATTTAACCAAGCCAGATCTGCTGGGTCTATGGGAATTTTACCGTCAGCTATTTCTTGATCCAATTTAGCAATACCTTCATCGAGTTTATCGATGCGAGCCTGATCCAACTTAACTCTTTTCTTTCTCGCTAAATCCTCCAACTTCTTCAAAGCAGACAACCTTTCAGCTTCATCGCTGATGTTCGCAATTTCAGCCAATTTCTTTTTAAGGATAGGAGTCTGCTCTAATACCTCCACGTAAGTATTCGCAAACTCTGTAACGTCAGTACAGTATGGCGAACACAAAAATACTCTTCCGTCTTCTAAATACTTTAATTGATGACCATCAGGTAGGTTTTCTACCCGTTGGAAATTACGGAGTCTATCTTCAGGTATTGATTTTTGATTTTTTCCTAAAAAATCGTCTGCTTTACTTTTACCCTTCTTAATAAAGTCGGCTCCGGCATCAAGACCTTTTTTGCCTTGTTTACCCGTAAGGATTCAGGTCTGTGTTTAGCTCATCAATCAGCCTGGGTGTACGAGCCGTGCAAAAGTAAGTGGGGAAAGGGAATTAAGTCATATCGGCGAGTGCGCCCAGGCTCAAAACCCCAGCATCAGGCTGATACCACCCATCTCTCAGGATGATGGGTAGGAATGGAGCCTCAGTTTGCCAGTGTGTAACCTGGTCGAGTTCAATCACTCGAACACAGACAACTAGGTTTCAAGGGACAGGTTCAGGCAACAGTGACACAGATTGCCCCGACTCGGTTTGAGCTACCAAGGCGGCTTGAAAAAACTCAATCACCGACCGTCCTTGCCGCCGACAAGTCTGTACCACACTCAATAAGTCTGCCGTCTGTTGAAATCGCTTCATTGAGCGAGACCCACCACTGACTTTACGTTTTGTCACCGCCAAACGCAAAGAACGTTCCGCCAGGTTATTGTCCGGTGGCACTTCTGGGTGGTCGAGGAAGTACCACCATTGCTGGGCTTTATCCCGTAAAGAACGCAGTAACTTGCCCGATTCATATCCGGCTGTACTTATCCATTCCTGTATAGTCAGCGCCACTCGCAGCTTAAAAGAGGCCGCCCAGGTAAAGAAAGAGGTAGAGTCTTGAGTTTGACGCTATTGCTTATGCTGGGCAAAGGCTTCCTCAATCAGTTCAATGAACGCTTGCCCTAAAGCTGGATTATTACCATGGCTCAATTTCACAACTTTTTTGAAGTGACGCAAAAGATGGGCTCGCACATTTCTGTTGTGCCTTGACCTCGTAGCCATTATAGGCACTGTAATCATCACTATTGATTACACCATCAAACCTAGACCCCAACTGTTGGATAAGTTCAGCTCGTGAGCGGGTATCACCCGGATGAAATAGACAACATTCTTGTGTCGCACTCACCCACAACCATTCTTTGAGACCCAACACTGGCCAAGGAGATTCATCCACATGAACCAACGGTTGCTGTTTGATCCACTCTCGTAAGCCGTCAACGCTTTCCTTCACCGCATCCGCCATCCGAGCATTTGTGGCATTAAGAGTTCCTACCCCTATCTCAATCTTGCCCAGTTCCCACAGTAGTTCTTGCTGCTTTTCATCTCTACAGATGTCCATAGTTGCCCAACCACACCAGTAGTGCTTGCAATCTCACACTCAAGTCTTGTCCTGGCACAATGTCTTTTGACCAAGGCGCTGCTGTCAGCTGACCACAACAGGCACAACGGCAGGTTTGCCTTTGGTATTCGACTACTTCTATCGGATGTGCTACCAGTTGCGCGACCTGCTGCCGCTGCACTGATGCTGGATTTTCCTCAAATTCTACACAGCCACAGCTAGTACATTTTTTGGGTTTGAGAATTGAGTATCTATCTACTCGCCCAAAACATGAACGGGTCTTACCCGGGTGACCGGGTTGTCCTCCTGGCTTTCGTTTCGGTTTGTCGCTCTTTGCGCCAGCACTTTTGTCCCCACTACTGTTACTCTTGTCGCCAGCGCTCTTGTCCCTCAGCTTTTTTAGTTTTTCCGGTTTGAACAACAAGTCCGTTGAAGGGGGCTTTGAACTTGCTTGACTATCCAGTTTCTGGATAGCTTTGAGCCTTTCTATCTCTTGTTGCAATTTCTCAATTACAAGCTGTTGCTGCACCAGCAAGCCAACGAGTTCCTCGGTGGGCAACTGTTTGAGTTGGTTTGGGTCAAGTTTTGGCTTCATGGCAACAGCACTCACATACCTTATATTTAAGCAGATTTTGTGTTACTAGAGCGCCATCGTTACGCTTTTCCCTCTCAGGTAGTTCTCTGTGTGCCGGAGCAAAAGGGGCAAGCCTTCGCCTCTGCCAAACTGCTGTACTCGACTCATAGCCAAAAGGAGGCGAAGCCTTCCCCCTTCATCGGATTTCCACGACCCCTGAATCCTTACGTTTGAGCATTAGGTGGTGGAAGTTCTTTAGCCGGAAGTGGTGGTGCTTTCTTGTCTACGGATATTTTATACGGATTTTTGTTAGATGTAGCTAGAAACTCCTGCTCCTCAATTGTCTTAGCTTGTAGCGTAGGAGTGAGGTTATCTCCCTGTAACGATAACGGGTTTTTATTCAAACCTGTAGCACCCGCTATGTCAGCTTTCGCCTGGATGGTTCCTGTGTGCTTCTCTTCTTCCTCTTTCTGTTCCTGCTCACAGGCGGAACATGAGCGCTGAACCGTTTCTGGCTGACTCGATGGTTGAACATTAAACCGATTTAATCCATTGAAGACAGAATGAGTTCTCTGTTCTATTTTGGGGTGATACTGTTCTAACCCATCCTGAAGCCCATTCCTCTGCACTGGAGAAGACTCTTTCCCTTGAGTGTTAACAGGAACAGTCAGCAAATTGGAACTCAAACGCGATATTCTTTCCTTTTGAGCTTGTAAATTCGGTTTTGGGGATGGGTTGTTTCCACTCTCTGCTGCTGAGGGTTGAGCCGGGGTAACAGCAACTCCGTCTACTTCTGTATCCGGGGATTCTGGATTCTGTGATAATTCGGCTTCTGAACCTTCCTTTGGCTGAATCGTCTCTTCTTCCTGACTCTCTGTTGCTTCCGCCTCCGAAACCTCTGGCTGTTGAGCGTTATCTTCTAACCCTGCATCAGTGGACTGTTCCTGTACAGGTTGCGGGGGTGGGGTTTGAGGGACATTAACCGGGACATTAAGACCGTTGTAACCGACAAAAGCCGACTGATCCAATTTCTGTTGCAAAAACGCCCTCTGTTCCTCCGGTGAGCGTCGCACCACAGGTTTCTGGGGTTTCGGAACTTTGAAACGGCGTCGCTGCAACGGATTGGTGTCGGACTTCCGACTCAAGGGTGAGAAATTTGGTTTGCGGATGGGTTCTCGCAAAGACATGACCAGAGGTTCCCCTGATTGATGCTGGTCTTTTCTATCCCTCCCAGGAAGCGCGATCGCATCTATGAGATGGGTAGCAGAAAATATCTTTAAGCATACCCCTAAACAGGCGATCGCACTCTACCCCTATAAAGAAAACTTAACCAACGTGCGATCGTTTCTTTTTGAGTAATTTTCTTCTGCTGTGTTAAATAACCCTCCCGCCTTTTCTAAGTCTAACCCGTTGGTGGTAGGTTTCCTTCCTCAACTATGGCAAATCGTGAATCGCATCGGCTGGCGACACTCCCCCCTTCGTGACAGCGATGATACCAGGGAGGTATTCATCCATCATGTTCACATTGGTGTAAACCAACTGTTTGATGGTGTCTGAATCAAGCGAGTGATTTTTGACAGCCGTGCTAGTTTTGTAACGAATCTCCCCATCATCGAAATTTAACTCAAAATTGCCGATAATCATGCCATAATTAGCTCTCGATAGAAACTCTCCTACAGATCTACGCTTAGATTTGGGTATTTTAATCGGACATAAGCAGTAGAAGATAAACTGCTGCTGTGTTTCTATCGCTTGGGCATAACAGTCGTATTGGTCATTTTTGCCCTTAAACGCTAGGCGTAAGGCTGACAGTTCTTCAAGTTGGGCATAGTGCCAATTGTCTTCTGTGAAGAAATTGACGATGGCGGCAAAAATGGGTTGTGTTGAGGGAATGTCTTCAGGTGTCACATTGGGAGTTTTATTGTAATTGCATCGCCAAAGATTAATACAAGGGTTGATGGATTGCTGATTTAGTTGATTTTATATGTTACCCTTAAGGATTGTCATTGTTTTCTTTAAAGTTGACAATTTCTTCAGGGGCTGAATGAATTATCTTTATCACCTCTAAAGCTAAGTCAGCCATTTCTTTAGCGCGGGGGTCTGGCATTAATTTTAACTCAATTAACTCATTGAGTAGTTTAGCGGCTTGAATGCCAGATTTTAACAAAGCCTCCTGGTATTCTTGTTGTAAGTGTTTAGGGGGAGTTGGAGTTGGGTTTTGGTCGGTTTGATTTTGAATGTTGATATCTTCCATAATGTTCACTTATTGTAAATAGACTTTATCTCATAGAAGCAAACTCCAGAACTACCCTCCATACAAATGAAAGCCGACTTCAGCGCTATCTCGGCGGCTTACTTTGGCACGAGGTTCAGGGATTAAACTCAGTTCCATTAATTCTCCCAGAAGATTGGCAGCTTTGGTGACGGCGTTCAAGAGGGCTTCTCGATACTTGTCTTCTGGGGTATCGAATGACTGTTGTTTTGGAGTATTGGGTGGGGGGATTGATTTTCGTTTTTATTAGTTGTAGCTGCCATGGATTTTTTAAAAGTGATTTTATTTAAAAATAAAAGAGCAATTAAATAATTTAAACTATATTTTTATTTGTTAAAGATATTCATGAATGGGACTGTTGGGATACGCCCAGCGCAGAAATGCTTTCTCAAAATCTTCTAATGCTTGAGCACCTTTTTTATTAAAATCTTCGATAGCTTGTCCCGTGGCATCTATCCCATTTTTAGTCTTACTAACAGCCGTCATTGAACCAAAAATAACCTTCATTACTGGACTAGGTGAGTTTACAACTATCTCCCAGTTTACTTCCTGGATTTTCGGATTATCTAGATCAAATGGACCATCAGCACCTTCTTTCACTGCCTCATTTATACCTATATCGTGCACAGCACAAGTTCTCTGCTGCTTATTCCATATAGGGTTCCAACCTGAAAGAGGAATTGTTTGAGTTTTGTTAAAGTCTCTGTTATCACCTACACCACATAAAGTCTCACCAAACAATAAATTACCTATACTTAAGTCTGCTCCAAAATTAATTAGTTTATCACCCCAACTTTCTTGCTCTTGCTGATCATTAGGTCTTTCTTGCTGATTATTAGGTGAGTATTTTGAGCTAGCCAATTTAACTGTATTAGTTGTATGGTTACTCTTAATGTTACCCCGCATCTGCCTAGTGAATTCTTGAAATATCTTCCAATAACTCATTAAACTGATAATATTTTTCTGAATCCAACTTTGCAGCTTACCCCACTGCTCCTGCACCCACTGATTACCGGGCTGAATCAGATTATCATTCACCCAACCCGACAACCCACTAACCTTTTCTTGTACCCGACTCCCTAAATTCCCGAACTCGGTACTGATCACATCCCAGCCACCCTTTATCCCATCCTTTGCCTGTTGCAACAAATTCTGTCCCAACTCGCCGGGATGCTGTACCCAATACTTCGCGCTAGAACCTTTATCCTTAACCCAATTCGCCGCACCTTGTCTCTTTTCACCAATCCAATTTTTGGCATCGCTTCCCTTTTGCTGCACCCAACTTGCGGCACCTTGACTTGTCTCACCAATCCAATTTTTAGCATCGCTTCCCTTTTGCTGCACCCAATCTGCGGCACCTTGACTCGTCTCACCAATCCAATTTTTGGCATCGCTTCCCTTTTGCTGCACCCAACCCGATACACGTTGACTCGTGTCACCAACCCAACTAACCGCATCGCTTCCCTTATCCTTAACAAAATTCGTCGCACTACTCCCTTTTTCCCCTAACCAACTCTTCGCCCGACTTCCCTCTTGTTTCACCCAGTTAACTGCACGGCTTCCTTGTTCACCCACCCAATTAACAACACCACTACTTTTCCCCTGAAGCAAACTCGTACCCTTACCTATCGCCCCCCTTAAACCGGAAACGGCTCCATCTTTTGCCCCTTGAACACCGGAAATCAGGGAACCCACTTCGCCACCTAACCACTGGAGAATCGAGCTACCTGTATTGCGAATACCCGACACAAAACTGCTGCCTTTTTGACTGAGTGTCGTTAATACAGAATTGTTAGTTTGATTCAACCAACTCCCCGCACTCCCGGCTTTCTCACTAATCCAACTGCGAGCGCTATTGGATTTTTCAGTCATCCAATTTCCGGCTGAGGTAGCTTTCTCACCCATCCAGTTTTTCGCGCCATTGGCTTTCTCACCCATCCAACTCCCCGCCGCCTGTGCTTTATCGCCCATCCAGTTTCTCGCACCATTGGCTTTTTCACCCATCCAATTTCCGGCTGAGGTAGCTTTCTCACCCATCCAATTTTTCGCACCATTGGATTTTTCAGTCATCCAATTTCCGGCTGAGGTAGCTTTCTCCCCTATCCAATTCCTCGCACCATTGGTTTTATCATTAATCCAATTTCCGGCATTATTCGATTTGTCCTGAATCCAATTCTCGGTACTCTTCGATTTTTGATTAACCCAATTCTCTGTACTATTAACCTTCTCGTCTGCCCAACCTTTAGCACCCGTAAACGATGCTTGGAAGCCATGCCATTTTTCTGCCGCTTTACTCTGGAGAACTGCCCATTGTTCCTGCACCCAAGTATTCGCATTACTCAGCAATCCGTCTACCCAACTTGCCAATTCTCCCGCTTTTTGGCGGAGGGGTTCCCAGAGTGTCTGTACCCATTGACTAAACTGTTGCCACTGTTGATCAATGCCTTGGGTAACTGGACTCACCTGAGCCATAAAATCAGTCCACGCCGCTTGTGCTTCGGCTTTAAGGGCTTGCCACTGTTCCTGGATATCCGCCGATGAACCCGCTTCATTATCCAGATTTTGAATCAATGCTTCGGCTTGACTCTGATAGCGTCCACAGAGTTCACTTGCCTGATTATCCAGGGATGTGACTGATGCCTCGGCATTCCCTTTTAATCCTGCCCAATTTCCTTCCAGTTCTGTAGTTAAAGCCCTACCTTTCTGATGAACTTCGGTTATCTTATTATTAACCTGATTCTCAATATCGGTCTTGGTATTTTCTGCCTCTTGTTCAAACCCTGCCTCATCCCCTTGTAATTCCTGCGCCTGAGTCTCGGCTTCAGTTTCTAGGTCATTTCCTTTAGCGATCGCTTCAGTTTCTAGGTCATTCCCTTTCGCCTGACTTTCGGTTTCTAGTTGGGAGCCTTTTGTCTGGCTGTCTGTTTCTAATTCTGACCCTTTGGTTTGACTGTCACTCGTTAGGGTTTCCCCTTTCCCTTGACTATCGGTTTGTAATTCACTCCCTTTTGTCTTCCCGTCAGCGTCAAGTTCTGAACTTTTTGCTTGACTATCGGCATCCAGTTGGGAGCCTTTATTTTTCCCTTCCGCATCAACTTCAGAGGCTTTTCCTTGACTATCAGTATCTAGTTGGGAGCCTTTATTTTTTCCCTCCGCATCAACTTCAGAGGCTTTTCCTTGACTGTCGGCATCAAGTTCTGAGGCTTTATTTTTCCCCTCCGCATCAACTTCAGAGGCTTTCCCTTTCCCCTGACTATCTATTTCTACACTCTTACCCTGCGCCTGACGATTAACCCCTGATTGTTTCGCCGCCGCATCTCCCTGAAGTTCGCTCTGCTTTGCTGACGCATCCCCCCGCAAGCCGTCTAAAATCCCTCGCGCCCATTCAATCGGATTTTCTAGTTTTGCCTGAATAATTGTTGCTTGGGAGTCAGAGGTAGGGCTGATTCCCATCGGTTGACGTTGAATCAGTAAAGGTTGTACTGTCTCCTCTTCTTTCTCTTGTTCACAAGCAGCACAGGCGCGTTGAATGGTATCAGGTTCACTGGGTTGGGAGACTTCGACACTGGGCTTATCCTCAGTATCCGACGACTTCGCGATCGCGTCTCCTCCGGCTACGGTTTCTGATTCGGGTGATTTAGGCTTTGGCGTCTCCTGGGTATTATCTCCCTTCACCGCCGATTGTTCGGGTTGCTTTTCCCTCTGAGGCGATTCCGATACAGGCTGGGGTTTAGCCGATTCCGGTGTCTGAGACACCTGTTCTGGCGTTGCTGAGGATTTAGCCTCTGTATCTGACGGTTTTTGTTGTTCTCCCTTACCCGGAGATGCAGGTGCAGTCTTAGTTTCAGGACTTTTTGCCGAGGGTGCGATCGCCTGAGAAATTGGCTCGGCTTCCGGTGGCTTTTCCGGTGTCTGAATGGCGGCTATTTGCGCTTGCGCCGATTGTAAGGCTGTTTCCAGGGTTGTCTTCAAATCCCCATCCCCAGGTGTCGTTTCCGGTGCTGACGCTTCCTCATTGGTGACTTGAGCTTGCGCCATCTGCCAAGCTTCCGTTAACGAGGGGGATTCCGCTTTCTCTGGCGTTGCTGTTGCGGAGGTTTCCTTCGCTGCTGCTTCAGTATTTTGGGAAATCTCTGAGGTTTGGGCGTTTTCCGGGTTGGTTGGAGTGAGTGACGCCGTTTCCGTTGACTGTTCCGGTGTGGGTTCTGTGTTTGACTCAATCCCAGAGGATTCAGGTTCAGCTATTTTCTGATTCGGTTCAGCTATAGGGGGTTCTGAGGGTTTTGACTCCGGTTCGACTACAGATTCAGTCGGTGCAGATTCAGCTTCCGGTTGAGGCGTGGAATCTTCTGTCTCTGGTTTAGCTTCTTTGGTGGGTGCTGGGGTAGCTGGGGATTCAGTTGAATTATCTTGTGCTTTGGGTGTGGTGGCTTCAGGTTTGGGTGCTGGCGCAACTTCGGGTTGAGTTTCAGTATCTTGTGTTTCCGGTTTCGCGTCTGTGGTGGGTTCGGCTTGAGGGGGCGGCTCGATTTTCGCTTGGGGTTGATTCGATGATTGAGGTTCAACAGGAGCAGGTTTTTGTACTTCTTGAGTCTCTGTCTCTGTAACTAACGGCTTCTTGGTTTGTGCAACATCTGGTGAAGTTTCCGTTGGCTGAGATTCTTTACCTGTGGCTGTTTGAGCATTAGGCGGTAGAAGTTCTTTAGCCGGAAGTGGCGGGGAATTCTTATCTACAGATATTTGGGACGGATTTTTGTTAGATGTAGCTGGAGACTCCTGCTCCTCAATTGTCTTAGCTGGTAGCGTAGGAGTGAGGTTATCTCTCTGTAACGACAATGGGTTTTTATTCAAACCCGTAGCACCCGCTATGTCAGCTTTCGCCTGGATGGTTCCTGTGTGTTTCTCTTCCTCTTTCTTCTCCTGCTCACAATCTGAACATAAGCGCTGAACCGTTTCTGACTGACTCCATGGTTGAACATTAAACCGATTCAACCCATTAAAGACAGAATGAGTTCTCTGTTCTATTTTGGGGTGATACTGTTCTAACCCATCCTGAAGTACATTCCTCTGCACTGGAGGAGACTCTTTCCTCTGGGTATTGACGGGAACAGTCAGCAAATTAGAACTCAAACGAGATGCTCTTTCCCGTTGAGCTTGTAAATTCGGTTTTTGGGATGGCTGTTTTCCACTGTCTGCTGCTGAGGGTTGAGCAGGGGTGACAGCTTCTCCCTCTACTTCTGTCTCTGGAGATTCGGGATTCTGTGATACATTTTCTTCTGGAACTTCCTCTCGCTGAATCGTCTCCTCTCCCTGCTCTGAAGTTGTCTCAGCCTCTGGCATTGACGGTGGTTCTTTTCCTGGAGCCTTGACAGGAATATTCAGCAAATTGGAACTCGAACGCGATACTTTTTCGAGTTGAGCTTGTAAATTGGGCTTTGGGGATGGATTGTTTCCACTCTCTGCTGCTGAGGGTTGAGCCGGGGTAACAGCAACTCCGTCTACTTCTTTCTCTGGGGATTCTGGATTCTGTGATAATTCGGCTTCTGAACCTTCCTTTGGCTGAATCGTCTCTTCTTCCTGAGTCTCTGTTGCTTCCGCCTCCGAAACCTCTGGCTGTTGAGCGTTATCTTCTCGTGCTGTATTAGCGGATTGTTCCTGTACAGGTTGCTGGGGTGGGGTTTGAGGGACATTAACCGGGACATTAAGACCGTTATAGCCGACAAAAGCCGACTGATCCAATTTCTGTTGCAAAAACGCCCTCTGTTCCTCCGGTGAGCGTCGCACCACAGGTTTCTGGGGTTTCGGAACTTTGAAACGGCGTCGCTGCAACGGATTGGTGTCGGACTTCCGACTCAAAGGTGAGAAATTTGGTTTGCGGATAGGTTCTCGGAAAGACATGACCAGAGGTTCCCCTGATTGACGCTGGTCTTTTCTGTCCCTCCCAGGAAGCGCGATCGCGTCTATGAGATGGGTAGCAGAAAATATCTTTAAGCATACCCCCAAACAGGCGATCGCACTTCACTCATTTTAGGAAAACTTAACATCCCCCGTTGTTACCAAAGAGGGTGCAACGCCTTCCCCAACCGAATCTAATGTAAAATGTGACTTTTCACGGTGTAAATTCTGCTATGTGCGATCATGTATTGAGAACAGGAAGCAGGGAACAGAAAACAATAAGGGTTCAACGCTGATGTAATCTAGGTCTTTGCTCCTTTAAATAGCTAGGTGCTGGCACATCACTACGCGCATATACATGACGCTGCCATTTTTTTTTGTCTGGCTCATTTTCCCAGAAAAAAGTTCCTGTATCACCAGAATATACCCAAACACGGTCATCTACTCCCCACAAGAAATAGGTTGTATGACGTATATCAAATTGTTCAGATAATGTATATAAAATATTTTGCTCCTGATCTAAGATTTTAAATTTTCGATAAGGAAGATCAGGGTTTTCATTACTTTCTATAACAAGAGTATATTTTCCTGATGGTGAAATAGCAGGTTTTTCTACTGTTGCAACTTCTGCTGGTAAAACCATAGCTTTTTCCTGGCAACTTGTTAAAACAATCAACAAAACCAATAATTTATAAAATGTTTGTTTAAAAAAGACTATTGTTTTGTTCATGACAAAAGCCTATTTTCTACTATCGAATAAGCTTGATAATCACTCGGTTTCAGATGAACCATGTCGCTGCAACGGATTGGTGTCGGACTTCCGACTCAAAGGTGAGAAATTTGGTTTGCGGATGGGTTCTCGCAAAGACATGACCAGAGGTTCCCCTGATTGATGCTGGTCTTTTCTATCCCTCCCAGGAAGCGCGATCGCGTCTATGAGATGGATAGCAGAAAATATCTTTAAGCATACCCCCAAACAGGCGATCGCACTTCACTCATTTTAGGAAAACTTAACATCCCCCCAAATAATCCCATCACTGATTAAACTGAGATTTCCCCCACTCACAAACGGGGTGTCTGGATGATTCAGCGCCAGAATATCAAGATTTACCCCCTCATCCCCTAACCCCTTCTCCCTCCATGGGGAGAAGGGGAACCGGATTCTATGAGCTTAAGTTTTTCAACCATTACATAGTCAGATTTAACTAAGTGCAACCGTTTATATACGTGCTGCTGCCATTCTTTTGTGTCCAGCTCATTTTCCCCGAAAAAAGTCCCTGTATCACCAGAATATACCCAAACACGGTCATCCGCTCCCCACAAGAAATAGGTTGTATGACGTATATCAAATTGTTCATCTGATGTATACAAAATATTTTGCTCCTGATCTAATATTTTAAATTTTCGATCAGGAAGATCAGAAGTTTCTTTGTTCTTCTCAAATGCGGACGAAAGGACTTGAACCTTCACACCTTACGGTACTAGAACCTAAATCTAGCGCGTCTGCCAATTCCGCCACGTCCGCGACTCACTCGATAGCTATCATAGCAAAAACTTGACGATTTGGTTAGCTGACTTCGACATAACGCTGAAAGCCTTATTTTCCCGTTGCTATCGCCTGAAAGCCTCCAAGTGGGCGTCAAGCCTCTGCTTATATCAAATTCAGGTTGAATACCCCTCCAAAACACTGTAGAGACGCGCCATGGCGCGTCTCTACATAAATGATGTGTCCTAACCGCTATGGCGATTGCTATATCAATTCCCCATCGTCATCGCCTAGGGGTTATCCTGCCTAGGTTGTGGTAAAGGTAGGGTAATCGTCACCGTACTTCCTGCTTCTGCTTGAGACTCTACCGCGATCGCACCGCCTTGTACATCCACACAATATTTAACCAGCATCAGCCCTAAACCACTCCCCGCTACGGCTTCAACAGGACTATCTAGGTAAAAGGCGTTGAAGAGAACGTTTTGCTCAGATTCCGGCATCCCACTGCCGAAATCGGGTATACGAAATACCACCTTTTCATCTTGACACACCAATTCCAACTTGATCGGACTATCCTCTGGTGCATATCGCCATGCACTAATTAAGAAATTTGTCAACATCCGACGCAACAATCTTTCATCACCTACGCCATAACAGGATTCTGAACCAACAAAACTAATCTGAGGTTTCGACGGTGTACGTTCCTGTAATTGGGTGATTAATTCTTGACACAACGGAGTTAAATCCAGTTCCGTGAGATTTAAACGCAGTTGCTTGGCTTCAATCTTTTTAATCAATAGCAGATCATTCAGGATTTGGTTGATCCGTTGAGCATTTCCTTGGATGCGCTGGAGATAGTAAAGGGTGTTATTCTCCGTGTCGGAATCGGGATTAGTTTCCAGGTATTTCGCATGGGAAAAAATCGTGTTCAGAGGATGGCGGAGTTCTTGGGTAATCACGGAAGCCAATCGGTCAACATGGGATTTGAGCGCCCGATATTCCGCTTCTTTTGCCATGGCTTCACTAGCGGCTACCCTCGCCTGTTTTTGTTCGCTCAAATCTTTAAACGTGATCACAACGGCACCGCCGTTCCCCTCAAGATTATCCAAACGGGTCATTGTATACTCGTAATCCTTCACTCCCTCAACCGTGGTTAAAGTAATTTCGTCGGAGATAGATTGTCCTGTAGTTAAAACAATGTCCCGTTGAATATCCAACTGTTTCATCTGCTCAGTGGATACCTTCAGATCATGCCAGGTTTTACCAATACAATCCTTTTGGCTAAGTCCCCACGCCTGAGCTGCGGCTTGATTCACATAGACATATCTGCCCGTGCGATCGCACACCAGAAAGAAGTCACTAGAATTGGAGAGAATCGTATTTAGTAGTTGTCCCAGTTGTTCGACTGAGGTGTCTGGATTTGCAGGAGGAGGGGGAACAGGAGACGTTTTCTCTGGCTGACTGGCTTGTTGTTTAACCGCTTGTTGCTGCTGAATCGCTTGTTGACGACGAATTGCCTTTTGTTGCTCAGCTTTCAGACGTTTTTGTTGACTAATATCCTCCAAGATACAAATGACTGAAATAGGTTCGTCTGATGTCTCCTGCACCAGCGCCACGGTAAGTCGTCCCCATTCGATGGGGCTATCCGGATGATGGAAAGGCTTCTCCAATTGGTAGGAATGACGTTCACCCGCGATTAATTGGCGAAACATTGCCGATTCCATTCCTGGCTTATCTAAATTCATCCACCTCATTAACGTGGGTGCTAATTCCTCAGCCGGACAACCGAGCATTGCCTGAAGTTTGGGGTTATATTCGATCAGGTTCCCCTGATGATCTAGAAGTCCTAGACCAATAACTGTTCGATTCACAATGGAACCAAACCGAGAATGAACGTGGGATTGCATAGAATCTTTATAGCGTGCGATCGTCAAATCTTGTAACCGCCAGCGCAATCCAATCACCTGACCCGATGGATTTTGCACAGGCGCGACGGTTAGAGAAGCGAGGAACGAGGTATCACCACGGGGTTGAATCTGGACGGGCCAATTATTGATCGACTCCCCCTGTTTTAACTGACTTAACTTGTAATAAAAGTCCCGTCGTTCTTGAGTCGCGACAAAAACAGCGAAGGATTTGCCCACCAGACGTTCTGGAGAAAAGTTTAGCGAATGGGCGGCGGCTTGATTCGCCTCAACAATGATCGCGTCGGGATTGGTAACCAGGTAGCCATCGGGAGCAAACTCAAACAATTCCCGGTAACGCTGGCGTTCCGCTTCCAAGGCAATCTGGCTTTGGACTAATTTATCATTTTGTTGGCGTAGTTCTCCGGCGGCAAATTGTAGTTCTTGCAGGGAATGGGACAGTTCGGTCAAACTCTCCAGTAATAAATGTTGCTGCTGGTTTGGCACGTCTTCCGTTCCAGAAGACTCCTGTACTGGTAATTTCAGTGATTCGTGTGCCTGTTGCCACAGCGTTTCGACTCGTCTGAGGGATAGGGTAATTTGTTGATCAAAGGTTTCTGCGGTCATCTTTTATACACAATAGCTGCACCCTGTTAACCTCCATATTTTCTACTATCGTTCCGGAGTTTGTGTTCAGCATAAGGTAAAACCCTTTCATACCCTTGCACCGCTATCAGGGAAAATGTATCATTGCTCCCCCGGCTCCCCCTGCTTCCCCGGCTTCCCCTGCTTCCCCTGCTCCCTACCCCACTACAAGACTTATTCAGCAACCCCTAACTATTCATCCCCCTTAACCACCAATACCGAACAAGGAGCGTCAGCCACCACCTGACTACTCACCGAACCTTGCAAAATTCGCTTTACGCCTGTCAATCCACGAGTGCCAATCACAATTAAATCCGCGTGGTGAATATGGGCAAGGCGAATAATTTCTGCGGCGGGATCACCGTTAACAATTTGAATTTCACTGGAACAGGGGAGTTTGGATTGATACAGGTGCAGTTGCTGTTCGGTTTCTTGGTACAGGAACTCCTCCGAAGGGTGTGGACGATCAACAGGGATGTCCATGTCAGGGTCTTGAGGAGGCATGACATGGCACAAGATAATTTTGGTGGCTGATGTTATTTGTAGGTTATCTAGGGTCTCAATTAAGCGATAGGTTGGCTTTGAGCTGTCCAGAGCTACCAGAATCGTCTTTAGCACCAAAATTTCTCCTCATGAGTGATTACGAGCGATCGGCTCCCAGCAATAGGAATTTTCCCTCTTGAGCAGAGGTTTTGTCTACTGGTTTGACAAATTGTCCTTTGTCCTTGGTCATTTGTCATTTGTTAGGGAACAGGGAATAGGCAATCGGGAATGGGCAATAGGTAAGGTAGAGTTTTGAGTTAACTTCCCCAGCTTCCCCAGCTTCCCCAGCTTCCCCAGCTCCCCCAGCTCCCCCTACTCCCCCTACTCCCCCTACTCTGTCTCAATCCGAATGCCTTTCGCCAAAGGTGCGTAAGCGCACAGAATCGGCATGAGAAGGTAATCCTTCGGCTTGTGCCAATATCTGAATCGCTCCTGCCATTTTATTCAGAGCGGTTGAAGAATATTGAATTAGACTCGAGTGCTTCATGAATGTCTCTACACCTAACGCCGAAGCGTAGCGGGCAGCACCAGAGGTGGGTAAGGTGTGATTGGGTCCGGCGATATAATCACCAACGGCTTCTGGGGTGGATGTTCCCAGGAAGATGGCACCCGCATGGCGGATTTGGTTGAGTAAGTCCCAAGGTTCCGTAATTTCTAGTTCTAAGTGTTCGGGGGCAAATTCATTAGAGAGTTCGGCGGCTGTTTCCAGGGAATCGACGATGACAATCAAGCCATAATGCGCGATCGCTTTTTCGGTGAGTTCGCGTCGGGGATGATCCTGTAGTTGGTGTTTGACTTCGGCTTGGACGTTTTTTGCCAATGTCGAGTCTGTCGTGATCAGAATTGCTGCGGCTAGGGGGTCATGTTCTGCCTGTGCTAATAAATCGGCAGCCACATAAACAGGATTGGCGTGACTATCGGCAATAATTAGTACCTCAGAAGGACCGGCAAGGGAATCAATGCCCACAGTCCCGTAGATGAGTTTCTTTGCCAGGGTGACGTAGATATTTCCTGGACCAGTAATTACATCCACTTTGGGAATGGTTTCGGTGCCATAAGCTAAAGCCGCGATCGCTTGGGCACCGCCGACGCGGTAAATGTTGCTCACACCCGCTTCTTGGGCAGCGACGAGGACGGCTGGATTAATTTTTTGCTCCAAGCCCGGAGGTGTGACCATCACGACTTGAGGCACTTTTGCCACTTTTGCCGGAATCGCATTCATTAACACCGTACTTGGGTAAGCGGCTCGACCACCAGGAACATAGAGTCCGGCTCGATCCACTGGCGTGTAGCGTTTGCCCAGAACCACCTCATCATCGCCAAACTGCACCCAAGATTTGGGAACGCGCTGTCGGTGAAAGGCTTCAATCTGCTGTGCTGCCAACTGAATCGCATCCAGGAGTTCCTTGGATACTTGCTGGTAGGCAGCATCTAGTTCTGAGCCACTGACACGCAGTTGGTCAGGGGTTAAACGTTGATGATCGAATTCTTCGGTATAGTGCAAGAGGGCTTTATCCCCTTGGCGTTTTACCGTCTGCAAGACTTCTCGCACCGTCGCCTCTTTGTGCATGATTCCATCGTGGGAGGTGCGATCGCAGATCCGCCGCAGTTCATTTTTTGCCTCAGCCTGCTGAGTGATTATTCGCAGCATGGAGTCGGAGTGCCTATCATGAGGTATTATCCGTGGGAGACTAGGATAGGAACAGAGAGTTCCCTGACCGGGAGTCCGTCCTTCCCTAGACTCTCTTCTCTAGCTTACCTGGATTTTTCTGGACTCGCGACACTTTTGACATAGATGTTATAGTAGTTGTTCTGGTATTTTGTAAATTAGAATCTGAAACCTTAGTTTTCCGGAAGATTTCTGTGGCTAATAGTAAGTCTGCTCTTAAACGTATCAAAATCGCTGAACGAAACCGAGTTCGCAATAAAAGCTATAAATCAGCGGTGAGAACGCTGATGAAAAAATATTTTGAGGCTGTCGAGGATTACGCCCGCCAGCCAAGTCCTGAATCGTTGCAGGATGTCAAAGATCGTATGTCTGCTGCTTACTCTAAGATAGACAAAGCGGTGAAGCGGCGCGTCCTGCACAGTAACAATGGTTCTCGTAAGAAATCCCGTCTGGTAAAGCAGCTCAAGAAGGTACAAGCTCAACTGAATCCCCCAGCGGCTGAAACGACGGCTGAAACGACAGAAGCATCCTAGGGCAGCGTGATCCTAGGGCAGCGTGGCGGAAAGACTTGAGCCGTTTAGTCCATGCCCCTGAATCTGGAGGAGCAATGTAGAAAATGTAGAGGCGTGCCATGGCACGTCTGGGAGCTGGGGGAGAGTTTAGCGAGTCAGTTATTTCTGCCAGCTCACTGAGGCTGAGGTGGGTGAACACCCGCAAACCCTTATCCAGTAAGTTTGAGCGGATTTGAGCTTTGAGTCTAGGGTTTAACCCCTAGGCGGTAAGACGGGTGCAAGATGTGAGTGACACCCGATTTTAAGTGTGATAACTCCCAAATAAGCTCTAAGCTAGGAAAAATGTTGGTTCATTGGGTTGGTCTTGGGTAAGAATTGAGCAGGAGAGGACAAACACAATGTCAATGCAGTTGATAGACACCCATGTTCATATCAACTTCGATGTCTTCGAGTCTGATCGAGAAGCGGTGCGCGATCGCTGGCGGGATGTCGGCGTCGTGCGGCTGGTTCATTCCTGTGTTGAACCTTCAGAGTTTTCAGGGATTCAAACGTTGGCTGACCAATTTCCGGAACTGTCTTTTGCCGTCGGCTTACATCCCCTAGATGCCCACAAATGGACGCCCCAAATGGCGGATCAAATTCGCGCCTTAGCAGGTTCCGATGCCCGAGTTGTGGCAATTGGGGAAATGGGGTTAGATTTCTACAAAGCTGAAAACCAAGACCAGCAAAAGCAGGTATTCGCTGCACAACTTGCGATCGCCCACGAGCTTAACTTACCCGTAATTATTCACTGTCGCGACGCCGCCGCCGATCTTCGTGATCAGGTTAAGCAGTTTTGTCAAGAGGTGGGACCCATTCGGGGTGTGATGCATTGTTGGGGAGGAACGCCGGAAGAAACTCAGTGGTTTTTGGATCTCGGCTTTTATATTAGCTTCAGTGGTATTGTCACCTTTAAAAACGCCACAGCCATCAAAGAATCAGCCGCCCTAGTGCCAAGCGATCGCTTGCTGATTGAAACAGATTGTCCGTTCCTCGCCCCCGTACCCAAACGGGGGAAGCGCAATGAACCCGCTAACGTGTACCATGTTGCCGATTGTGTTGCCAAACTGCGGCACATTCCCCTAGAAACCTTGGCAGAAGAAACCACCCAGAATGCCTGTCGGCTATTTAATCTAAGCCTGCCGAGTGCCTCTAGTAACTAGCTAGAGGAATGCGATCGCCAGCCGTTAAAGTCTGTCTACTTGATCAGCTCAGCGAAGGGGTCAAAAAGAGGATTAATAGGGCAACCTATTAATTTTTCACTATCGCTCCCCCAGCTCCCAGACGCGCCATGGCGCGTCTCTACATTGCTCCCCCAGCTCCCCCATCTCCCCTTAACAGCCAGCTTGCGCCATAATTGATTAAGAAGAGTTACTATGTATAAAATTTTCTCAAGTTTTATCCCGCCATCACTGCCTACCCCGAAACAATCCTTAATCGATGCCCAACCGCCCACGAGGAGAAGATGCCGCCGATTCTATCTCATTGTAGATCAAGCCCTGTATCATCATTATCATTAAAACGCTCCCGCCGATTATTAAGACAGTCGTTATTATCCTCAGACTCTCTTATTACTTCTTTGAGGTAAAAATTCTCGGCTTGGCAGCGCTAGACGCTGACTGGTATCTACCCCGATAGATATAGCCAATCATACTATTGTATTGCTCAGGATTGCTGACTAGAGGAGCAAATTCTGCCTCTACCTTAGGCTGTGAAGCCCATCCTGACGCTGATTCACCCTCTCCAGAAGGAAAAGCATGACGACTCAAACCTATACAACTCCCACCTATCTATTACCAGACTTAGTTGAAATTCAGCGAGCCAGTTTTCGCTGGTTTCTTGAAGCAGGGTTAATTGAAGAACTCGACAGCTTCTCACCGATTAGTGACTACACAGGTAAGCTGGAACTCCACTTTGTCGGCAAAGACTATAAGCTCAAGCGTCCGAAATATGATGTGGATGAAGCCAAGCGGCGAGACAGCACTTATGCCGTGCAAATGTATGTACCCACTCGCCTGATCAACAAAGAGACAGGTGAGATTAAAGAGCAAGAAGTCTTTATTGGCGATCTGCCCCTGATGACCGATCGCGGTACGTTTATTATTAATGGTGCCGAGCGGGTCATTGTCAATCAAATTGTCCGCAGTCCCGGCGTATACTACAAGTCGGAAATCGACAAAAACGGACGCCGTACCTACTCCGCGTCTTTAATCCCCAACCGAGGCGCTTGGTTAAAATTTGAAACCGACAAAAATGATTTAGTCTGGGTTCGGATCGACAAAACCCGGAAACTGTCTGCCCAAGTTCTCTTAAAAGCCCTGGGACTCTCAGACAACGAAATTATCGATGCCCTGCGTCACCCCGATTATTATCAAAAGACCTTAGACAAAGAAGGCAATCCCAGTGAAGAAGAAGCCCTGATGGAGCTATATCGCAAGCTCCGTCCCGGTGAACCGCCGACAGTAAGCGGGGGTCAGCAGTTATTAGACTCACGCTTTTTCGACGCCAAACGTTACGATCTCGGTCGCGTCGGTCGCTACAAAATTAACCGCAAATTGCGCTTAAATGTTGCCGATACAATCCGCGTGCTGACGCCCCAAGATATTATGGGCGCGATCGATTACCTGATCAACCTGGAATTTGATATTGGCAGCACCGACGATATCGACCATTTGGGGAACCGCCGGGTTCGTTCCGTCGGTGAACTCCTGCAAAACCAGGTTCGGGTGGGATTGAATCGCCTAGAGCGAATCATTCGGGAACGCATGACCGTTTCTGATTCCGATACCCTAACCCCCGCCTCCTTGGTCAACCCCAAACCCCTAGTCGCCGCCATTAAAGAATTCTTTGGCTCATCTCAGCTATCCCAGTTCATGGATCAGACCAATCCCCTAGCTGAGTTAACCCACAAACGTCGTTTATCTGCCTTGGGACCCGGTGGCTTAACCCGTGAACGAGCGGGGTTTGCCGTGCGAGATATTCACCCCTCTCACTATGGACGAATTTGCCCCATCGAAACGCCAGAAGGACCCAACGCCGGTCTAATTGGTTCCTTGGCAACCCATGCACGAGTTAACGCTTATGGCTTTATTGAAACCCCCTCGTACCCCGTAGAAAACGGGCGGGTGATCAAAGACAAAGCGCCGCTTTACATGACCGCTGATGAAGAGGACGACTTGCGCGTTGCTCCTGGTGATATCCCCATGGATGAAAATGGCTATATCATGGGCGAATCCGTTCCCGTGCGCTATCGCCAAGAATTCACCACCACCACCCCTGATCAGGTAGACTTTGTGGCGGTATCTCCAGTGCAAATCATCTCCGTGGCAACCTCACTCATTCCCTTCCTGGAACATGATGACGCCAACCGCGCCCTGATGGGTTCAAACATGCAACGGCAAGCCGTTCCCTTGTTGCGTCCAGAACGTCCCTTGGTGGGTACAGGGTTGGAAGCCCAAGCTGCACGAGATTCCGGCATGGTGGTTGTCGCCCGGAAAGCTGGCGAAGTCGTTTATGTGGATGCCACCAAAATTCGCGTCCAAACCGCTCCCAGCACCCCCGCTTTACCGGGAGACAGTACAGAGACAGCCCAAACCAGCGAACCAGAAATCATTGAATACGAAATCCAGAAATATCAGCGGTCTAACCAAGACACCTGCTTAAATCAGCGTCCGTTAGTTTTTTACGGAGATGACGTAGAAGCGGGTCAAATCCTAGCTGACGGTTCCGCCACTGAAGGGGGAGAACTGGCATTAGGACAGAACATTCTGGTGGCGTATATGCCCTGGGAAGGCTACAACTACGAAGACGCCATCCTGATTAGTGAACGACTGGTGTTGGATGATGTGTACACCAGCATTCACATTGAAAAATACGAAATTGAAGCCCGACAAACTAAGCTGGGACCCGAAGAAATCACCCGTGAAATTCCCAACGTGGGGGAAGATTCGCTGCGCCAACTCGACGAACAAGGGATTATTCGGATAGGGGCGTGGGTAGAAGCCGGAGATATTCTCGTCGGTAAAGTGACACCCAAAGGCGAATCCGACCAACCCCCCGAAGAAAAGCTACTCCGGGCAATTTTCGGAGAAAAAGCCCGGGATGTGCGGGACAATTCCTTGCGCGTTCCCAACGGTGAAAAAGGTCGGGTTGTGGATGTCCGCATCTTTACCCGTGAACAAGGCGATGAACTCCCCCCTGGGGCCAACATGGTAGTGCGCGTCTATGTGGCACAGAAGCGCAAGATTCAGGTGGGTGATAAAATGGCAGGTCGTCACGGCAATAAGGGGATTATCTCCCGGATTCTGCCGATGGAAGATATGCCCTACCTCCCTGATGGCACTCCCCTGGACATTATTCTCAATCCCTTGGGCGTTCCCAGTCGGATGAATGTTGGTCAAGTCTTTGAATGTTTACTGGGATGGGCGGGTGAAAACTTAGACCTGCGCTTTAAAATGATTCCCTTTGATGAAATGTATGGGGAAGAAGCATCCCGGCTGACTGTTCACGGCAAACTTGAGCAAGCGCGGGAAGAAACTCAGCAAGATTGGGTATTTGATCCAGAAAATCCGGGCAAAATCCAGGTATTTGATGGTCGCACGGGCGAAGCCTTTGATCGTCCGGTGACAATCGGTATCGCCTACATGTTAAAACTGGTTCACTTGGTCGATGATAAGATTCATGCTCGTTCCACCGGACCTTATTCGCTGGTTACTCAGCAACCCTTGGGTGGTAAGGCGCAGCAGGGCGGTCAGCGATTTGGTGAAATGGAAGTTTGGGCATTGGAGGCTTTTGGCGCGGCTTATACCCTGCAAGAGTTACTCACCGTGAAATCAGACGATATGCAGGGTCGTAACGAAGCCCTCAACGCCATTGTCAAAGGTAAGGCAATTCCGCGACCCGGTACACCAGAATCCTTTAAGGTGTTGATGCGAGAACTTCAATCCTTGGGACTGGATATTGCCGTTCACAAAGTAGAAACCGATGATGATGGCTCCAGCCGTGATTTAGAAGTCGATTTGATGGCAGATGGCGATCGCCGTCGTACCCCCAGCCGACCCACTTATGAATCCCTCCGCAGTGAGGAACTCGAAGAAGAAGAGTTATAAGGTCTCCGTGTTGAGTGTAGAGACGTAGCCGGCTACGTCTCTAGATTCAAAACTCAGATGTAGCCACGTCTGTACGCTCAAAACTCGCAACCCTGGAAGATGAAACAGCAACAAGAACAGCGCTTTGACTACGTAAAAATTGGAATTGCCTCTCCGGAGCGCATCCGTATATGGGGAGAACGTACCCTACCGAATGGTCAAGTTGTAGGGGAAGTGACGAAACCAGAAACGATTAACTATCGCACGCTCAAACCCGAAATGGACGGGTTGTTCTGTGAGCGGATTTTTGGTCCAGCGAAAGACTGGGAATGTCACTGCGGCAAATACAAACGAGTTCGTCATCGCGGGATTGTTTGTGAACGCTGCGGCGTGGAAGTTACGGAGTCGCGGGTACGACGACATCGCATGGGGTTCATTAAACTGGCGGCTCCTGTGGCGCATGTCTGGTATCTCAAAGGAATTCCCAGTTATCTGAGTATTCTCTTGGATATGCCGTTGCGGGATGTCGAGCAGATTGTTTATTTCAATGCTTATGTTGTTCTGAGTCCAGGGAATGCTGAAAATCTCAGCTATAAACAGCTATTGACTGAAGACCAATGGCTGGAAATTGAGGAGCAACTTTACAGCGAAGACTCCGAACTCAATGGCGTAGAAGTGGGCATTGGTGCAGAAGCTCTACAACGACTCTTGCAAGATGTCAACTTAGACGACGAAGCCGAAAAACTGCGCGAAGACATCAGCAACGCCAAAGGTCAAAAGCGGGCAAAGCTGATTAAGCGGCTGCGGGTGATTGATAACTTCATCGCCACCGGATCACAACCCGACTGGATGGTGCTGACGGTGATTCCGGTTATCCCGCCGGATTTGCGCCCCATGGTTCAGCTCGATGGTGGACGCTTTGCGACTTCAGACTTGAATGACTTGTATCGCCGGGTGATCAACCGCAATAATCGCTTGGCACGCCTCCAGGAAATCCTCGCCCCAGAAATTATTGTCCGCAACGAAAAGCGGATGCTGCAAGAAGCGGTCGATGCGCTGATTGATAATGGACGCCGAGGACGCACGGTGGTGGGTGCAAATAATCGGGCATTAAAGTCATTGTCGGACATTATTGAAGGGAAACAGGGTCGATTCCGCCAAAACCTCTTGGGGAAACGGGTCGATTACTCTGGACGTTCGGTAATCGTTGTCGGTCCGAATCTGAAAATTCACCAGTGCGGTTTACCCCGCGAAATGGCGATTGAACTGTTTCAACCCTTTGTGATCCATCGCCTGATTAGTCAGGGGTTAGTCAATAACATTAAAGCCGCCAAAAAACTGATTCAGCGCGGTGACGCCAGCGTTTGGGACGTGCTAGAAGAAGTGATTGCCGGTCATCCCGTCTTGCTCAACCGAGCGCCAACGCTGCACCGCTTAGGGATTCAATCCTTTGAACCGATTTTGGTTGAAGGTCGCGCCATTCAACTGCACCCCTTGGTCTGTCCCGCCTTTAACGCGGACTTCGACGGTGACCAGATGGCGGTTCACGTTCCTCTGTCTTTGGAATCCCAAGCCGAAGCCCGATTGTTAATGTTGGCGTCCAATAATATTCTCTCTCCAGCGACGGGACGTCCGATTGTCGCACCGAGTCAGGATATGGTGCTGGGTTGCTATTACCTCACCGCCGAAAATCCCCACGCCACAAAAGGCGCGGATCGCTATTTTGCCTCTCTCGATGATGCAATCCGAGCCTTTGAACAAAAGCAGGTCGAGTTACATGCTTACGTCTGGGTGCGTTTTGATGGCACGGTACAGAATGGTAAGTCGGATGATGAGCAGGTGATTTCCTCAGAAACCTCCTCAGATGGGATGGTGACGAAAGTCTACAAAGACCGCCGAGTCCGAGAAACGGCTGATGGAGAACTAATTTCGCAGTACGTTCGCACGACACCGGGTCGGATTATTTACAACAAAGCCATTCAAGATGCCCTGATGATTACCTGAACCAAAACCAAGGACGAATCACCAAGGACGAATCACCAAGGACGAATGACAAATGACGAATGACAAAGGACAAAAAGAAACGATTTTCTACAATCGAGTCGTTGATAAAGGTCAGCTCAAAAAACTGATTTCCTGGGCGTTTACTAAGTATGGCAGCGCCCGGACTGCTCAGATGGCTGACCAACTTAAAGATTTAGGATTCCGCTATGCCACAAAAGCGGGGGTTTCGATTAGTGTCGATGACCTACTTGTGCCGCCGAAAAAGCGTGAGATGTTAGAAGCGGCAGAAGCCCAGATTCGCGCCACGGAAGCCCGTTACAGTCGGGGGGAAATCACCGAAGTTGAACGATTCCAGAAAGTAATTGATACCTGGAATAGTACGTCGGAAGCCCTGAAAGATGAAGTGGTGGTCAATTTCAAGGCAACTGATCCCTTGAATTCGGTCTATATGATGGCGTTTTCTGGGGCAAGAGGAAACCTGTCTCAGGTGCGCCAATTGGTCGGGATGCGGGGTTTAATGGCTGATCCGCAAGGGGAAATTATTGACCTGCCGATCAAGACTAATTTCCGGGAAGGGTTAACGGTTACCGAATATATTATTTCCAGTTACGGGGCACGGAAAGGACTGGTGGATACCGCCCTGAGAACGGCTGACTCAGGGTATCTGACCCGACGTCTGGTGGATGTGTCTCAGGATGTGATTGTCCGGGAAGTCGATTGTGGCACAACCCGAGGCATCCAGTTAACCGCGATGACAGATGGCGATCGCGTACTGATTCCCCTGCAAGATCGTCTCTTGGGACGAGTCCTAGCCGCTGATGTGCTGCACCCGAAAACCAAAGAGGTGATCGCCAAACGTAACCAAGCTATCTGCGACGATTTAGCCGACGTCATCGGCAAAGCGAAGGTGGAAGAGTTGATGGTTCGCTCTCCCCTAACCTGTGAAGCCTCGCGCTCAGTTTGTCAGCATTGCTACGGCTGGAGTTTAGCCCATGGACACATGGTGGACTTGGGAGAAGCCGTTGGTATTATTGCGGCTCAGTCCATTGGTGAACCCGGAACTCAGCTAACCATGCGGACATTCCACACCGGGGGAGTATTCACCGGGGAAGTCGCCCGCCAAGTCTCAGCGGCGTTTGATGGCGTTGTCCGCTTTTCTAGCCGTCTGCGTACCCGAGGTGTGCGTACTCGCCATGGGGAAGAGCGGGAACAGGTGGAAGTCGCTGGTGAACTGATTCTGGAACCCACCAATAAGGGGAAAGCCAAGACGGTTCCGGTCACGCCCGGTTCCATCCTCCTGGTTAGCGATGGGCAAGAGGTAAAAGCAGAACAGCTTTTAGCAGAAGTGGCGTTGGGCAAATCTCGCCTGTCTACGGAAAAAGCCGCGAAAGACGTCGCCTCGGATTTGGCGGGAGAAGTTTTGTTTGCCGACTTGATTCCCGAAGAAAAAACGGATCGCCAAGGGAATACGACCCGCATTGCCCAGCGGGGTGGCTTGTTGTGGGTGTTATCAGGAGAGGTGTATAACCTGCCCCCTGGTGCTGAACCTGTGGTCAGAAACGGGGATGCCGTGGAACCCGGTTCCGTGTTAGCAGAAACCAAGTTAGTCAGCCAAAACGGTGGTGTAGTGCGGCTGACACCGGGTAAGCGGGAAATTGACATCATCACCGCGTCAGTACGCCTAGACCAAGCAGCGGTGCGGATGGAAAGTAGTGGGGGTCGTGAACAGTATGTGATTCACACCGCCAATAACCAGCGCTTCTTGCTCAAGGCAACCCCAGGCACAAAAGTGTTAAATAATCAAGTGGTAGCGGAGTTGGTTGACGATCGCTATCGCACCCAGACGGGGGGGATTATTAAGTATGGCGGTGTAGAAGTCGCCAAGCGCGGTAAAGCCAAGCAAGGATACGAAATCACCAAAGGCGGCACCCTGCTGTGGATTCCCGAAGAATGCCACGAGGTTAATAAAGATATCTCGTTGCTGCTAGTGGAAGACGGTCAATATGTGGAAGCCGGGACAGAAGTGGTGAAAGATATCTTCTGCCAATCGGGAGGGATTGTCGAAGTTGTGCAGAAGAATGACATTCTGCGGGAAATTGTGATTAAGCCCGGAGACTTGCATTTGGTGGATGACGTTCCCGAGGGCTTTACCTCTGAAGGTCAGCTGGTACATCCGGGTACAGAACCTGTTCCGGGGTTAAGCGTGACAGAACTGCGGTATGGGGAAGTCGCCGAGACGCCAGAGGGCATGGCATTACTGCTCAGACCTGTGGTAGAGTTTAACATCCCTGATGAACCCGATGTTCCCTCTCAAGCCTCCATCGACAGTGCCAACGGTTCTACTGAGGGCGGTGAGTCGGATGGTGAGAGTGCGATCGGGATTGAGTTACGGACGATTCAGCGGCTACCCTATAAAGACGGAGAGCGGATCAAGTCCGTTGAAGGACTAGAGTTGCTGCGAACTCAACTCGTTTTGGACATGACTCAAGAGTCCGACGGCGATCATTCCGCCTCTCAGCTTTCAGCGGATATTGAATTAGTCACAACCGAAGAGTCAGATGATCCAGAGGACATGCGGTTGCAGTTGGTGATCCTGGAATCGTTGGTGATCCGGCGCGATACCTCGGCTGATCCCTTAGGGGGAAGTACCCAAACTCGGCTGTTGGTTAACGATGGGGATAAAATTGCGCCCAAAGACGTCGTCGCCCGCACCGAAATTCAGTGTAAAGAATCCGGTGAAGTCCGAGGGATTCGCGAAGGGGTGGAAGCCATTCGCCGGGTACTGGTGGTTCGGGATGCGGATCGGATTACCGTTCCCATTAGTGGCACACCTCAGGTGAAGGTGGGAGATTTAGTCGTGGAGACTGATTTCCTCGCCGCCAGTGTGCAAGCCTCCGAATCTGGACAAGTTGTCAAAGTTAACGAAGACTCAGTAACGTTGCGACTCGCACGTCCTTATCGGGTGTCCGCTGGTGCGGTGCTGCAAATTGATAATGGAGACTTGGTGCAACGGGGTGACAACCTGGTGCTGCTAGTGTTTGAGCGGGCAAAGACGGGGGATATTATTCAAGGGCTACCCCGGATTGAAGAACTCCTAGAAGCCCGTAAACCTAAAGAAGCCTGTGTATTAGCCCGACGTCCCGGTGAGACGCAGGTGGTTTATGAGGAAGATGAAACCGTTGATATCAAAGTGATTGAACCGGAAGGGGTGATTACAGATTATCCGGTGAGTCCGGGACAAAACGCGATGGTTTCCGATGCTCAGTTTGTGAAGGTAGGTCAACCGTTAACTGATGGACCGGCAAATCCCCACGAGATTCTGGAGATTTTCTTTAATTTCACTGTGGAAGACAAGGGAATCTATGAAGGTGCTTTAGCGGGACTGCAAGCCGCACAAGCCTTTCTGGTCAATGAAGTCCAGTCGGTGTATCAATCCCAGGGAATTGATATCTCGGACAAGCATATCGAAGTGATTGTCCGTCAGATGACCTCGAAAGTTCGGGTCGATGATGGGGGTGATACCACAATGCTACCGGGAGAATTGGTGGAGTTGCGGCAAATTGAGACCGTGAATGAAGCCATGGCAATTACCGGGGGCGCACCAGCTCAATATACGCCAGTATTATTGGGGATTACTAAAGCCTCACTGAATACGGATAGCTTCATCTCCGCTGCTAGCTTCCAGGAAACTACTCGTGTCCTCACCGAAGCTGCAATTGAAGGGAAATCCGATTGGTTGCGGGGTTTGAAGGAGAACGTGATTATTGGTCGCCTGATTCCCGCCGGAACCGGGTATAACGCTTATGAAGATCCAACCAGTGGTGTCGATGCTGATTCCGCCAATGGCGGCGCTGAGTATGATTTTGGTGATCTGAATGAGAGTAGTGAGTTCGACCAAGATGATTCCTTAGAAGTGCTAGACGATCGCACGGCTCGCGCTTACAGTATGGAAGAAGAGGATACCAGCGATTTTGAGTCGTTGATGCATGAAGAGGAGGAAGAGGATGAGGATGCAGATGACTTGGCTGAGGAGTATCTCGAAGAGGATGAGGATGAGGATGAATAGTCCGTTATGAGTCCTCATTCAAGCGTAAAACCATGAGAATGGAGTAGGGGTACGATATATCGTACCCCTACAATTTATATCGTACCCCTACAATTATTGAATCGGATTCGTGACTATCTTGGCAAATATTCCTCTGCGTCGCTGGTTTCTCAGTTTACTGACCTGTGTCGTCGCGATCGCACTATCCGCCTGTAACCCTGCACTCTTTACCTCGCAAGCCGCCCAGGGTTCTCAACTTGTCACCAGTATTCTCAGTGACCCCAAAACCTTTAACTACGCCCTCTCTCAGGAGTCGCCGAATATTTTTGGGTATACCTACGAGGGACTGGTCACTGAAAATGGTGTCACCGGAGAAATTGAACCCTCTCTGGCTGAGTCTTGGGACATCTCCGATAACCAACAGCGGATTGTTTTTACCCTGCGAGAGGGATTAAAGTGGTCGGATGGAGAACCCTTAACGGTTGATGATATTGTCTTTACCTATAACGATATCTATCTCAACGAAGACATTCCCACCGATGTTCGCGACATTCTCAGAATTGGCGAAACACGCGGCTTTCCCAGCGTGCGGAAACTCGATGAAAGACGAGTTGAATTTACCACACCCGAACCCTTTGCGCCCTTTCTCCGCACCACAGGACTGGCAATTTTACCCGCCCACGCCCTCAAGGATACGGTAACTGAGAAAGACCAAGAAGGAAGACCCAAGTTTATGACCACTTGGGGTGTGGATACTGACCCGGATAAAATTGTGGTCAATGGACCCTATCAACTGGATCGCTACAATACCAATCAACGCTTAATCTTTCGCCGCAATCCCCATTACTGGCGCAAGGGAGATCAAGGTCAACCTCAACCTTATATTAATCGTCTCTTCTGGGAAGTTGTTGAATCCACCGATACTGCCTTTTTGCAATTTCGTTCTGGTGGGTTAGATGCGATTAGTGTCTCACCGGATTTCTATTCCCTACTTAAGCGGGAAGAGGAACGCAGTAACTTTAACATTTACGTTGGCGGTCCCACGCTAAGTTCTAGTTTTATTTCCTTCAACCTTAACAAAGGGAGTCGGGACGGCGAACCCTTAATTGAACCGATGAAATCTCGTTGGTTCAATACCTTGGAATTTAGACAGGCGGTGGCTTATGCGATTGACCGCAGAACGATGATTGATAACTCGTTTCGAGGATTGGGTGAACCGCAATATTCCAATCTTCCGGTACAAAGTCCTTATTATTTGTCTCCCGAAGAGGGACTGCCAATTTACGAATATAATCTGGACAAAGCCAAAGAATTACTGTTAAACGCGGGCTTCCAGTATAACGATGAAGGACAACTCCTCGACGATCAAGGGAATCGAGTGCGTTTTACCTTAATTACCAATGCGGGGAATAAACTGCGCGAAGCCATGGGAGCGCAAATTAAACGAGATTTGGCGAAAATTGGTATGCAAGTGGATTTTAACCCGATTGCTTTTAGTACTTTGGTGGAACAACTTAGTAATAGCTTGGATTGGGAATGTCATCTTCTGGGTTTTTCCGGGGGCGGATTAGAACCCAATAATAGTGCCAATGTCTGGTCTACGGAAGGTGGATTGCACAGTTTTAATCAAAAACCAACGGTTGGTCAACCGGAGATTCAGGGGTGGGAAGTGGCGCCTTGGGAGAAAGAAATTAATGATCTCTATGTTAAAGGGTCTCAAGAGTTAGATGAAGAAAAGCGCAAAGTTATTTATGGTGAAGCCCAACGCCTGATTAAAGAACATTTACCTTTTATTTATTTGGTGAATCCGCTATCGATGACGGCTGTGCGCGATCGCGTGGAGGGGATTGAGTATTCGGCTTTAGGAGGCGCGTTTTGGAATATCCACGAATTGAGGATTTCTGAAGATTAAGGGGAATTAGGGGGAAATCTGACTGCCAGTTTTATGGATGGTTCAAGAAACATCGCACTCCATACCCAAATCGGATCACCACGCGATTGCCTTCGAGGGACTAAAGTCAGCTATTTACCGATAAATGAACAACAAAACCCGCTATAGCTACCTAAGAACCCGACTCTAAACGGCGTTGCCACTCGGCATCAATTTGGTCTTTTCGTTGCAAATCTTGATCCAGTAAATCCTGTTCACTGGTATACACCACATCCTCTTGCCCAATTACATTTTGCGCGGCAAACTGTTGGGCATACGCCAGCTTTTTCTGTAAATTGGCATCCCCTTGAACCAGTGCTGATGCTTCCTGCTGTCGTTGCTGATTACGGGCTGCGATTTTACTATTTTTCCGTTGAATCCAGAAATAACGAATCAAAGGAATCGCTAAAAACCCAATCCCGTACCCCAGTAAAAACCAGTAAATTGAGGCGACAAACGCCACTAATCCGCCTATCTGGGCAGCAATTTCACCTCCTCTTAACAAAGAACCCAGCATCAACGCGCCGACAATATTCACTCCGCCTAACCCAATTGCCAGTATTTTTTGTCCACTGGTAGCCGCACTAAAGCGCCAAGGCTGTTCTTGCAGGTAAGAGGGAACAGGCTGAGGATGTTGCTGTTGTGCAGTTGTCTGTAAATCGGGGAAGTGATAGATAATTTCTCCATCGGGACTAACTTCTGGACGCCCATTGAAACGGCTGAGAACGGGTAACATATAGTCCTCATATTCCCGTTGATAGCCTGTACCAATATCATCCAAATACGGAGCAATCTGTTCCGCTGTAACCGCACCGCCGGAATTGCGAATCACTGTACCGATTTCTTGCCAGCGCCGTTCTTCTAAATCCGCATTGGGGTTACCATCGCCAAACAGGAATGAGAAAATTGACTCCAGAAAATTCATCTGCTTACTCTCAGCCGAATTCCAGGAGGTGCGCCGTTGTCGATGGCGTTCGTAACTGGGGTCAAAAAACCAAAAGATATCGGGTCCAATCCAGAAGCGGGGCATAAAAAACATACCGCCGCCTCGATTAGAACCCCCGTTACCGCCACCACCCGAATCACTATCGCTGCTGGAACTGATACTGATGACGATAATCGAAATGGCGAGAAAAATTAGGACAATTGAAAGTAAGAGGAGAAGTCCGAATGAAATCCGAATCAGGTAAAATAAGACACGCCAAATTTTTGACCACCATTCCTGCAATCGTAATCGGAGGAATTTGTTTCGTAGGTTTGTGCGAAAGTTCTTGGGGAACAGGTAAGCAATTTCACCTGACTCGGCGACTTGCAAATGTCCACCTGCATCGGAGGCTAGCGCTAGTAATCCTCGTTCGGCTAGATTGATATTCAATCCCGCCTTAGCCGCTACGTCACCCACGGTGACGCGATAGCCGAGCTGCTCGACGCTATTCATTATCTTGGGATCGGGAGCCATAGTTGTTATTGTAAAGTTTTCTGTAGTCTCTATCTCAAGTATAGAAGTCTGGCTCAGGCTTGAGATTTACAGAAAGCCGAACTCGGATACAAGAGGGTTTGAGGAACAGTAACGACACATCTGGCGAGATTCTGACGCTCCTTCCTCACTATAGCTTCGCTTCGCGCTTCGCTCAGAATGACATTCGATAACGCAACTTGGTATAAATGAATGAATTTCGCGATCGCACCCCAGTTACCCAAATGCGATCGCGCCCTAGATTAACTAGCTTGCTGAATAAGTTTGGTGGTGGAGGTAGGGAGCAGGGGAAGCAGGGGGAGCAGGGGGAGCAGGGGGAGCAGGGGGAGCCATGGTAAAAGCACGGGGGATGACAAAGGGTTGCTCGCCAGTATGGGTACTCGCCATCCCTTCAGCCGCGATCGCACTTGGCGCAACGGGAAGTTTCCCATTCGGCTGCATGGAGGGATGAGAAATACGCCCAACGTGCCACAGTTGTAGGAACATTGGTCTCCCTCGTTCATGCACAGCCTGAGTCACCAACTTCCAGCCTTCTACCTGTTCGGGTGAGTGGATTCCTGGGCTATACGCATATCCGTATCCCTGTTGGGAAACTTGAGTGGCTTCGGAAATAATTAATCCAGCAGAGGTACGTTGGGCATAATAGGTGGCATTGATTTCTCTGGGTATGTTTCCCTCACCTGCACGCATCCGGGTTAAGGGTGCCATAACCATACGATTGGGTAGTTTGTATGCACCGACTTGAACGGGTGTGAATAAGTTAATATTGTCCTTTATCATTTGTCTTATGTTCTTTGTTATTGGCTGATATCTTGCACCTTTGTCAGTAAGCTCCGACATCTGATGATGAGCTGGGGTAGGGCGGGTGTTGTACAACATTTATCGGTTAATTCCACAGGTTAATCCCTAAACCCACGCTGGGCTAGGGCGGGTTTTGTACAACATTTATCGGTTAGTTCCACAGGTTAATCCCTAAACCCGCCCCTACTGTTCTCTAATTAACTCAAGTCCATTTTAATGGACTAAACTCTGATCTAGTCGTCTTTAGACGACTTGAGCTTTTGGTTCCTTAAGTTTAAACCCAAGGCTGTTGAATGCGAGTGTTACTTAAGCCGCTACAGAGCGTTGCTTTAATGCGGTGATAATTTCTGCTGGGTCTAAGCGTTTCGTGTAATCGGGGTCAACAAAAGCATGAATGATTGTCCCATTTTGGGCAATAACATAAGTGGCAGGAATGGGTAATTCAAACGTATTATCCCCATTATGAGCAGGCAAGTCAATGCCAAAGTCTTGGTAAATCGGGCGCAATTCCTCCGGTAGCACAAAAACTAAACCAAAGTCCTTAGCTACCTGATTTCCTGCATCACTCAATACTTCAAACTCTAGTTCATTTTTCTCCACGGTGGATAGAGAATTATCCGGCGTTTGTGGAGAAATTGTCACTAAGGTTGCGCCTAATTTTTTAATCTCCGCTAAAGACTGCTGCAAGGAACGTAATTCTAAATTGCAATAGGGACACCACCCCCCTCGGTAGAAGGAAATAACCACAGGATTACGGCTGAGTAAATCTTGCAATTCAACGGTTTTGCCAACAGCATTCGGTAGGGCAAAATTGGGGGCTTTGTCGCCAACCTTGAGACTCTGATTGGTAAGTCCTGAATTAACCAAATCTTGCATGGCTTTATCCATAACCGCTTTAGTCTCCTCAGACATCTTGGCTTGGATTTGCTGGCGTAGGGTGTTGATTTCTTGGGTCAATGTCATCAAAATTATCCAGTGATTTACTTTTATGGAACAAATGTTCCAAAATTGTTCAAAAAAAAGATCTGCATTAGTCGAGAACCGAGAGGGCTACCTGAGCAATACTCCGCAAAACCTCCCGATCTGGGTTAACTTTAGAGGTAACCCGCAAGCCTTGTAAGGTACAAGTCAGGAAATTGGCTAAAGCGTTTAGATCATGCTTATCGCTGAGTTCTCCTTTTTCTTTTGCCCTGACTAACGCTTGATAAAACGCCCGTTCAATCCGTTTCAGATTGGTGGCGATACGAGTCGCGGTATCGGGATCATGGGGACAGAGTTCAACCGCTGTATTGGTGATCAAACAGCCTCGCCGTTGAACATCTGTAACCGCTCGATCAATCAGGGTATAGAAATGATCAATAATGGCTGACTTAGAGGCATTCGGGGCTTCGAGTCGGGCGATCGCATCCTTAACTACGGTTTGATCATAATGGGCGATCGCGGCTTGAAATAAAGCGCGTTTATCACCAAAGGTGTCGTAGAGACTCCCTCGGTTAATGCCCATGTTTTTGACCAAAACTTGGATGGAAGTTCCTTCGTAACCATAGCACCAAAAGGTTTCCATTGCTTTCTCTAAAGCTTCCTTCCGGTCAAACTCTTTGTGTCGAGCCATCACTCTCGTATTTGCTTCTAGGAAGACTCTAGCGTTTCTGGAACGAATAGTCAAGTATTTTGTTAGGGAACAGGGAATAGGGAATTTAAAGTCCTAATTCATCATTCATTTCATCTATTTTCAGGGAATTCTCAGCCTATCCGTTTAGGATAATCATAACGATGCACCTGGGATGATGCATGATCGAGAACAGAGGTCAACTGAGGAGAGAAAACCGGATGAAACGCCAATTCCATCCCCGAAACCTGAGAAAGCTATACAAGCTAACCCTATTCACGCTGCTGGCGGTTAGTACAACATTACTAATTGCCGCCAATCCCGCCTTGGCGCAGGAATCAGCCACGGGTTCAGGATTCAATCCCCAAGACTGGTTACGCAACGCTTTGCAGTGGATTCAAAACCTCGGTCCAGTTGGTGCGATCGCGTTTATCGTACTTTATATTATTGCCACCGTAGCATTCCTGCCCGGTTCCATCCTCACCCTAGGCGCTGGCGTTGTCTTTGACGTTGTTTTGGGTTCTATCTATGTGTTTATTGGCGCCACCTTGGGAGCAACCGCCGCCTTCCTGGTAGGGCGGTATTTGGCGAGGGGTTGGGTAGCCAATAAAATTGCTGGAAACGAAAAATTTAAAGCGATTGACGATGCAGTGGGTGGGGAAGGATTTAAAATCGTGCTATTAACCCGACTGTCGCCTGTGTTTCCCTTTAATTTATTAAACTACGCTTATGGATTAACCGGGGTTTCGTTGAAAGACTACTTTTTCGGTTCTGTGGGTATGATTCCCGGAACGATTATGTACGTTTATATTGGTTCTTTAGCGGGTAGTCTGGCGATGGTGGGGACAGAAGCACAACCGACTAATCCGGCGGTGCAATGGACAATTCGGATTATTGGATTTATCGCTACCGTTGCTGTTACTGTATATGTTACCAAAGTTGCTAAAAAAGCCTTAGATGAAAAAGTATCGGATGATGTGGTTCTCGATGAAAGCGTTTCTGATTAGTTTTGAATGTTCTAGACGTGGTATTTGAGTCTGTAGGGGCGGGTTTTACAACTATCTTTTTTTGTCACCCAGATGTAACTAAACCCGCCCCGACCAAATTTTGAGTGTGTAGGCGTAGGTTTCACAACTATCTTTCTTGACCTCACCCAGATGTAACTAAACCCGCCCCGATCAAAGTGAGAGACTAAAAAAAAATACCGTTTCCCCAATCCCCAATCACTATTAAGGAGTAACAAATGACATCAACATCTGAGAGAGTAATTGTCCCACCCATGGATGACTATAACCAGCAATTGGTTTCCCATGTTCATCCACCGGATTGGGTTAATCCCAAACCCGCTGATCGGTATGATCTGGTGGTAATTGGTGCAGGAACCGCAGGATTAGTCACCGCCGCCGGTGCTGCTGGGATGGATATTGGTTTAAAAGTTGCCTTAATTGAACGCCATCTCATGGGTGGGGATTGTTTAAATGTTGGATGTGTGCCATCTAAATGTATTATTCGCTCATCCCGTGTTGTCGCTCAAATGAAAGAGGCGGGAGATTTTGGAATTCGTCCTCCGGAACAGATTGATATTGATTTTTCCGCCGTCATGGAACGGATGCGGAAGTTACGCGCTGGAATTAGTCACCATGATTCAGCCCAACGCTTTAAACAAACCTATAATATTGATATTTTCTTAGGAGAAGGGTCGTTTCAAGATTCTAATACCATTGCCGTTGGTGATAAAATTTTGCGGTTTAAAAAAGCGGTAATTACGACGGGGGCTAGGGCTGTACGACCATCAATTGAGGGCATAGAAGAGACAGGATTTTTGACCAATGAAACTGTCTTTTCCTTGACCGAACGCCCCAAACGGCTGGCAGTCATTGGCGGGGGACCGATTGGCTGTGAATTGGCACAAGCCTTCCGTCGTTTAGGCTGTGAGGTAATTCTTTTCCATCGCCATTCTCACCTTTTAAATAAAGAAGATACTGACGCCGCCGAAATTGTGCAGCATAAGTTTGAACAAGAAGGTATTCGCTTAGTCTTAGATTGCAAAATGAAACGAGCAGTCAAGATGGATGAAGGTAAGTTACTGCACTATACCTGTAATGGTCAGGATGAGTCGATCATTGTTGATGAAATTTTAGTGGGTGCAGGGCGTGCGCCGAATATAGAAGGGTTGAATTTAGACGCTGTTGGCGTGGAGTACCACCGCAAAGGGATAAAGGTTAATGATTATCTACAAACAACGAATCGGAATATTTATGCGGCGGGTGATATTTGTATGAAATGGAAATTCACCCATGCAGCGGATGCAGCAGCACGAATTGTAATTAAAAATACGTTGTTTTCTCCCTTCGGCTTAGGGCGGTCTAAACTCAGTGATTTAGTCATGCCTTGGGTAACCTATACTGACCCAGAAATTGCTCATGTCGGCATGTATGAAGATGAAGCTCAGGAAAAGGGAATGAAGGTGAGTACAATTAAGATACCATTTAATACGGTAGATCGTGCGATCGCGGATGGGGAAGAGGACGGATTTGTGAAAATCCATCATCAGAAAGGTTCGGATAAAATTCTGGGCGCGACAATCGTGGCGCGTCATGCGGGGGAGATGATTAGTGAAGTGACAACGGCGATTGTGGGAAACGTGGGGTTGAGTAAGCTGAGTAGTGCGATTCATCCTTATCCAACGCAAGCCGAAGGGATTAAGAAAGCGGCTGATGCGTATCGGCGCACACTGTTGACACCCAATACAAAGCGCTTTTTAGGATTACTGACTAAGTTATCATAGCAAGCTTGTAGTAAGCGCTTTAGCGCTGATGGCACTAAAGTGCCGACTACGAACGGTAAAGATTAACATTTTCTAAAGAATTACACAGATGGGCGTGTAGGGGCTGGTTTTGCACAAACGTTATCATCAAAGCGAAAAGAAAGTTCCATTACCCGCCCCTACAAACCAGGTTTCCTCAAACGCAGCGAAGAGTCAAAATCTTCAATTTTCAACCATAATCACCAACTTACCCACAACATGACCTTGTTCACTCTCCTGATGCGCCTTACCAACAGCAGACAAGGGATAGGTTTGAGCAATGACTGGGCGAACTTTCTGAACTTCAATCAGTTCTTTGAGAGACTTTAAATCCAAACCATTGGATTTGACAACCACAACTTTAGCTTTTTTCCCCGGAAGAACCGCCGTGACAAAAGTCTCCAGAAAGTTAACCGGATAGGGCTGAGTCGTAATATAAACGCCGTTGGGTTGCAAACAGTCTTGACAACCCCAGAAGGATTGATTTCCAACCACATCGAAAATAATATCGTACTTAGCAGTATCCTTAGTAAAATCCTGCTGAGTATAGTCAATCACTCGGTCAGCACCCAATTGTTTTACGAACTCACTATTTTTACCACTACAAACCCCTGTCACCTGAGTTGCAAACGCCTTGGCAATTTGTACCGCTAAGCTACCCACACCACCCGACGCGCCGTTAATCAGCACGTTGTACCCCGTTTTGATTTTTCCCTCATCTCGCAAGGCTTGCAGCGCTGTGAGTCCGGCTAAGGGAACAGCCGCCGCTTCTTTGTGAGAGAGTTTTTCTGGTTTAGGACAAGCGGCTGGTTCTGACACAACCGCATACTCCGTATAAGCACCACCCGTGAGATTATCAAGACAGGCATAGATTTGGTCACCGGGTTGAAAACGAGTCACAGCCGTTCCCACCTCGACAACTTCCCCAGAAATATCAAATCCCAAAATTATGGGAAAGTTATAGCCCGTTAAGAGTTGCAGCATTCCCTGTCTGATTTTCCAGTCAATGGGATTAACGCTGGTAGCATGGACTTTGACCAATATCTCATTAGTTTTGATGGATGGAGTTGGCAAGTCTATAAGGTGTAAGACATCCGTTCCACCATACTGATTAATTGCAACTGATTTCATCAACTATTCTTTCTCCACAAAGATTATTACCAATTCTTCTAAAATGTAACAATACTCTCTAGAACAATATCTCAGTCTTGAGGAAGACTCTGAACGTGAGTTAATTACCCATAGTATAGTTGTCAGATGCTTTCGTGAACAGGATTGATTAGTGATGAGTAATAATACTCAACTCCCCATCCCCTCCCATTTCAACTCCAATCAGGTTGGAGACGTCTGGCGTGTTCCCTATCAAGAGCGGGTCAACCAAGCCGAAGCTTGGGCAAAACAGCATCATCTCCAGCCCGCCCATGAAGATGAAACCCGGATTGGTTTATTGCTAATCGATGTTCAGAATACCTTTTGTATTCCAGACTTTGAATTATTTGTCGGTGGTCAATCGGGTACGGGAGCGGTTGATGATAATGTGCGATTGTGTGAATTTATCTACCGCAATTTAGGAGTCATCACCGAAATTGCAGCAACGATGGATACCCATACCGCGATGCAAATTTTTCATCCTATATTTTGGATTAACGATGCTGGAGAACATCCACCTGCGATGACGAATATCTCCATGGAGGATGTAGAAAAAGGCGTGTGGAAAATCAATCCAGCCGTTGTCCCTCGGATTCGCCAGGGTGATGAGAAATGGTTACAAGATTATGCGCTGCATTATGCAAAGACGCTCAATTGTGATAGCAAATATCCATTAATTATTTGGCCCTACCATGCCATGCTGGGGGGAATTAGTCACGCTTTGGTGTCTGCGGTGGAAGAGGCTTGTTTATTCCATAATGTTGCTCGCCAAAGTCAGACCCATTTTGAAATGAAAGGTAGTAATCCGCTGACTGAAAATTACTCGGTTCTCCAGGCGGAAGTTCTTTTTGATCAGAACGACCAACCTATTGCCCAAAAGAACACACCATTTCTGGAAAAATTGTTAGAGTTTGACCGATTAATTATTGCAGGTCAAGCCAAGAGCCATTGTGTTGCTTGGACAGTGGATAATTTGCTGGGTGAAATTCAAGCCAGAGATGCCAAGTTAGCCGAGAAAGTTTATTTACTGGACGATTGTACGTCTCCAGTTGTGGTTCCTGGAGGTGCGGATTTTACGGAACAAGCTGATGCGGCGTTTCAACGGTTTGCTGATGCGGGAATGCATCGGGTCAAATCCACTGAACTTATTAATTGAATGTTAGACAAAAAATACCAAAAAATTGTAATAAATTAGGGTTGGGATCAGGGCGGGTTTTGTTTTTGATTTTGAGGTGGGGAGGGCGGGTTTTGTTGTTCATTTATCGGTGACTATCTAATTGAGTCCCTAAACCCGCCCCTACAAATTGTCCCTAAACCCGCCCCTACAAATTGTCCCTAAACTCGCCCCTACATCTTTGCCGTGCGATCGCACTAAAAATAGGCTAGGTCTTTATATCGGGTTTCAGATTAATATAAAACGCTGATATTGGGGCATAACATCCAGAGTAGGGGTGGGTTTAGGAACAAAATTAATAAAGAAACCAATAACTGTTCTGCAAAACCCACCCTGCCCCACCATTTAACCCAACCGTTTCCCTAAATTACCAATTTATACCACATCTTTGACGTGCGATCGCGCTAAAAATCGGCTGGTTTTTTCTATCGGGTTTAAGGTTAATTTTAAATGCCAAACAGCTTAGGCATTACGGCAAATCCGACGCCGAGGAACCCTCATAATCATTAGCCAAGCAGTGATACAGTTGATAATTATAACCATCTACCCATACCTTATTCTGAGAAAAATCTTCAGGATAACAGTTAGGTAAATCGGCTACTGTCGCTTTAAAATTGACCAGCCATATATCTAGAGGGCGTGGTTGTTGAGCTAGTGTTTGTTCAAGAGTGGTTGAGGCGGGGCAGGTTGACGCTTGACAACGATATTTGTCTTGATGAGCCAGGAGAAATTGGGGATTTGTGATAGCAGATGAGTCATGATTCTTTAACTCCCAAGCAATTCCCATCATTTCCCCCGTTTGCACTAAGGTATTATGGGTAGTCGCGATGAGAACGGGTGAAGAGGATGCTTGTTCAATAATTGGCACTAAAAGGTCGGGACGATAATATTTTTGATAGCCTAAGTTATTGACTACTGTAATCCCACTCAATAGTCCCATTACTCCCACCATCACGACGACAAGTTGACTCCGGTTTCGCCAAAGGGAAAAGTTGTGTAATTTGTGAGACGTTTTCCCGATAACAGCTAAGGCGGCGGCGATTAATAGGATGACAGCCGGAAAATAAACAAAGTGATAGCGTGCGCCTCGGGTCAAGTCTTTGCCTAGAATATACGTTATAGCAAAAAATAGCGCGATCGCACTTAAGACAAACCCCGCTAAAACCCCAGTATCCCAGCGCGTTTGTGCCTGTCGCACCAAGGTTTTACCCCCCCGATAAACAAAGGGAATAACCCAGACAAAGAACCCAATCATCACCGCCCCAGACACCAGCACAACCCCTAATGATGAGGATTCCACAGGTAACAGCGACACCATCGTAATCCAAGCCGCCAACGTCTGAAAAATCGGATTAATCCAACTCAACAGACTTTCCCGGTTCAGCATCATCCAATCCGCCATCTGGGATTCATACCCTCCCTGTAACACGGGTATCCACACCAAACCACCAATTCCTGTTCCCATCGCCGCCGCCAAAATCCGCCACCAATTCAACGATTTTGGGGCTGAATTCTTTTCTGGGTACAACTCCACGGGCGTTTCCCTACCGTTTATCCCTGGTTTCCACCCAACACGATAATGCCACAACCCCAATCCCATCAGGGCAATTCCTTCAGCAAAAAGGGTCAAACTAAAAAAATAGTGGGTGGCGATACCCAAACTATTCACTAGAACCCAAACTAATACCACCTTAATCGGTAAAGCTGTGCGGCGTTTGAGATGCTGTACCGCCACAACAAAGCAACTCAGGGAAGCGATAACCCACAGAATACCTAACGTATAATGACGTGCTTCCTGTGCCAAATAAATCCCAAACGGCGACACCGCCATCATCGCAGCAGCAAATTGTGCCACAACCTGCGAACGAAACGCCAGCCAGCCGAATCCATACATGGCTGGGATAGAGAGAACCCCAAAAAAAGCGGGGAGCGATCGCGCCGCCCAAAGTGAGATATACTCTCCTGAAGTGGGAAATAACTGCATCCACTTATGCGCCAGCATAAAATAAAGTGGCGGATGGTGATCCTCGGTTAACAGCTTCTGCCAGACTAAACCCACGCCAGCTTCTGGGTTTGGTTGTAGAGGATGCAACAATGTTTCTAGGGAAATAGCTTGGTCAAGGGGTACAGTCTGAAAACTATTACCCAAGCTAAACACCAGCGTCGCAAACTCATCCGTCCAAGGGGACTTCAGGGTAATATTGGTGAAGCGCAACGCCGCACCAATGACAATCCATACCAGTAGCAGGAGTAGATTAAAGTTTTTCCGGGATTGCAAAATATTCAACGGGAACAGAGGAGTAATGTTTGTAGTTGCGCTGTCTTCGCCATCAAAGCTAGCATCACCTACAACAAACCTTTAAGTCAACGCCACGCTCATTAGGATAGGTTTACAGCTCTTTGCGCTGTAATAAAGTACAGTAGATCAAAGCGTTATCGGTGAGCCAGGGCGGGTTTTGTTGTTGCGTGATCGGTAAATAAGCTAACTTTAGTTCCTAAACCCGCCCCTACAGAGTTCCTAAACCACCTCTACATGTTTCTAAATCAATGCAACAAGATTCCCTGCCAAGCCTTTTGTAACCGTTCCCTTGCTGCACATTCGATCAAATCTCCATGAGCCAAAATTATAGCAGTAGACACATCGATTAGGACTTTCGGCACCATTGTAGAGACGCGCCATGGCGCGTCTCTACATAAATGATGTGTCCTAACCGCTATGGCGGTTGCTATACCTGCTCAAAATTCCAAATTTGATTAGGGATATATTCGTTGAAATATTGCATCATGTAATGAATGACCCAGGCTGATGAATGAGCTAAACGCAGACCTGAATCCTTACCCTTATTTGATAAATTAGAATTACGCCCGGAAACCGTAGGGGCGCATAGCGTGCGCCCACTTCAATGGTAAAATCTGTTCCTCCATTTTAGCTGTTTCATTCCCCTACCAAATAACAAATGTGCCATGACACGTCTCTAAATCTAGATTAATGCTCTAGGCGACATTTTTGCTCATCTTGACAATCTAAACCCTGTTGACGTTGGGCAACTAAGGTGGCTAGACTGGGACGTCCTGTCAGTTTGAGGCGTAAGTTTGCCCAGATAGTATAAATTTGATTGGCTAAACTATTGAGGATGGGTAGGCGCGTTGGGGCATATATCCAACCCATTCCTAGAATCTCGTAGACAGTGCGAAATACTTCAATATCTTTGATAATTTTACCATCTGGTAATATTGCATGAATGCGTCCCATTGCCGTTTCATAATCAATCCCGCTATTGTCTTCAGGATTATAGGATTCATCGGCAATATCGACAAATTCCACTAATCTTCGACCCGCATCCCGTTCTTGGAGAAAGTTAACTTCTCGTAGACACAAGGGACACTCACCATCATAGAGTAGCTTGATTTGCCAGGATGGGGCTTGTGGATTGGATCGGGTTAGGGTTTCAGCGCTAGACATCAATATTTTTCTTCGTTTGTCAACGGTTTTATAGCTATATTAATAAATCTTAATAAATAGGGTTTGCCCTGTCAACTTATCTCTATGATTGAATCCAGAGTCATCTGGTGATCATCACCTGAAGCGGATAACCTGCGATCGCGCTGTTCTGCTCGGCTTGATACATTATTCGTCAAATTTGTCAAGATAGTCATAACATGGATTTTGTGCCAGAGAGGTTGGCATAGTACCAGTTGTCAACTGTGTGACGTTTGCCTAACGAGGGCATAGAAATATAAGGAGTCAATCAATGACAACGAGTCTAGATGCTAGCCGTTTGACAATGAACGATGTTTATCGGATTTGGAAATTTGAAGAACAGTTAAATGATTCAATTCTTTCCTATCTCTCCCTGGAACCTCTAACCCAACTTGAACATGATGAAGTCTTAAAGATTCGGCAGGTTTTCCGTAGTTACTACGATGCGGGAAAAGTGACTGAAGGACAAGTCAGATTATTCCCCATCGCTCAATTACTCTGGTTTGCTGGCTTCTATCACACAGATATAAACATCACGCTAGAAGAAAACATTGCTGAGATTGATATTGAAGATGAAGACACGATTATCAAAGGGAGAATGGATATTCTGGCAGTCAATCGGGTACACCAAAGAAGCAGTGACACAAGGTTTGTCATTTTGTTGATTGAAACCAAAAATAGTACAGTTAACGCTTTAGAAGGGTTACCACAACTGCTGACTTACGCCTATCAACGCCTAGAGTCTCAAGCGGGAATTTGGGGACTGACGACGAATGGACTTGATTATCAGTTTATCTATATCCAGCCAGGAAACCCACCTACCTATCAACTTTTTCCAGAACTTAGCCTAATTCGCCCAGAACAGTCAATCCAGTTGTTACAAGTTATCAAAACTATCTGTAGGTTACACTATTCACCCTGAAGTATTGACCGTATTGGGATCAACTGATGTCCTAACCTATCCCCATAGTGCTATAAAAAGGGGTGAATCCATTACCCCTCTTTACGACGGCTCAAGTCGATATTGCTCAGCTTCCTGTTTTGGCGCTAAAACTAAAGGCGTACCCGATAAGCTGCGCTGGTTTGCCTATGGCTTTTATCCGTTTCCAATGATCAATTCCCATTGTCAGATTTAGCCTACTGTCTCATCGTCAGTCGCATTGAATCGTCAACGAATTTATACAATCCTTGACTAAGTTCATCAGCTTTCTGCTCAAGATTGGAGAAGATTTCATTCATGGTGTAAGCATAGGGTTGTACTAGATACTTTGAGTTTGCTGGAATACGGTCGAGGACTTCATCTATGAGTAATTTGGTCATATCCGCTACCAGATCCCAATCTACATCTACGCTAGGAAAAACCATAACACATAAAGGCACGAGTTCTTGTTCCACGGCTGCCATACTTTCCTCTAGCACACATAACCATAAATAGCTTTGGAACATATTTAGATCTCTGGTTGTCGAGGCTGTTACACCTGAGTCAATTAGTCCACCTCGACGGCTTTGATGATGAGGGAATAATTCGATGCATTGATTGTAAACTTTGTTGGCAATTTCGTGACTGAGCGGTAGCATCTGTTCGACAATGGCTAAGATAGGTGAACTTGGCTCATGCTGGGCAGCCGCTGAACACACCCGTCTCCAGGGAATACAAGCTTGCTCTTCGATAAACTTCAGATAGGGGCTGACTAACACTTGCTCGGCAAGGGTGAGTTTGTTGAGGATTAATGCGGCACTGAAGTGAAACTGGGTATTGATAAAGCCAATTGTGCGCGGGTCTTTTGAGACTAGATGTTGCTGTTGAAGTTCCAATAATGAGGGTTCAAGTTCTGTGTAGAGCTGTTCAATGGCAGGTAATTCTAAGGCTTGTTTCGCCCAATTTGCAAAGACTTTGCTTGATAAATCAATTACTTTTTTGGAGTTATTTTGAGTCAGTGTCAATCGCATTGCAGCTAGGGATGAGGTAGATGGCGATTGCTGCAAGTAAACATCCATTGCCTTGGAATAAGCCTTTGCTCCAAACTGAGCCAATCGCCGAGCTTCAGCTAAATTCACAACATTAGGGACATAAGAGAAAAGAGCATTGGTTTTCATCCCAGCGCGTTCACAGTGGATCTGGACTAAGCGCCGTATTTCGGCAACGGTTTGAATTCGCCCTTCTCTAGAAGATGCTGCGATTAAATCAGTGGGAGTCAACCCCCCTTCTATTGAGGATAGAGTTGACAAGTCTGGCATGTAACGCTGCGCCCATAGCTTGACGAGGCGTTCGACTGAACTTTTTTTGACCAGTTGGGTAGTTTTCAGCATAATTCAGGAGTCGGGTTATCAGAGCAATGGTTGTGGGTAAGCTGTCCTAATTTCAACTTCGCCGCATTTCAGATTGTTTTTTTATATCCACATCATAACTTCAGCGCAAAAAAGTTATGTAAAGCCTATTTAAATATTTCTGTGTGTTTTTTTTAATTCCGGTTAAATCTGTGACGGATGAAAAAACTGCCTGACTTAACGTGACGATTAGCGCGGATGGTATTGCCATGATGGGTAGTGGCTAGGGTATATATTATACCAAATCCGATGAAGTGACACTTCCTTTATCTCTTAGGTAGTAGACTTGTAGAGACGTTCCGGCGGAACGTCTCTGCTAACTCATGCTGACGACTGCACAAACTTGGGTGATAAGGGGAAAGATTCCCCAAATGAAAACGTAAGCGGAGACGAGAGCAATTGTTGCTTTATCGGTAACTCAATTACAAACTCTGTCCCTTGACCCGGTTGGGAAATACAGGTTAATTGACCCCCATGTTTATCCACCACAATTGATTGAGAAATCGATAACCCTAAACCTGTCCCTGTGCCAATGGATTTGGTAGTAAAGAACGGATCAAAGATTTGTTTTTGAATCGCTTCGGGGATACCTGGACCATTATCCTTGATCCGAATAATTACCCGTTCAATCGGTTGCGAGTTCTGGGGTTCCTTGTCTGGTGACTCCTCCAATGGGACAACGGGTAATTGAGAACTCACTGCCGTAGATATCGTAATCCTGCGGGGTTCCGGGTGGGTGTCTAAGGCATCAATGGCATTCCCCAGGATATTCAAAAACACCTGATTAAGCTGACTGGCGTAGCATTCTACCAATGGCAAGTTGCCATAATGTTTGTCAACCTGAATTTCTGGACGATTCAGTGTTGATTTGAGTCGATGCTGTAAAACGAGTAAGGTGCTTTCCATCCCGTCATGGATATCCACCGGCTTAATTTCCGCCTCATCTAAACGGGAGAAATTCCGCAGGGATAAGACAATTTGACGGATGCGATTGGCACCCTCTTCCATGGAGTTCAAGAGTTTGGGAAAATCTGCCCTCACAAAGTCTAAATCAACAGCCTCAATCTCGGCTTGAATTTCGGCAACGGGTTCGGGATAATGCTTAGCATAGAGTTGCAACAACTGCAACAATTCCATCCCATATTGACGAGTATAGGTAATATTCCCGGCAATGAAACCAATCGGGTTATTGATTTCGTGGGCAATACCCGCCACCATCTGACCCAAGCTAACCATTTTTTCCTGTTGAATCAGTTGGGTTTGCGTCTTTTTGAGTTGATCTAAGGTGTGCTGGAGATCCTGGTTTTTGACTCTCAACTCCTGTTCCGATTTCTGCAAGGCTTCCTCGGCTTGTTTGCGATCGCTAATATCCCGGATAATTGTGGAAAACACCTCCACCTCTCCGGTTGCGCCGGGATGCGCCATCACCACCTGAGATACAGGAATTTCCCAACCCTGTTGGTGCACGAGTGAGGTTTCACCCTGCCATACTTTGTCTTGGATCACGGTGGGTAAGGCTTCGGCGAACAACCGTTGGTTCACTGACTCAGGATGGAAATCCCACATCCGCAGATGGCTGATCTGCTGATCTGGCTCAAGTCCCACTAATTGCCGCCCCGCCTTATTAATATAGAGGAGCGTCCCATCCGGTTCACACATACTGACAAAATCGGTGGTACTTTCCAAAATCGCCGTCAATCGCGCCGTTTTTTGTTCCGCTTGCTTGCGCTGAGTAATGTTGGTACTGGTACTCACCACCCGATAGATCTGTCCGTGTTGATCGCGCAGGGGGGTTAATGTGGTAATCCACCACCGTTCTTGTCCCTGTACACTAAAACATTCTTCATAGGATAGGGATGTTCCCGTCTGGACACAGGTTGTGTAATGTTCAGTTATCGTGATTGCCCGATCCGGCGGTAAGATCGCACCGAGGGATTGATTCCGTAACTGTTCGGCGGGGATACCGATTAACTGTTCGTAAGCGGGATTCACATCCACATAACGGAATTCCCAGGATGGATCAGGTTCACTCTGGTGTTGATGAACATCGACGACACTAATCGAGTTTTCCACACCATTGAGGATGCTGCTTAAAAATTGTTCTCTCTCCTGTAAGGCTTCCTCGGCTTGTTTGCGATCGCTAATGTCGGTGATCATTCTGAGTACGCCGACAAACCCCCCTTGATCATTAAATAGTGGCGTCGCCGAAATAATCGCCCATAGATTTGATCCATCTTGGCGGCGAAACTTGAAATCGTAGCGTTCCTGGATTCCTTGACGGCGACGATCTAAGTAGGTTTGGATCAGCGCTTGGGATTCGCTGTCAATAAAATCAAACAGCGATCGCCCCTGCATTTGTGTGATCGTATACCCTAGCATTTGCGTCATGCGACTATTGGCGAAGGTGATTTGGTTATTCTCATCAAACACCCAAACCCCTTCGGATGCGGTTTCCACGATACAGCGATAATGACGTTCCGATTCTCGCAGGGCGGCTTCGGCTTGCTTGCGTTCTGTGATATCTTCAAAAATCCCTAGTAGATACTGGGGTGTACCCGTTTCATCCAGCAAGGGGACTTTTTTGGCATTAACGATGCGTTCACCGCGATGGGGCGTGTTCAAGGGGGCTTCAGGAATATCGACTAATGTACCCCCCATGAGAATTTGTCGATCCTTCGCCCGTAAGAGTCGGGCTTGTTGGTAGGGTAAAAAATCATAGTCACTCTTACCCAGAACTTGGGCTTTTGAGTAACCCAAGAGTTCTTCGCTGGTTTTGTTCCAGTACATCACCTGTAATTCTTTGGCATCTTTAATAAAGACACCCACCGGGAGATTCTCGATCACGGAGTTGAGGAAGGCTTGCGTCTCTCGCAGTTGAAGTTCTGTTTGTTTGCGATCGCTAATATCTAGGATCACGCCATCCAGCCATTGGACGACACCATTCTCATCCCGCGTCCCTTGACCTTTATCATAGACCCAAGCGATTTTGCCATCTGCGCGGACAATCCGGTACTCCAGCACGTAGGAGTGCTGGTTGTCAATACTTTGTCCCACGCTTTCTTTCACACGACGGCGATCGTGAGGGTGGATAATACTGTCAAAGGAACGGATGCGATCGCTAATAAACTCTGACGCCTCATAGCCAGAAATATCCTGAATCGCTGAACTCAGAAACGTCATCGTTCCAACCGAGTCCCAGGTACAACGATAGACAGCGCCCGGAATATTGGCAACTAACGCCTGAAATTGGGCTTCGCTGTGTTGTTGCGATTCCGGTGTCTGTTGGTCTTTGGTGGAGTTGGGGGTAGATTCAAGGGAATTGGGTAAAATAGCCATGATTTTCTCCACACTCAGAGGCGTGGCTCAACTATTGCGAGGGTTTTGCGGGAGTGAACGGTTGAATGCTTAAAATTTTATTAAATTTTTTCGCCTTTGACATAAATAATGTTAATAGATGTTACCGTTTGCCATTATGCACATTCATGTAACTAATTGTAAAGTCCTTAGCTCAAATCGCCTGTCATCTACCACACATGCCCAGTTTCCTCAGTGGTAGGTGTTGTCAGTGCAAGCAATGGTCAATGGATAGATTCTGACTTGAGGAGAGGTTGACCATTGGTAACCAACCAACTCACTCATGATAAGGCAAGTTCTTAAATCGAGCTACATCTACTGATTTTTCTCTGATGAAAGCGATCGCACTATATACCGTAGGGTGGGCATTGCCCACCTGCTTTAAGTCCGTGGCACTCGTGTTAAATCGGTAGGCACAATCAAAGTTAACGGCGGGGATCTTCATGCGTCATCCTCCCTACCCATTCCTAATTTCAATGCGTGACGGCTTAAAGTTTTCTCAATCTCAACGGTCAACTTTAATCGTGTCCGACTCCTTAAGAGTAATGATCAAACCCGGCTGATCAAGTCGCTCTTGTTACGTTAATTCTCGCCACCTACTTGATCTGACTTTCCAATCACTAATATCCAAAATTTCATCGAAAATTTGTTAAAATTGATACCAAATACCAGAGAATATAAACAAAAGGTAAGTTCCTTAGCTTATTGGAGTATATATTTCAGTTAATTAGACTACAAAATAAGCTCATTTTTACAGAAAAATTTCCCCTATCTAGAGATAGACAACTTGCCACGCTCCAACTGTTTTATGGGTGAATCAGCCAACAACTTAACGAAACCAATAGCGCTATACTTCCTACAAATCATCTGTAATTAGACAGTTCAGGAGTGGCAAGCTGCCAATGTAATGGGATCGCTATTTTGTCACTGTTTAGTAACCTACAAGTAAGCTTTGCATAAAACTGATGCAAGTTTTAAATCGCTGAATATGACGCTTCATCGCCAAAATCAATCAGTCGAGATCAAAATAGGTCAAATCCTCCTCTCAGACATTAAAATTGGGCATTTTTTAGCAAAAACAGCACTTTAGAGCCAGGATTGGGACTCACCTGGCTTACAGTAAGCCAAGTTTTACTTTGATATAGTTTGACAGCGTTCGCTTGTCTTTATCTGCTTCCTGTTTAAGCTGCTGCTTTTGCTCAACAGTAACTTTGATCGTAATTGTGGTTCGTTTCATTTACGTCTAGTCACCTCAGATTCTCTATAGTAATACTTTAGTATAAAAAAGTATTAAAAAGTGTTACCTACTAAAGGAAATCTTAAGAAATCGACAATTGCTCAGGTTGAACAAATATCCTGAAGGGAACAAGCAAAAATTTGATCATAAAGATTCTTGATAAGCATAAAGAAAATGCCATCAATCCATCAGTGATTTGAGGCAAGACTCTATAGCTAGTCATCGGTGGCAGTTGTCTATTGTCGGATCGACCGTTACTCAATCCCTATCAAATTAATAAGCAATCTCAAGGTTCCTCTGGAGTCCAGAATTTTACCGTTTAAAGATTAAAGCTTACAGTAGTTTCCTAGCATTATGGCTTACAAACTCTCACAAAGTTGTACTGGGTGTGATATCTGTCGTACTCAATGTCCAACGGGTGCAATCAAAGTCAAGGATAACCAGACGTGGATTGATCCGAATCTGTGTAACAACTGTGAAGGGTATTATCCCGAACCTCAATGTGTGATTCACTGTCCCATCAGTTCTCCCGTTCCTGCTCAAGGGAAAAAGGGACGATACAAGCTGAATGAAAGACCTCCTACCAGTCCAGACTTATTTGCCGATGACAAAACCAATCCCTTTGCTTCCTCCATCGTCATCTGGGAAGCGTGTAACCTATTGGCACAGCGCCTTTCTCTCCCTTGGCACACTGATGCGTCTGGAAAATTCTGTTATCAGCGACAGGTGCGTCAAGGTCAAGGTGAAGTGGACTTCTGGCTAACTGATACATTTGATACAGACTCAACGGATACGTTATCGGCTGACGAAGCCCAGGCGACGCTTGAGGCGATGGATATCAAAGCCACCTGTCTCCATTTAATATATGCCGCATACGCGACAGGGTTAGAGAAACCGTGGCAGGAAGAGTTTACTCTCAACGATGTGCAAATTGAGAACTATTTGGGATTAGAGAAACGCACAGATTTGAGTAAAGCGGCTAAATTGAGTCTAATCAAACAGCTTGCCCAGCAGCCCTGCCAAATTAGCATCGGCGCTCATTGGTCAAAGCAAGGTAAAGTCCCAGAATTTAGCCTTCCCCAAAGCCGTTTGTGGCATCTGCAGCCAATTGAACATCATTTTCAAGAAGACGAACAAGGATATAAACATTTGGTTGGTTTAACCTTTCGGATTAGGGCAGGCATTTGGGCAAAATACTTCTTAAATAGGCAAGGCTGTCAAAACCGAACTGCCTTTTATCAGTATGGTAATTTGCCTCAAACTTTACTCAGCGCCGTGATGAGTAACTGGCAACATCATGAAGGGGCGACACGGATGATGCTGTGGCTGCTGTTTAAAACCAGAATCGGCAAACGACAACGGATTACCGTACCCACATTAATGCGGGTGGCGTATGGAGAGGACAAACTCCTGCGGGCGTCTTCCCAGCGAGATGAACGAAAACGTCTGGTGCGGACATTTGAAAGTGATTTAGAAGTTCTCAGTCATTATGGACTCAAACCTGTGTTTGATCCGGTGACGTACTTACCGGAGATTCAACCCATGTGGGCGAAATTAGGAGAACTTCCCGACGATGCGGATGCGGCGTTAGAATTTTGGATTCAAGATGGAAATAGTAATAGGCGGTTAACGGATGCAGCGCCCCGTGGTAAATGGAACCTGTTAATGAAAGCCCGGATTTTATGGTTTGAACTGAAGGCAGAATGGGAACATGCGCTGACTACCGTTGAGCCGAACAAGGTACGATTGACCAAACGCAAAACTAAATCCCAGTCATCTATACTTTCGGGCGCAGATGTTATCGCGGCGAGACAACGCAACAAACTCAGTCAACGCGACTTGGCGCAATTGACGGGTAAAAGCCAAAGCTGGATTCGAGATATCGAGAAAGAACGGTTTCGGATAAAATTAGAAGACCAACGGATGTTGCAGGAAGTGTTGGGTTTGGCGGAGTTGAGTTCTGGATAAGAGTTCAGGGTTGATGGTTTAAGCTGTCATGCATTTAAATTGGGCATTAGTAGCGAGCAAGATGCAAAGCCTGCAGCATGGCTTCGCTTAACGCACTACAAAGATTGCGCCATTATTGATATTAAGGTTTAAATGCCGAACAGCTTATCGTCTATAAAAACTATGATACTAGGACAACGCAGACGGAAAGTTATTGGTCTAATTGCTCGTTCTGGCGGTGCGGCGATTGCTGTAACCCTTGCTGGGGCGTTTGTGAACTGGGTAGGTGTAGCGGGAACTGGGGCGGTTGCTGTGGCAATTAGCCGTGCGGATACGGGTGTATTGGCTGGGGTATTGGCTGGTATTTCAGCCGTCGTTGGTTGTGAGGGATTGGTTCGGTTATTTCAAGGAGGGATTGGACGAGGATTGGTTCTGGGGATTGGTTCTTTCGTCGGTTTAGGGTTTGCCGCGATCATCTTTTTTGAGGTAGTTAAAGGGATTGAAGCGTCTGGACAAACATCGAGGTAATCGGGTAGAACATTACAGCAGTTTGCTCTGCTATGCGGTACATTGTCGATCCCCCTAAATCCCATAAGCAAAAAAAGCGAAGCATCCTCTGGCTTCCCCCATGGAACAAAAAGCGAAGCAACATCTGGTTTCCCCCTTTTTAAGGGGGACGGAAGGGGGATCTAAGCTGTCATGCATTTAAATTGGGTATTAGTAGCGAGCAAGATGCTCGCACTACAAGGATTACGCCATTATTGATATTAAGGTTTAAATGCCGAACAGCTTATTCGGGGGACTTTGATCTACTGTACTTTATGACAGCGCAAAGCGTTGTATCTCTCTGATCAGCAAAATCGTAGGGTGCGTTAGCAGAGCGTAACGCACCATTACTATAACTGACCAGCTAGCGAAATCAAAGGTCAAGTCAGGGCGGGTTTAGTCACATCTGGGTGCAACCGAAAAGATAGTCGTGAAACCCGCCCCTACACACGCGCCAGGTTCTTCTACTCAGAACGCCTATCAATCAACACTTCACCCCCATCGCGGTTTAACTTCAATTGAATCACCCCCTGGAAATCAGAATTAATTACCCAATAACTAACCGTTCCCAGTACCATAGGAGTCAGCAGAACCTGCAAAGCAATAATAATTTTAGCCGCACTCAAGTTCCTTTGTTTGGTCATTTGGATTAACCTTTGAACTCAACTGCTTCCTACTATCGCCGTTGCAGTTAAGAGATGATGCTGAAACATAGGCTAACATGGCTAACATAGGCTAACATTCGTCTCATGCAACTGCTACCCCACGACTTTCTAACCCAAATCGCTCGCGACTATGACCTTTCCCCCGAACAGGAAGAAGCCTTTGTGGCACGTTTCAGTCGTCAAGGGAATGTAGACGCGATCGCGGAATCTCTTCATATCTCTCCCGGTGCTTTTCGCATTCGCATGAGTCATGTCTATAAGAAGTTCAGCATTGGTGGTAAAGGTCCAAATAAGGCGCGGAGACTGCATGATTGGCTGATCAAGAATTATCAAGCCTCTAATCCCACTTCAAGTCCTCAGACTCCTACTCATGAGGTAGAGATTGATATCCTGGTGCAAGAAATACGCCAGAAAATCAAACCCAGCATCCAAAAGCAGTGCGGCAAAATGAAGGTGCTGGATATGATTCAACCTATTGGTTTAAAGGATATTTATACTAAAGTCAATATTCTGGAAAAAGTTATTGGGCGTAGGCGGTTAGCGATTAATGAATTGATACAAGGTTGTAATCTAGACGCCGAAAGCTTTGACCGTCTGGGATTCGGCAAGGTAAAAGAGGAACGAATACCGGGGCTAGAAGCCGTCCAAAAATATGACAAGTTGATGGTATTAGGTAAACCGGGTGCGGGAAAAACAACGTTTCTCAAATATTTAGCGATTCAATGTGCTAAATCTAAGGTTTTAACGGATAAGGTTCCTATTTTTATTACGCTGAAGCAATTTGCCGAAACTCAAAGCCAACCAAGTCTGACAACCTACATTAATCAAATCTTCGATAACTGCAATGTTACCGAAGTTCAAGTCGCTGCATTTCTTAAACACGGAAGCGGGTTAATTCTGCTAGATGGCTTAGATGAGGTTAGGGAAGAAGATGCTGATCGGGTTTTAACTCAGATTCAAGCCTTTACCGAAAAGTATGATGCTAATACCTTTGTCATCACCTGTCGGATTGCTGCACGAGAGTATACCTTTGAAAAATTTACAGATGTTGAGGTTGATGATTTTGACGATAAGCAGATTCGCACATTTGCTACTAAATGGTTTCAAGCTAAACAATCAGATTTAGCCGATTATTTGATTGAACAGTTAGAAAATAACAAACCGATCAAAGAACTGGCAAGCAATCCGCTATTGTTGACGCTACTGTGTATAGAATTTGAAGATTCTGGAGAATTTCCAGCTAACCGGGCTGAATTGTACAGTCGAGCCATTCATACACTTTTGCGAAAATGGGATGCGAAGCGGCGGATTGTACGCGAGCAGGTTTATAAGAAATTGTCAGTCCAGCGTAAAGAGGATTTATTGAGTGAAGTTGCTTTTGTTACGTTTGAGCGGGGAGAGTATTTGTTTAAGCAAAGAGAGATTGAACAGTATATTGCTGATTACATTCGGAATTTACCCGATGCTAAAACTGATCCGGAGGCTTTGTTATTAGATAGTGAGGCAGTTCTGAAATCCATTGAAGCCCATCATGGGTTGTTAGTAGAACGGGCGAGGGGTATTTATTCATTTTCTCATCTGACGTTTCAGGAGTATTTTACTGCTAGAGAAATTGTGGCTAAATCGGACATTGGTTTGTTAGTCAGTAAGATTACGGAAAATCGTTGGCGTGAGGTGTTTTTGCTGACGGCTGGAATGATGCGGCATGCAGATGAACTTGTGCAGCAGATGAAACAAATAATTGATGGTTTGGTAGCTGGTGATGAAAAATTACAGCGTTTCCTCACCTGGGTTAATCAAAAATCACTGTCTGTTGAAGTTCCCTCTAAGCCCTCTGCTGTTAGAGCTTTCTATTTCGCCCTGTCCCCAGTCCGCTCCCGCGACCTCACCCTCGCCCTCGACCTCGACCGCTTCCTCGACCTCGCCCGCTCCCTCTCCCTCGACTTCCACCTCTACGTCTCCCTTGACCTCTCCCGCGACCTCTCCCGCGACTTCGACCGCTTCCTCGACCTCTACGTCTCCCTCGACCTTTCCCTCTACGTCTCCCTTGACTCTGAGTTTCAAAAGTCGCTTCAACCACTTAAAGATCAACTTCCTAGCCCAGAAAACAACAATAAAGAGCAATTTAATCAATGGTGGCAAATTAACTGTAAAGTTTGGATTGAGCAGTTAAGAACGGTGATGATTCAGCATCGCAACATCGGTTATAACTGGCAATTCAGCGATTCACAAAAGCAACTATTAGAGCAGTATTACGACGCCAATAAACTTTTAGTTGATTGCCTCAACAGCGACTGTTACATCAGCCAGGAACTCCGACAGGAAATAGAAGACACTTTATTATTACCCATTGCTGAAATTGAGAAGTGCAAATCCCACATCAACTGAACTCAACCCCCTCACCCATTCCCTCATCAAAACTCAATCCTATTCGCAGAACTCTCTAATTTCATTTGAATGGCACTGACTTAAAGTACACCCCGACACCCGCCCGGAGTTCAAACTCCGGGCTAAAAGCTCAAGTCCACTAAAGTGGACTAAAACTTTTAATCCGAATGGTACTAACTTAACTCTAATAGATAGTGTCTATCCTATGATATAGCAAAAGTTCCGGCGATTCTAAAAGGCTTAAGTTAGTGCCATTATTCTTAGTCCAGTCAGCTTTAGCTGACTTTCGCTTTTAGCCTTGGGTTTAAACCCAAGGCGGTTGATGAGACTTACCCCCAAACCCCTCTGCGAACCTCTGCGCTTTCCCTCTGCGCCCTCTATGTTTCCCTCACCCCCAACCAACCGATCGCACATCCACCTGATCCCCAGTTGTCAATCCCTATTCATAACCACTATGATTTAGCCTCAAAGAGATAAAACCCCAAGACTCGGTTAAATCAGATACAGCACCGAGAGAAAATCTATGGTAAGCGTTCACTGCCAACAATAAAGAGCATAAGAAGACAGTACCCTATTACCTATACACCAGGCAGTACAGAACAACCCCACTTGAAAAATTCTAACCTGAACTGCCACAATGCCAGCAAACGCTTAGAGAGGAGACAACTAGAATGCTAGAAGCCTATCGCCAACATGCAGCCGAACGCGCCGAACTCGGCATTCCCCCCCTACCCCTAAACGCCAAGCAAACCACAGAACTGTGTGAACTGCTGAAAAATCCGCCACCGGGGGAAAAAGAAACCCTAATGCACCTAATTCGCGATCGCGTTCCTCCCGGTGTTGACGAAGCCGCCTACATCAAAGCAGGCTTCCTCACCGCCATTGCCAAAGGCGAAATCACCAGCCCCCTAATCAGTCACCAAGGTGCCGTAGACCTATTAGGCACAATGGTAGGCGGTTATAACGTCCAATCCTTAGTCGATTTACTCAAATCCCCAGACAACCCCTTAGGGTATGAAGCCGCCGTTGAACTGAGTAAAATCACCTTGGTGTATGACGCCTTCAACGATGTCCTCGCCCTCTCAGAGGTCAATCCCTACGCCAAACAGGTGGTTGATGCTTGGGCAAATGGGGCATGGTTTATCCGCCGTCCCAAACTCCCCAAAGCCATCAACGTCACCGTCTTCAAAGTTCCCGGAGAAACCAACACCGATGATCTTTCTCCCGCCACCCACGCCACCACCCGCCCGGATATCCCCCTCCACGCCTTAGCCATGCTGGAATCCCTGATGCCGGATGCCTTAGAAACCATTGCCAAGCTCAAAGAAAAAGGCTATCCTGTGGCTTACGTTGGCGATGTTGTCGGTACAGGTTCCTCCCGTAAATCCGCGATTAACTCCGTACTTTGGCATATTGGCGAAGATATTCCCTGCGTTCCCAACAAACGCGCAGGCGGCTATATTTTAGGGAGTGCGATCGCGCCGATCTTCTTTAACACCGCCGAAGACTCCGGTGCATTACCCATCGAGTGTGATGTCACCAAGATGGAAACGGGAATGGTGATTACTATCCATCCTTATAAAGGCGAAATCACCAACGAAGCCGGAGACGTCATTTCCACGTTTAAACTCAAACCCGAAACCATCCTGGATGAAGTTCGCGCAGGTGGGCGTATTCCTCTATTAATCGGGCGGAGTCTCACCGATAAAACCCGTGAAGCCCTCGGATTAGCCCCCAGCACCCTCTTCACTCGTCCCACCATGCCTGAGGATAGCGATAAAGGCTTTACCTTGGCACAGAAAATGGTGGGCAAAGCCTGCGGTTTACCCGGCGTGCGTCCCGGAACCTCCTGTGAACCCTTAATGACCACCGTTGGGTCTCAAGATACCACGGGTCCCATGACACGAGACGAACTCAAAGAACTCGCCTGTCTGGGATTCAGCGCCGATTTAGTCATGCAGAGTTTCTGCCATACCGCCGCTTATCCCAAACCCGTGGATATTACCACCCACAAAGAACTCCCCAACTTCTTTTCTACACGCGGCGGTGTCGCTTTGCGTCCAGGGGATGGGATTATTCACTCCTGGTTAAACCGGATGTTATTACCGGATACTGTCGGTACTGGTGGCGACTCCCACACCCGCTTCCCCTTAGGGATTTCCTTCCCTGCTGGTTCCGGGTTAGTCGCCTTTGCTGCAGCCTTAGGCGTAATGCCCTTAGATATGCCCGAATCCGTCTTAGTCCGATTTACGGGTGAATTGCAACCGGGAGTCACCCTGCGGGATATTGTTAATGCAATTCCTTATGTGGCGATTCAACAAGGCAAATTAACCGTTGCCAAAGAGAACAAGAAAAACGTCTTCTCTGGACGGATTATGGAGATGGAAGGCTTACCGGATTTAAAAGTCGAACAAGCCTTTGAACTCACCGATGCGACGGCAGAACGGTCTTGTGCTGGTTCAACCATTAAGTTGGGCAAAGAAACGATTTCCGAGTATCTGCGTTCCAACATTGTGCTATTGACAAACATGGTAGCGCGAGGCTATCAAGATGCCCGCACTCTGATGCGTCGTGTCGCTAAAATGGAGCAATGGTTGGCAAATCCGGAGTTAATGTCTGCGGATACCGATGCTGAGTATGCCGATATTATCGAAGTCAATTTGAACGAAATCACAGAACCCATTGTCGCGGCACCCAATGACCCAGATAATGTTAAATTAATGTCCGAATGTGCCGGAGACAAAATTGATGAGGTGTTCATTGGCTCTTGCATGACCAATATTGGACATTACCGGGCGGCTGCCAAGGTTTTAGAAGGTGCAGGAAAGGTAAAAGTCCGCCTCTGGATTTGTCCGCCTACCCGGATGGATGAAAAACAACTGCGGGAAGAAGGAGTTTATGATACCTTTGCGGCGGCAGATGCCCGGACAGAAATGCCAGGATGTTCGCTATGTATGGGGAACCAGGCGCGAGTTGAAGATAAGGCGACGGTGTTTTCGACATCAACCCGGAATTTCAACAATCGCATGGGCAAGGATGCGCGAGTTTATCTCGGTTCTGCGGAATTAGCCGCCGTTTGTGCGCTGTTGGGACGGATTCCCACGGTTGAGGAATATACGGCGATTGTGACGGAGAAATTGAATCCTTTTGCTGGTGATTTGTATCGCTATTTGAACTTTGATCAAATTGCTGGGTTTGAGGATGAAGGACGGGTGATTCCGTTGGAAGAAATGCCCAAGATTGAGGATATTTTGGGGATGCCGACAGCGGCGAGGTAAGTTAAAACCTAACCCCCTAACCCCCTTCCCTGCGTAGCTTGCTTCCCCGGAGGGGTGGGAAGGGGGAACAAGAGTTCCGGCATTCCAGCTCCCCTCATTCCCCTTTTAGATGCCCTTGAATGTTCCAAAAGTGACAAAAGAGGGTTATACTGATAAAGTCTGTGACAGGTGAGCTTTATGCCTTTATCGTCTTTCCATAAAGCGGTAAATCAAGCAACAAATAAGCAAGTATAGCAATCCTAAATAGGATGCAACAAGCGAAAAGCTCGAAAGCCAGGTATAGCAAGGGTTTCATTTTTGAAAATTGCCATAACCTAAATAGGATTGCTATAGCTGACTACAGGGCAGTAGATACACTCGTAACCAGTCATCCAAGAATGGAAGAAGGGATGGATGAAGTAGAATACGTTCGCAAGCACAACATTAAATATCTTTACCACATGACAGCTATCAGTAATCTTCGCTCCATATTGCAACATGGATTGCTGTCACACAAGGAAGCTCACCGCCTTGAATTAGTCATGATGGATATTTCTGATCCAGAAGTTCAAAGACGCAGAGATGATAAAAAAGATACTATTTATAGTAGGCTTTTACATGATTATGTGCCTCTCTACTTTTCACCAAGAAATCCCATGCTGTACCGAAGAAGAGAGATACAGGAAAATATCGTGATTCTCGGAATTAAGCCTGAGGTAATTTTTAAAGCTAATACTGTTTTTTCAGATGGCAATGCCGCATCGAAAGGTACAATTTTTTATAATGATGTAGCCATGCTTGATAGTCTTTGTTGGAACATTATTAATGCCTTAAATTGGTCGGATTTTCCAGAGGGAAAACGTATCAAGTGTGCTGAAGTGCTGGTATATCCTAAAATAGATGTCAAAAATATTGTTAGTATATTCTGTTACTCAGGCAATCAACTTTCGACTATCCATGAAACTATAAGATATTTCCGGGCAATACCGCTTTCTCTTACTATTTCAGTACAGGTAAAACCAGAACTATTTTTCTGAGGATTTCCAATGATTAAGTACACTGACACTACCGTTTTTAATGCAGGGGTACAAACAATTGTCAACACAGTTAATTCTGTAGGTGTTATGGGAGCAGGACTGGCGCTGGAGTGTCAGTTACGCTTTCCAGAAATGTATCAGGATTATGTAGAACGCTGTAAGCAAAAAGCTGTCAAAGTTGGTAGACCCTATCTTTATCGGGGATATGGAACACCATGGATTATGAATTTCCCTACCAAAAGCCATTGGAAATATCCGTCAAAAATTGAATGGATACAACAAGGATTATATTATTTCAAGCAAAACTATGATCGGGGTGGAATTACATCAATTGCATTTCCAAAACTAGGGTGTGAAAATGGTGGTCTTAATTGGGATGATGTGAAAGCTGTAATTGAAGTAACTCTCCAAGATATTAATATAGATGTTTATATATGCCTTGATCAAGAATCAGAAGCCAGTGGCATAGAAGGTATTATGACCGACTTGGTGAATAATAAGCAGGATTGCTTCTGGATTTCTGCATTGGGAATTAGAGAGGACATTGCGACCAAAATACTAAATTCACTGCCGATCAGACGATTTCGAGAATTAAGAAAAATTTCGGGTGTGGGAAAGCAAACTTATAACGAAGTCTTCAAGTTTCTGTATTCAATTGCTGTAAAAGGTGATTCTGAAGTGTATCAGGATACTGATGCACTAGAAAAAAATAAATCAAAAAAAATTATGCGTGATGCAGCTAATAATACTGGAGAGCTTGATGTGAAGAGTTCTCAAAAGCCAAAAGCTCAAACCCAAAAAACACAGCTAGAGCTTGATTTATTTTACTGAAGATTATTTGTACTATACGAGGCTATTAGAAAGGGTTACACTCTCTTTGCCTTTCACCCTCTATTGTTAAGGGCGCATAGCGATGCGCTCTTACGATGGTGTCAAGAGAATCAATTCGCGATCGCACTCACCCATCAGCAAGCGCGATCGCCTCCCCTCATCCTCAAATCACCGCTTTTTGCGCCGTTGCTAGAGACACAGATACCGTTTCTTCATCCGGTTGCGGGTCAAATACCACAACAAAGGACGCATGGGGTATAAGCTGACGCAGACACCGCAAATGACCATCCGCATCAGACCGACTGCGGAACCGACCCACAATAGTTCGTTGCATATTCGGTAGGAGTTGAGCGATCGCCCACGGAGTTAGCCGTTGTCGGTAAGTGATTTGATTGGAATTGTATGGCATGATTAGATAGTCCGTAAGGAACAAAGGAAAGGGCGTTAGTCAGTCTCTTGGCGGGGATATACTAACGCCTGCCTACCATGATTAAAGTGCAAATCAGCTATTCTTGTCAATACTTAGCGCTAACTTTTAACGATAACTTAAGCCGAATAGTCGGTCAGCTATGGATCTGAGAGCCTTGAGAGAACGCGCAGGGTTGAGAATCTCAGACGTAGCGCGTGAAATAAAGAGTGCCGAATCTTCAATCCGCAACTGGGAAAAGGGGAGAACAACGCCCAAGATGGAAGTTTGGCAAGTATTTCGCTTGCGTGACTTGTATCAATGCACGGAAGCTGAGTTAGTGCAGGCGGTCAAAGAGTCGATGCTAGAAGAAATACAGCCTTGATGTTTAGGAGGTGCGATCGCATCTTACCCTTCCCGCCTCTGGGATTGAGACAGGGTGTGTGTAATGAACTCTGGCTCACCTTACTTATTGTTAAGGTAGGGAAGAGAACAGATAAAGGAGAACAGTATGTCTGAGCCTGATTTAAATAATACGATTCTAGCCACTGAAATTGACTCAACAGAGGCTTTAGAACAGATAAGCACTCTCGTCGCCAAAATTCCTCAAGCATACTTACCCAAATTACTTCAGATGATTCGCCTGTTTCGGGAAATTGTAGTTGTGGAGCAAGAATCATCAGCTTATGCTAAGTTAATAGCTTTTAGTCAATTACCGCAAGAAGAACGAGTCAAAAGAAATCAAGCCGCGATCGCACTGCTAAATTCATGGGTAGAAGAGGGCGATGAACAGGAGCAAACAGAAACTTGGGAAATTCTTGATCAAGCTCTCAATGAAAGCGGCGTTTCTATTTAAATTGTCTTGCCATGAGTCGATTCATAGTTTTGGACTCAAGTCCATTGGGAATGGTAACAAATCCTAAAGCTACACCCCTGACGTTGGAGTGCAAGCAGTGGCTAAATTCTTTACTAGCAAAAGGGGAGATAGTCGTTATACCTGAAATTGCTGACTATGAAGTGAGACGTGAATTGCTTCGGGTGGGTAAGGTAGCAGGTATCCGACAACTTGATCAATTGAAGAATGCTCTGATGTACGTCCCCATTGAGACACCTGCGATGCTTCTGGCGGCTCAGTTATGGGCGGAAGCACGCAAGAGAGGACAACCAACAGCCGATCCCAAAGCACTTGATGGAGATGTGATTCTGGCGGCTCAGGCTATAGTAGTAGCACAGGAAGGAAATGAAGTTATAATTGCTACGACTAATGTTAGGCATCTGTCTCAGTTCGTTGACGCCCGTGACTGGCGGCTTATTATTTAACTTTATTTAATTTGGGTCAATCCCTGGAATTCCCACTCCGCGATCGCACGTTACCCTCCCAAACTCTGTAATTGAGTCAGGGCGAGTCAAATAGACTCTTCTCCACCTTATTGAAGAAAGATAAAATATCTACAACGTCGCCAACTGCTATATAATGCATCCCATTCTCGACAAACCCGATATTTTGCAAATCCTGTTCCATCCTAAACCGGACACAACAGGAAAACCGCGATCGCCAAATATTCATCTCATTGATGTTGAAATCGAACCCAGACTCTTTCTCAGAGGGCGATTATACGCCGCCGCCAGCAATTCTCCTGCGATTCTATTTTTTCATGGCAACGGTGAGATTGCGGCTGAATATGATAGTATTGCCAAAGTTTTCACTGTCTTGGGCATTACTATTTTAGTCATTGACTATCGAGGTTATGGGAACAGTGATGGCACATCCACCGCGTCTAATCTCCTAGCTGATGCCCCCAAAGTCTTTGACGCTTTTAGTAATATTTTAACGGCGCATCAACTGTTTCCCCAACGACTTTATGTAATGGGGCGCAGTTTGGGTAGTGCCCCCGCTATTGCTGTTGCTAATCACGCTCAAGATCAATTAGCTGGATTGATTATCGATAGTGGTTTTGCCGATACCTTTGCCCTGCTCAAACGTCTTGGCTGGCAGGTTATAGATTATGAGGATGAGCGTTTTGGATTTAGAAATACTGAAAAAATCAGCCGCATTCTTGTGCCAACGTTGATTATTCATGGTGAGAAAGATTCGTTAATTCCTATCCAACAGGGAGAAAAGCTATATCATTATTGTGCAGCCGCAAATAAGCAGTTTATCCGGATTAAAAATGCGGGTCATAACACCTTGTTTCGCATGGGTATGTGGCAATACTTTGAAGCGATCCAGAAATTTGTTATCGGTAAATTAGTGTTAGACGAAGCCTCACTATTTCAGTTGCTATTAGATTAAAAAGGCGGGTCACCCTATCAGAATCTCCCTGGCTCACAACCATTTTTTTAATGCCATTCAGCAAGTTGTTGGCAATTCAGAGTCCTAAGTAGGGCTTGCTGCAAAAGCCTCAAACCCTTACAAAGGATGTAGCTTGCTTCTTGCTTGCGCGAGTATGACGAATGACGAATGACGATTCCCGCCGTTAACTTTAATTGTCCCTACCTACCTAAACTTGTTCTAACATCGCTACAACACCGAAAATCAGAAATAATACGCCTCCTAATGCTGTCACCCATTTCTCAGAAATTCGTCCTGCAATTAACCGTCCACCAATTACTGCGATCGCGGTGCAAATCCCATGACCTAAAATTGCCCCCACAGTAACGCCAACAGGTTGATGGGAGGCGGCTAAAGCGATGGTGCTAATTTGAGTGCGATCGCCCCACTCCGCTAGAAATGTCATGGTAAAGGCTTGCAGTAGAATCGCGAAATTGGCAGACTGTAACTTATCTTTTTTATTCTGCTTGGCAACTTCCACCGCCGCTTCCTTTGCGCCCGTATTTTCTGCTTGAGCGGGCATTTTACTGGCATCATACAATAGCTTAAAGCCAAATCCTAAAAATAAGGCAATTTCCCCATAATGAATATAATATTCAGGCAGCAACGACACCACCTGTCCCAATAATACGGATAGTACCGTCATCGCTGCTAACGCCGCCAGAACTCCCAAAAATACCAGCCGCCGCGAATAACGCATGGATAAGATTACGCCAATAAAAAACGTCTTATCCCCTAACTCAGAAATCGTAATTAGTAATAATCCGGCGGTAAATGCAGTTAACATTTTTCAAGCTCCTTAATCAATTGCTGTTGATGGAGCTTGATGAGAAAAGGCAGACCCCACCAAGCTCACATCAACGTGTGAACTCAGTGAAAGTCTCGCTACCAAGGAACTAACTATTCAGCTCAGATTCTGTAGATTCAAATGACCTGATGCTTCAATCCCTTGTCACCTGAACCAGGCTCATCACCAGTATGTTGATTCAGGTATCCTGGTAATGTTTAACCAGAAGCTACTCCCTTTCATTATTTTTTAAGATAGCACAATTTATTTTTTTTATCGAGTCTTCTCAGAGATTCAATTCAGAAGCTATTTTATATATCTATTCATTTTTTATTCATATTGATTTCATCTTTTAAACTAAGTAGTCTGACAAAATTCCTTAATATACCGTAGGGTGGGCATTGCCCACCCGTCAAAATCTCAGTGACCTTCTCTTAACTTTATCTTGTTATAATATAAAGTCTTCTCCATCATCCAGATTCCCGTTCCCCAGAGAGTAAATCGGTAGATATAGCAATAGACACATCGATTAGGACGTTCGGCATCATTGTAGAGACGTTGCAGGCAACGTCTCTACAATGGGCAAGCTGATCAATCAAGTTTTTCAATCGTAGAGATAGACACAGGCAACATCCGTCTATACCTGATCAGCTTGACTAATTTTTCAGTATCAGTTGTAGCAAATTTAGGTTCAAAGTCCTGGACAATGATTCTGCACAAACCAATTGACGAATCTTGCCGAAACCTGCAAGCTTGAAAAGAACTGACAATCCGTCTATAAACAGTAAGGGATAGCTAACCGTTAATTAGGGAGCAGTCTAAAGAAAACCTAAAGCAGACGCGGGTACAGTTCATGTCAGATGGTCAGACGAATGCTACGTCAGAAGGCTGACACTGGCTAATAGTAGTAGGCTTCCCTTTGACGCTGTACCCAATAGCATTCCCTGGCATACTCTGTACAACTTAACCAAAAGGAGAATTTCATGGCACCTATCAAAGTCGGCATTAATGGATTTGGTCGCATTGGACGCCTAGTTTTCCGGGCTGGACTAGAAAACCCCAATATCGAGTTTTGCTGCATTAACGACCTGGTTCCGCCAGAGAGTATCGCCTATTTGTTAAAGTACGACTCCACCCATGGTCGGTTCAACGGTACGGTAGAAGCCAAACCCGACGCCATTGTGGTCAATGATAAGGTAATCCCCTGCGTCTCGATCAAGAATCCAGAGGAACTACCCTGGGGGAAATACGGCGTCGAGTATGTGGTTGAGTCCACGGGTCTATTTACTACCTATGACGGTGCATCCAAGCACCTCACCGCCGGGGCGAAGCGAGTCGTCATCTCGGCTCCCACCAAAGAAAAAGACCCGGAAAAAGTCCCCACGCTCTTGATGGGTGTGAATCATCAGAGCTACGATCCCAACAAGCATACGGTTGTATCCAACGCCAGTTGTACCACCAACTGCCTCGCTCCCATTGCCAAAGTCATTCAAGACAACTTTGGTTTTGCAGAAGGTTTAATGACCACCGTTCACGCCATGACGGCTACCCAACCCACCGTAGACGGACCGAGTAAGAAAGACTTGCGGGCTGGACGCAGTGCGGCGCAAAACATTATCCCCGCCTCTACCGGTGCAGCCAAAGCCGTTACCTTGGTTCTACCTGAACTCAAAGGTAAACTTACCGGGATGGCATTCCGCGTACCCACGCCTGATGTTTCGGTCGTTGACCTCACCTTCCGTACTGATAAAGCCACCAGCTACCAAGAAATCTGTGACGCGATGAAGAAAGCCTCGGAAGGAGAACTCAAAGGGGTTCTGGGATATACAGATGACTCCGTGGTGTCCACAGACTTCACCACTGATCCCCGTTCTAGCATCTTTGACGCGGGGGCGGGTATGGAACTCAACTCCAACTTTTTCAAAGTCGTGGCTTGGTATGACAACGAGTGGGGCTATTCTAATCGCATGATTGACCTAATCCTGTCCATGGCAGCGAAAGGGTAAACCATCCTCGACAAAATCAACATAATAGGACTTACGCTTGCTTGACGGCATAGGCGCTACCTGTAGGAGCACAGCAATGCCTATCCGTGTCAACTTAAGCTCAACCCCTCTCCCCCAGCCCCTCTCCCACGCCGGGGAGAGGGGAGTAAGAGAATCCAGTTCCCCTTCTCCCGTGCAATAAAAGCGAAGCATCCTCTGCCCTCCCCCCTCTTGTAGGGCTCACAAGGGTAGGTTTTTTAAGATTGGGGTTGAGGTAAGACAAGGTAGACAGGTAGACCATCACTTCGACTTCGCTCAGCGACCGTAGACAAGGAAGAGTGAGAACGAAAAATAGGGCGTTTCGGCTTTTAGAAGTTAGCTTGACCGAACAAAATGCTGTACGGTTTTCCCCCCTTGTCTACTTTCCTCCCTTGTCCTCCTTGTCTTGTCCCCACCCTAAAGTAAAAAACCTACACCTGTCAGCTCTTGTAGGGGGGAACGAGGGGTTAATTTTGGATTGACAATCCCGTACCTGATTCCGTAAAATCGTATTTTTTTAAATAGCGCCGACTCTCAGACAACCAGAGGAGTTGTCTTTATAATTTTTTTAGCTCGATCTTTATTTAGTGCGATCTAGGAATACAGTGGGATGACAGAACCTTTTGCGGATGTCTTTTGGTTGACCTCGGTAAATCGGCATCAATTATTATACGCTAATGCAGCAACTGAGCAGATGTGGGGTCACACCCCTGACCAATTATCCAGTCATCCGGGAGGGTATATGCCGTGTATCCTGGATGCGATCGATCGCCGGGATCGAGAGCGAGTGGCGATGGCTTGGACGCAACACCCCACCAGTGAATCGCCACAAGAGTATCGCATTATCAAATCCGATCGCTCAATCCGATGGGTGCGATCGCGCTCTTTTAGTATCCCGAATCCCTGGGGGGAAAGCCAGAGAGATGCTCCTCAAACTCTCCTCGCCACGATCACTGAAGATATTACCGAAGACAAACAGGTTAAGGACACGCTCAATCAGCGAGAACAGGAATTTCGAGTTCTACTGGATCATTCTCCAGATATTGTCGCTCGATTTGATCGCCATCTGCGTCATGTTTACGTCAACCCCGTCATTGAACAGGAAACGGGTATTCCCTATCAAGACTTTTTGGGCAAAACCCACCGGGAATTAGAATTACCAAAAACTCTTATTCCCGTATGGGAGGACTCCTTACAAACGGTGTTGCAAACGGGTGAGGAAAATGAGAGTGAATTCACGTTCTTGACTCCCCATGGACAACGGTATTATCAATCGCGTCTGGTTCCCGAATTTGCCCCGGATGGTTCCGTTGAATTTGTCCTCAGCGTGTGCCGCGATATTACCGACATTCACCAGGCTCAACAAGCGGTGCGGGAGAGTGAAGCCCGTTTCCGCACGGTATTTGAGTTGGCACCCATTGGGATGGCGATCGCCAATACTCAAGGGCGGGTTCTGCATACCAATCAGGCGCTGCAAGATATCCTCGGTTACAGGGCTAACCAATTATTAAATCAGCCGTTCCATCTGTTTATCCATCCCGATGAGATAACCCAGTGCTATCAAGACTTACATAAACTGATCACCGGGGAAATCACTCACATAAACACCGAAAAACGCTATATTCATCAGCAAGGTCATGTAGTCTGGGTGCATGTGTCGGCGTCAGCCGTTCGTGGCGCGAATGGGTTATCTGAGTACACGATCGCTCTGATTCAAGATATTAGCGATCGCAAACAAGCAGAAGTCCTGTTGCAACAGGCTCATCTCCATTTGGAACAACGGGTTAGTGAACGCACCGCCGAACTCGAACAAACGAATACCCGCCTCCAGCACGAAATTACTCACCGTCAAACCATAGAGATACAATTACAACAAGCCAAGGAGCAACTGCAAGCGGTTTTGGATGCAGTACCCGGTTGCGTCTCCTGGATGAGTCGCCAAGGACGATATCTGGGAGTTAATCAATTTTTGGCAGATATGTTCAACCTGTCACCGGACGACTTTGTCGGTCAACCCCTCGGTTTTCTCAATAGTAATCCGACGTTTGTCAACTATATTGAACAGTTTATCGCGAGTGCGGCTCAAACTGACCAAAATATCCTGGAAATTAACATCAAGGGTTCCCATCACTATCATCTAATTGCCGCTCAAAAATATCAGCAAGGAACCAATATTGTTTGTGTGGGCATTGATGTCACTCAGAGCCAAAAAGCCCAGCAAGCCTTGCAGAACCAAAAAGACTTCCTGCAAACAATCATTGACACCAACCCCAATATCATTTATGTCAAAGACCAAGACGGTCAGTATATTTTAGCCAATCGCAGGTTTGCCGAACATCGGGGGATTCCTGTTGAGGAAGTGTTGGGAAAAACAACCGCCCAAATCCATCATGATGCAGCAGATGTGGAACGCTTCATGGCTGAAGATCAAGAGATATTGACCACCTTACAGCCGAAATTCATTCCTGAAGAGTTTTCCTGGGATCAAAACGGTAAAATTCGCTGGTATCAAACCATTAAAACTCCGTTGGTGGCTCCAGATGGACAGGTGACTCAAGTCCTCGGTGTGAGTACCGATATCACCGCCCGTAAACTGGCAGAGGATCTCTTACAACAAAGTGAAGCCCGCTTACGTCTAGCCCTCGATGCCGCACAGATGGCAAAGTGGGATTGGAATTTGCAAACCGGAATGATTACTTGGTCTTATCGCTTGGAACAACTCTATGGATTGGCATTTGATCGTCCAGAAATTCCCTACAAAACCTTTTTAGAAAAGGTTCACCCGGAAGACCAAGAACTGGTTAAGCAAAGCATGGAATGGGCGATTCAAACCGGAGAGGATTATGACCTTGAATATCGGATTATTTGGCCCGATCAGATTGTGCGCTGGATTCAAAGCAAAGGTCAGATTATTTATGACAAAACTGATCAGCCTATCTGGACAATTGGATTGAACCTAGATGTGACAGAACGTAAGCTGGCTGAAGAACAGTTACGTCAGCGTGAAGAACAATTACGGTTAGCCCTAGATGCGGCGCGTATGGGATTCTGGGATAGAAATCTGGAGACGGAACAAATTAGCTGTTCCTATCACCTGCAACACCTGTATGGGTTAGATGCCAAAACTACACAGATTAGCTACAAAACGTTTCTGGAAATGGTTCATCCTGAGGATCGCGATCGCGTTCACCAAGCGGATCGACGAGCGATTGATGAGCAGGAAGATTGCTATGATATTGAATTTCGGATTATCAGAACCGATGGGAATCTGCGTTGGGTGGAAAGCAAATCTCAGGTATTTTACGATGAAACCAGTCAGCCTGTGCGGATGATGGGAATTAATCTGGATATCACGGAGCGCAAGCAGGCTGAAATCCAAATTCAAGCCTCTTTGCGGGAAAAAGAAGTCTTGCTCCAGGAAATTCACCATCGGGTGAAAAATAATTTGCAGGTGATTTCCAGTCTTTTGGATTTACAATCTCAGTACATTACTGATCCAACAACGGTGGAACTGTTCCAGGAAAGTCAGAATCGGGTGAAGTCAATGGCGTTGGTGCATGAGAAATTGTATCAGTCTCAAGATTTTGCCCGGATTAATTTTGCCGAGTACATTGAGAACTTGACCAGTTATTTGTTTCAGATCTATATTTTTGAATATAACCAAGTTAATTTGGAATTTCATATTCATGAGGTTGATTTAACGATTGATGCTGCTATTCCCTGTGGTTTAATTATTAGTGAATTAGTGTCTAACGCGCTCAAATATGCCTTTCCAAATGGTCAAGAAGGGACGATTGAGGTGATCCTGACCGCAGAATCTGAGGATCGATGTCACCTAACGGTCAAAGATAACGGCGTTGGATTTCCACCGGATATGGAATTTGCTAATCCTAAGTCATTAGGCTTACAGTTAATTAAGGTTCTGACTGAACAATTGGAGGGTGATCTCAGCTTTAATCTGGATAAGGGAACCGAAGTGAATATTAGTTTTCCGATCGAAAGTTTGAACTAAACTGTAAAGACATGCCCTAGTGCAGCTTGGCAAAAATACTTGAGCAGCTTCGTAGATACGATGAAGCAGGGGGAGCAGAGGGAGCAGGGGAAGCGGGGGGAGATATTAGCTGTTCAGTTATTTCTGCCTTCTTGCCCTAGCACGTCTGTCTTAATCATTGGACTTTCTTTTATTGTGTATTTTTATTTCTAAATTAAACAAATGGTTAAAGCGAAAATTTTAGTTGTTGAAGATGAGCGAGTTGTCGCCCTCAGCATTCAAAATCGATTGGAAGCCCTCGGATATACTGTAACCGCCAATGTGACATCTGCCGAAGCCGCGATCGCGGGAATTTCTCAAAATCCTCCCGACTTGGTGTTGATGGATATTCGGCTCAAAGGTAAAATCGATGGAATTGAAGCGGCGGCTCAAATGCGCCAGCAGTTTCAACTCCCCGTTGTCTATCTGACTGCCTATAATGATGAGGAGACGCTGGAGCGGGCTAAACTCACCGAACCCTATGGTTATTTGCTCAAGCCTTTTGAATCCAAAGATTTAGCAACCACGATTGAAGTAGCGCTCTACAAACATAAAATGGAGCAACAGCTTCGGGAGCGAGAGCAATGGTTAGCTACGACGCTAAAAAGTATCGGTGATGCAGTTATTACCACTGATCCGCAACGGGCGATCACGTTTATGAATCCAGTTGCTGAGGCGCTAACCAAATGGACGCAACAAGACGCCTTAGGTCAAGATTTGAATCAAATCTTTCTAACTATTAATGAAACGACACGAGAAGCCATTCCGAACCCAGTCACTGTGTCTCTACAAACAGGTAAAACTGTAACTATAGAAAACCATACACTGCTGATTGATAAAGAGGGTGAGGAAATTCCCATTGATGATAGTGCGGCTCCCATTAAGAATGATAGCGAAAAGATTCTGGGAGCTGTATTGGTGTTTCATGATGTCATCGAGCAACGACAAATCCAAGCTTTGCTCAAGCGGACTAATGCCGACTTAGAACAAAGAGTCGCTGAAAGTACAGCCCAATTAAGACAGCAGAACCAACAACTAGAAGCCGAAATTGCCCGACGCCAGCAGCTAGAAGAAGAGTTACGGGTAGCGCTAGCTAGAGAACGAGAATTGAGCCAATTAAAATCTCGAATTGTTGCTACCGTGTCTCATGAGTACCGGACTCCCCTGACGACAATCTTGTCGTCTACGGAAATGTTACAAAGATATAGCGATCGCTTGACGCCGGAGAAAAAACAAACCCATTTCCAACGGGTTAAACAGTCAGTTGAGCATCTGACGAATCTAGTCAACGATATGATTTTCATTGAGCAAGCCGAAACGCAAGCCCTAGAATTTAATCCCACTTTGGTTAATATTGAGGAAATTGTGGGCGAGGTGATTGAAGCGGTTCGTCCCAAATCCGCCGGAAAACATAGCCTGAATCTGATCTGCCCGAGTGAGTGCGATCGCGTTGTTTTAGATGGCAACCTACTCCGACTCATTCTCGATAACTTATTGTCTAATGCGATCAAATATTCTCCAGAGGGAGGATTAATTGAGGTAGAAATCAGTCCTCAAGCCCAGGAAATACGGCTGCGGGTTGCTGACGAAGGCATTGGTATTCCCCCGGATGATCAGGGAAAATTATTCAAAGCATTCTATCGCGCCAGTAATATCGGTATTACTCCTGGTGTGGGCTTGGGATTAGTGATTGTGAAAGAATGTGTAGAATTGCATCAAGGTAGAGTGGAGGTTGAGAGTGAAGTTGGCGCAGGAACCACGTTTACGATAATCTTGCCCGTGGCGGAATCAGTGGAAGGATAAAAGGGTTTTGCCGTAGAGTTTGACTATCTCAGCTTGATCAATCGGACTATTCGCAATCTTGATTTAACCCAGAATCAATCCGATTAATATGCCTATTACCTGGACTCCGGAACAAATCCTCGCACTCGCCCCCGATGCTAAGTCTGCCCAAAATGGTCAAGGCTTGGCACGTTTATCGAAATGGCAAGGATTGGGACGAAATCAGGAGGCGGTGTGGGGAGAATGCCAAGGAAGTGGAAGTAACCCCTATCAAACCCAAATCGATTTAGGTGAAACGGCGTTTAAATGCAGTTGTCCGAGTCGTAAATTTCCCTGCAAACATGGACTCGGACTCTTATTACTCTTTGCCAATCAACCCGATAGGTTTAACCCAAATCAATCCCCTGATTGGGTAAACGATTGGATTAGCACTCGCCGTCAAAAACAGGCGAAAAAGGTAGAAAAATCAGAAAACGTTGCTGATCCCGCAGCTAAAGCCAAACGCGCCGCCAAACGGGAGGAAAATGTTACCGCCGGGGTGCAAGAATTAGACCGTTGGTTGCGTGATTTAGTCCGTCAGGGATTAGCCAACTTACCGGAAAAAGACTATAGTTTTTGGGATACGGTAGCCGCCCGGATGATTGATGCTCAAGCCCCAGGATTGGCGCGTCAGTTACAGGAGATGTCAGGGATTCCTTATACGGGGGTGGGTTGGCAAGAACGCCTCTTGGCACGGTTGGGACGCTTGTATTTGTTACTGCAAGGATTTCAACGCCTAGAAACATTACCCCCAGACAGGCAAGCCGATATCCGCACAGCGATTGGTTGGGGGCAAAAAGAAGAAACCGCTACCTTGATTATCCGCGATCGCTGGTTAATCTTAGGACAGTGTATCGAAGACCAAGATAACCTGAAAGCGCAACGGATATGGTTACAAGGACAACAGACGCATCGATTTGCCCTAATCCTGACCTTTGCCCATCATACTCAACCCCTAGATACCAGTCTCATCCCCGGTACTCTCCTCGACGCCGATTTGGGATTCTTTGCCAGCGCTTATCCGTTGCGGGCAATTGTCAAAACCCGTCACGCCCCAGCCATACCGTTTACAGAAATGGAGGGGGAAAGCGCGATCGCAACTGCTCTAAATCAATACACAAATGCGTTAGCTTGTCAACCCTGGTTAGACCAATTTCCCCTCAGCTTACAAGGAGTTATTCCCCAGAAATATAACCAAGGATGGGCATTGCGCGACGATGCTAACCAGGTATTACGCCTCACCCCCAGATTTACAGAGGGTTGGCAGTTATTTGCCCTGAGTGGGGGACATCCCATCACCGTCTTTGGTGAATGGAATGGTGATCACTTTTTTCCCTTAAGTGCTTTTTCCCAAGAGCAGTTTATTGCGTTTCGATAATGTTCGTAGTAAAGGCTTTAGCCTTATATTTTGTTAGGTTTGCTGGCTTCAACCTAAATCCTGTTGGGTTTTGCTATCGCTCTACCCAACCTACAATACCTAAAACTCAGGAGTATTTATGTCTAAGCCCAAAATTTTGCAAGAGGGAACCAGCTATAGTTTTCGTTCCTACTTTGAGCTACCCAATGATACCGATGAAATCCTGGCAGAGTTTGGCTATAAGTTTGAACGCCAGCGCCTTCACTTACCCAAAACCACTCGTGAGATTGAGTATCTTGCGGAGTTACAGCAGCAGTTAGAAGACACGATTCCTTATGTCACTCTCAGTAGTGAAACAGCCAAGCGGGAAATTTTGATTGCGCCAGTGTTGGCGCGAGTGGCGGTAATGTGCCGCCGTTTGCTACGCATTGAGTACCCGTTGAAGGTTAATGAGCAACTTCAGGGGAATTTAGATTATTTTATTGAGTCGGAGATGGGATTAATTGTTATTGAAGCGAAGCGGGATGATTTGACGCGGGGGTTCACTCAACTGGCGGTGGAGTTGATTGCGTTGGCAATACTCCAGGAATCACCGGAGGTGTTGTATGGAGTGGTGACTATTGGGGAGTTGTGGGTTTTTGGTAAGTTAGAGCGAAGTACGTTAACAATTATAAGAGATATTGGGTCTTATACGTTGCCCGATGATTTGAGAGAGTTAGTAAATATTTTAGTGGGAATTTTAGAGTAAAAGGGTAGAAGGGTTAACTAACAGTAATAGAGTAATCAATTCAGAAGAACCTGTTCGATTAAAATCGGTTTAATATCCTATCTTCGGTAAAGCCTCAATGAGTCTCTGGCAAGACGTAATCACCACCGCCTTAGTTGGCACAGAGAGACGAACTCTCACCCTTACTCCAGCCACTAACCCACTCAGTCAACTTTTATGCCAACTTAATTCTACTGACCCAGAAGCCACATTACTCAGCGCGGCTGGGGCAATTTCTCTCTATCACCGCGCCGGACAACGCCCGATTACCGATAATCAACCTTTACCCGAACCCTGTCCACCTGACGATAAACCCCCCTGTAGTCCCCGCGCCGCCCACTATCTGAAATTGATGCTACAAAAAGAGCGGGTAAAACTGTTACCGGAATGGTTAGCCAGCGCCGCTACAGCCGGATACCGTGTGCCCGACTATTATTTGCCAGAGTTACTCGAAGTTGGACGCACCTCACCTCAGTTACGCCCTGCAATTCTCCCGGTTTTAGGTCAACGGGGACGGTGGTTAGCCGCCCATAATCCGGATTGGAATTATGTGGGAGATGAGGATATCGAACAAACGTGGACAACTGGAAGTCTAGACGCCCGCAGACTTCTATTGCAACATCTACGGCATGAACATCCCGCCTCAGCACGGGAACGACTTGTAACTGTGTGGCAACAAGCATCATCAGATGCCAGAATCGCCTTGTTAGACACCCTGCAAATTGGCTTAAACCTGGAGGATGAAGCATTTTTAGAGGTTGCACTGGATGACCGTCGTCAAGAGGTGCGACGCCAAGCGGCTAATTTATTAGCACAGTTACCGGAATCGGCTTTATGTCAGCGGATGAAGCAACGCATCCAATCCGCTATTACATTTCGACGCAAGCGTAACCGTTTGCATCTAGATTTTATCCTCCCTGATGATAATGACCAAGAGATAACCAGAGATGGTATTGATAGCAAACAGCCGCCTCAGTTATTAGGTAATAAAGCCTGGATTATTTTACAAATTGTCGCCGCGACTCCCCTTTTTCTGTGGTCAGACCTTCAGGAAGAATCCCCGGCTGAATGGATACAAGCGGCAAAACGGAGTGAATGGGATCATTCCTTGGTTGAAGGCTGGGCGGTGGCGACGATGCGCCAACAGAATCCGGACTGGGCAGAGGCTTTACTGCCGTTTTATGGTACGTTTAAGGGCTATTTAATCCGGCAGAATCAATTAATTTCTGGATTAATTGATGTTCTCTCTGCTGAACAACGGGATTGTTTTTTTCTGAATTTATTCCCATCCAGTAAGGTTCCCTTTAATAGCCAACATCCGGCGTTTAGTCTATTAACCCATTGCCATGTTCCTTGGAGTATAGAACTAACCGAGATTGTTTTAGACGGTGTGCGCCGCTATCTGAAGAAGACGGATAATCCTTACGATTGGTCGCTGTCTACTGGACTAAAAGAGTTTGCCTATTTTATGAGTCCTGATATTGTCCCCGAACTCTCGACTCGTTTCAGCAATATTGTCCCCGAACGGTTAGCTTTAGCCTCCTATTGGACAGAAATTATCGATGAAGTCTTGGCAGTTTTGAGTTTACGCTATGAAATGGGCAGAGAAATTTGAGCGTCAACGGTTTCTTGGTTTAATTATAGCAGTAGACACATCGATTAGGACTTTCGGCACCATTGTAGAGACGCGCCATGGCGCGTCTCTACATAAATGATGTGTCCTAACCGCTATAGCGGTTGCTATACTTATTGGTTTATCTCTGCCAATAACGTTAACAAATCCTGCCAATTATTCAACTCAAACATAGCATCGCTTAACCCTTCTAAAGCTGACAAAGACAAACCTTCTACTAAGCTATTGAGTTCCGCTGTCTGGTCTGGAAACCGCTTGTTCAGCAGACGCAGGACTAAAGCGCGTGCTTCTGTAATGCGACCTTCTTGGCGACCTTCTTGACGACCTTCTTGACGACCTTCTTCCCGCGCCTCCTTCGATGCTTCTTCGGTAGCATATTTGATGCGTCCTATCTCATCTCGCAACTGCATGGCTCGACGACTGACTTCCTCCGCTTCTGCTGGTGTCAGGTTCGCTTGATTGGCTATCGTTAACGCTTTTTCTATTGCCGTAACTTCTGCCAAACTTTCTGGAATTTCTTCTAAGTCTTGAGCTTGCGTCATAAAATAAATCCATTTCTCTGCTAATGTCTGTAACTCTGGCAATTTTTTCACAAATCTCGGTAATTCTACAAAAATTAGCTGCAATTCATGTTCAGGATATTCCGATGAGCTTTCTTTGTCTTTGAATACAAAATGATGAATACATTTAGGGTTTTCTTTGAATAGAATAAAATCGGTGATTGTTACGGCAATAACTGGCGTAATCTCCAGGTAATAATCTCCTGATGTCAACTGATTAGCGTAGGCTTTGCAGAGATTGTAGGTCACTCGTTTATAAAAAGCGGCTATCCGGGCGACCTGCATTTCAATCAGGACAATTTCTCCACTGTTTAGAACAGCCCTGATATCCAAGTAACTATCTTTTAAGGTTTCAACTTGACCAGGATTGTAAGGGTTGACAATGGTTAAACTAGAAATGACACTTTTCCCATTGTAGACAATTGCATTTAAGAAGCTGATGAGAATGTCTTCACTTTGGTCTGAGCCAAATATTTTTTTGAAGGCATAATCAATTTTTGGGCTAATAAATTTTTTCTTAGTCATAAGTTATTACTCTTTTAAGCTATTGGCTTTAATTGCCTGAATATAAATTTTGTAGGCGACACTAAGTTTTGCAAATAGTCCTCAAAGGCTGACAAAGGTCGTAGCTTGCTTGGCGCTTCATGAGGATGACAAAGGACGAATGACATAAGACAAATGACGAATAGGGAGAAAGTTAGTTTAGTATAGCAGGTACGGAAGAGCCTTTTTCAGGACAAACAACTGTGAATCGTGCAAAGCTAAACAATCAAAACTTTTTATTGCGTGAACATGCGGAACAACAGTTTGCCGAAGAATTAGCGGAATTGGCAAAAGCAGATCAACGCCAGCGCCCGCCGAACTGGAATTTATCCCCCTGGGCAGTCACAACGTATCTATTGGGAGGTACACTAGAGAACGGGTTTGTGGTATCGCCCAAGTATATTGGCGATCGCAGACTGATAGAAATAGCTGTTGCTACCCTCACCACAGACCGTGCCTTATTACTGATGGGGATTCCGGGAACCGCTAAGTCTTGGGTATCGGAACATTTAGCTGCTGCTATTTCTGGGGATTCAACGTTACTGATTCAAGGCACAGCCGGCACCAGTGAAGAATCCATTCGCTATGGGTGGAACTATGCCCGCTTACTGGCAGACGGTCCCTCGATGGAGGCGTTAGTGGCAAGTCCGCTGATGGTGGCGATGGAAGCGGGGAAAATTGCCCGTGTGGAAGAGTTGACTCGGATTCCGGCAGATGTCCAAGATACCCTAATTACGATTCTCTCAGAAAAGATGCTACCAATTCCCGAATTGGGGGATGAGGTGCAAGCGATTAAAGGCTTTAATATTATCGCCACAGCGAATAATCGCGACAAGGGGGTCAATGATTTGTCTAGCGCCCTGAAACGCCGCTTTAATACTGTTGTCTTACCATTACCGAAAACCATCGAAGAGGAAGTCGAGATCGTTCAACAGCGAGTCGAAAGCTTAGGACGTGCTTTAGAACTCCCGGTGCAAGCCCCCGCCTTAACTGAAGTCCGGCGGGTGGTGACAATTTTCCGCGAACTGCGTAGCGGTATCAGCGACGATGGTAAAACTAAACTAAAATCTCCTAGTAGTACCCTGAGTACAGCCGAGGCAATTTCGGTGGTGAATAGTGGGTTAGCCCTAGCCGCCCATTTTGGCGATGGACACCTCAGCGCTAAGGATATTGCGTCTGGATTGGTGGGTGCTGTGGTGAAAGATCCGATCCAAGATACGTTAGTGTGGAACGAGTATCTCGAAACTGTGGTCAAAGAACGCAAAGACTGGACAGACCTGTATCGCGCTTGCCGAGATGTTGGATCTTAGGATCAAGTTGTTTCAGTCGGCGACTCCTGTCGCTACCATTACCTGTATTGCTTGAGCATAAGTGAGATGTTGCCCATAGAACCTTCTCCCGATTCCCCACCCTCATCGGATCAGTCATCTACCGATGCGGTAAGTTCTGATACGTCTGATTTTCCGGAGGGACATGTTCTCATTGTTCAAGATGACCGAGGACGACATCGGTTTGTTTTAGACGGTGAACTCTATTCCATTGGCAGAGAACATGATTGTGATATTCGGCTGTTCTCACAGTTTGTCTCCCGTCACCACGCCACGTTGATGCGAGTAGAGGGTGAGGATGGGCATGATGCCTATCGCATTGTTGATGGCAATCTCAAAGGGAAATTAAGTTCTAATGGCTTGTTAATTAATGGTCAAAAGCACCAAAGCTATGAGCTGCAAAATGAAGAGGAAATTGTCTTTGGTCCTAATGTGAAGGCGATTTACTACCGAGTGCGGCGGGATCAGGGGGAGGGTTAACTGGTCATTTGTCTTATGTCATTCATCATTCGTCATTCGTCAGCGTTTGAAGACTATTTGCAGAACTTAATCTTAATCTCAGTTAAAAAAAAACGAATTAGCCCTTGACTTTTCGGGAGATTTTAGGTACTTTTATATCATGGGAAAATGTGCCGTCCTATAGACCCATATCAACCGTAATTCGTAGGGTGGGTTAGGCGGTAATTAATTCACAACACAAACCTTTAATTGGCGCTTCGCCGTAACCCACCACGTTATTCGTGCCAACGGGTGAACTAACGATGAGAATTCCTCAACGAAATAATGGATTTCCCGGTAACGATAGTGGGGCGAGTCGAGATAATTGAGGGATTTCCCGGTAACGATATGCAGCGACTCGCCCCTACATCCCCTACATCCCCTACATCCCCTACATCCCCTACATCCCCTAAATTCCCTACATCCCCTTATTTCTTGTCTGTTTTTAGCGAACATCAGTATAAGTAAAACTTGATAGTCTGTCGGTTAAGCTTTTGAATCTGTCAAGTAACGCAAATGATACATTTTCTGTTAAGGAATGTGAACACCTAAAAAACAACTGGAAACCCTTATCTTGCCGTTGTACCGGGACTGTAGTATGATTTGTGAAGATAAATTAAACATGAGACTTTGGGTTTTTATTCGCTTTTATCGATAAATTGAGTCAAAAAATCCTCCAATAGCTGATTACGCCACAATCTGGCAGTTTTAAGGATCAAGCACTACAAATATTACACGTCAATCTCAATGACATAATTTTGGCAACGCCATCGGTTGCTGATTTGACAAAAAAAACGCTATATGCAGGGGAGTCAGACTGAGAAATGAGCATCCATATCTTTGGCATACGTCATCATGGACCCGGATGTGCGCGATCGCTCTGTCATGCTCTGCATAGTCTCAACCCGGATATCCTTTTGGTTGAAGGTCCCCCGGATGGGGATGGGATGCTGCCTTTGGTTACTCATCCCCAGATGCAACCGCCTGTGGCGTTATTGGTTTATAGACCCGACCAACCCCAACAAGCAGTGTATTATCCTTTTGCTATTTTTTCCCCAGAATGGCAAGGGATTGATTATGCCTTAACTCAAGGGATTCCAGTGCGGTTTATGGATTTGCCCTTGGTGCATCAGTTGGCAGGGGAAGCTGGGGGAGCAGAGGAAGCAGAGGAAGCAGAGGGAGCAGAGGGAGCAGAGGGAGCAGAGGGAGCTGGAGAAGAGGATGAGATTTACTATGATCCTTTGGGTTATTTAGCAAGAATTGCTGGGTATAGTGATGGGGAACGCTGGTGGGAACAGTTAGTTGAACATCGCCAGGAGAGTACAGATGTATTTGAGGCGATTTTAGAAGCAATGACGGCGTTGCGTCAGGATGTACCCCCCAGAGATGATCCGAGGGAAGCGCAACGGGAAGCCTATATGCGGAAACAGATTCGGGCGGCGAAAAAAGAAGGATTTCAACGCATTGCTGTTGTCTGTGGTGCATGGCACGCTCCTGCATTGGTGGATATGCCTGCGGCGAAAGCGGATAATGCGTTGCTTAAGGGATTGGCGAAAACGAAAGTGGAAGCTACTTGGATACCGTGGACTTATGGGCGACTGGCATTTAAGAGTGGCTATGGGGCGGGGATTGAATCGCCGGGTTGGTATGGTCATTTGTGGGATTGTTATCAGGATGGGGGAGCTGGGGGAGATGGGGGAGATGACTCAACCCTGAGTCAGGGCGGGTTTTGTACTAACGTTACTATCAATCGCGACCAGAGAGTCCCTAAACCCGCCCCTACACCATCAAAATTTGGTCATTTGGGCGGGTTTTGTACAAACGTTACTATCAATCGCGACAAGAAAGTCCCTAAACCCGCCCCTACAGATACGTCAGGACATATATCAAAACTCAACCATCAACAATCAGCGATCGCGATTCGGTGGTTAATTAAGGTGGCGCGGTTATTGCGTCAGGAAGATTTAGATGCCTCATCTGCCCTTATGATTGAAGCGGTACGGTTGGCGGAATCTTTGGCAGCATTGCGCGATCGCGCGTTACCGGGTTTGCTTGAGTTAAATGAAGCGACGCAAACCGTTCTCTGCTTTGGCAGTGATCTGCCGATGCGGTTAATTCAAGACCAACTGATTGTGGGTGAACGATTGGGAGAAGTTCCCGATGAGACGCCCATGGTTCCCTTACAACGAGATTTACAGCAGCAGCAGAAACGCTTACGCCTCCCCGCTAATCCCACCGAGAAACAGTATGAACTCGATTTACGCAAAACGAACGACTTAGCGCGATCGCATTTACTCCATCGTCTGGATTTACTCGGTATTCCTTGGGGGATACGACAATCGACAAGGGGAAAAGGAACCTTTAAAGAAGGATGGCGGCTGCAATGGCATCCTGAATTTGCGGTTAAACTCATCGAAGCCGGAATTTGGGGGAATACGATTGATGCAGCAGCGACGGCTTATGCCCGGAATCAGGCACAACAGGCTCAAGCTTTACCCAGTTTGACTCAGTTAGTCGAAACTGTTTTATTGGCAAACTTACCCGATGCGTTACCCGAAGTGATGCATCGCCTACAAACTGAAGCCACCCTGAATCGAGATGTCGCCCAATTAATGGAGGCGTTACCCCCATTGGCGCAGGTATTACGCTATGGCAATGTCCGCCAAACCGATACTCGGATGATTACCTCAGTGGTGGATGGATTGGTGACGCGGATTTGTCTGGGTTTACCTCTAGCTTGTGCGTCTCTGGATGATGAAGCGGCGCAGCATATCGATCAGCGTATCCAACAAATGAATTACGCGATTTCCCTGTTAAATAATTCGGAGTATAAACAATCCTGGCAACAGGTATTATGGCAACTAGCAGATCAAGCCAACCTGCATGGGTTACTCGCGGGTCGAAGTTGTCGATTATTATTAGATGCTGGGGTATTTAAGGGAAATGACGCCTCCCGTCGGTTAGAATTTGCTCTGTCTCAAGCTAGTGAACCTCCCCAAGCGGCGGCTTGGATTGAAGGGTTTTTGCAGGGGAGTGGATTGTTACTCGTACATGACCATACCTTGTGGCAGATAATTGATGATTGGATTACTCAGCTTCCGGGGGAAACCTTTACCGAGATATTACCCTTATTACGTCGCACCTTTGCCAGCTTTTCTACGGCTGAACGTCGCCAAATCGGTGAACGAGTCAAACGGGGAACCTCGGTTGAAACACCGGGGATAGGGGAGGAAGAAATAGATAGCGATCGCGCGAATGCGGTTTTGCCCATTGTGGCACAGTTATTAGGCGTGAGATAGTAGGGGCGGGTTTAGGGAATCACTTATCGCGATTGATAGTAACGTTGGTACAAAACCCGCCCTGACTCACGGTTAAATCATCACCCCTCACCCCATCACCCCATCTTCCTATTCCCGATACACAAATAACTCCTCCTGAATGTTTTGCTGCACCTGAGTATCGAGATCATCAGCGATGGTTAGACAATCCACTAATAATTGATTAGCGTCATAATAATCCCACAGCGATCGCGTCTGGTTGCTGCTAAACTGCCAATCATGTTCCCCTTGGTCATGTTGTCCCATTAAAAAGCCAACTCGTCTGATCCAAGAGTGACGATGATTAAACCACCATTGGTTCAACATCTCCAGGTTAGATTGACACTCAAACATGGGATGGAGTAAAGTATTGAGCGATCGCACTAATTGACCCAGATGCTCAGGGTTAAGGGCTAGGTTAAATGCGAGACTATAATTCAAGGTAGCGTTCAGGATTAACGATCGGTATAACGGCAGCGGTAAAGACGTTGGGGGCAAATAATCCGCCACCTTAAACGCTAACGCCTCCGGTAATATAAACTCAACGTCCAACTTTTGGGGTAAGGATAAGCAAGAGGGTAATTGTTGTAACGGTGGCGCTTGCAAAGGTTGCTCAAGCCGATAGGAATCGAGTGTCTGGGCTAACGCCTGATCCAAAATTAAAGCCAGGACAAAATCAAAGGCACGCACGGCGGCTGACTTGTAGGATAATGGGCTAGATTCCGATTGATGATCTATCCAGTTCACGAATTGCCCTAATCGCAGATCCGGTATCAATAACTGATCCACCCCTTGTTTCATCGCCTGGATTAATTGTTCAGGGTGACGCAATAGGGTGACGGTGAATAAAAATACCTCTCGCCAGGATTGTTCGGTCAAGTGCGTCACTAATTCCGCGATCGCGTCAGGGTTCTGATTCGTTTTCGTGGTAAACTCTCTAGCGGTGAAGTATTGCTGAAGACTCAAATTAGCAAAAGAATAAACTCGCCGCGATCGCTCCACCAATACTCCATGGTGACATTCAATCGCTTTTAAAACCCCTTGACTCTGTATCTGTAAGCCAACCGGATCAACCTCCTGATAATCTGGGATTGTTCGCAGATAGTCGCCAATATAGTGTTCCACCTGAGATTGGCTCAAGCAATACTGCTGTTGAGTCAACGTAACGGAACCCAGATGCTCCAACAGCTTCAACCGATTCACCAAAGCCAACGGTTGTTCAGGGGAATCTCGCTCAACCCCTTTCGAGTGATCCCATTTCTGGAGCAGAATATCCAATCCTTCCTGATAAAATCTAGCCTGTTGGCGAGGAAAACGGGCTTGGGATTGGAAGACATGGCAGATGAAACTAAGTAATAGAGGGGTTTTCGCCATGTCCTGAATCGTCCGGTTTTCCGGATACTCCAGTTGTACCCCAAACTCAGTCGCTTTCGCTAACCCCCTCTCCCAATTAACACCAGCCAAAGCCACAAAGTACTTCCGGGCAAAATGACTAATTTGAGTCAACGTCCAATCGGCAAGTTCCACCTCAGTAAATCCGCCAAACCGATACAATTCCACCCCAGTGCGACAGGTGATCACATAGCGATTTTTAGCATAACGATTACAGAACCAACGCAGTTTGTTGAATAGGGAAAAACGCCTCAACGGGGAGATTTCATCCCAGCCATCTAGCAAAATCAGCAGTTTCCCCTCCTGGAGTAAGGTTTTCACCGTTTCCCCAGAGACACCGCGATCGCTAAACTCTTGGCAGATATAATCCAGTAAGCTTAGAGTATTGGCATCTTGCACCAAATCCCTCAATTCAATATAAATCGGCACCTGATCCACCGCAAATTTACCGTGAATACACTGAGTCGCCACATACTGCAAAAACGTAGTTTTACCCGTTCCCGGTTTCCCCCTATAATCAGGTGGGTTTGTCTAGCCAATACCGCCATTGCCAACTCTCGTTCCGGAGAGGTTCCATCCGGACTCAACTCATAACCCCTCTCCCGATTCACCTGAAAATGTCGCCGCCAATCTGCCAAGTCGAACCAGCATCGGTTGGGGATATTTTGCCAAACCTCCACATCAATATAAATATCCCCTAGGGAAATTGGTTTCGGCAAATCCCATAACGGCACGGTATCCAATTGAGTCTGAATCTGATCCTGGCAGCAAGCACGAACCTCTGCAACTAAGGCATTGAGTTCAACAGGCTGATTTGCCGAAGGATTCATCCCTGGGGATAGCCTCTCCTCTGGAACCTGAGTCGCCACCTCTTGCCAGGATAAATCCAGTTGCAAGCAAATCTCAATGAAAATCCGTCGCTCAACGGGACAACCCCCCAAAAATTTACCGATGGATAGGCGAGTCTTAATACCTACCTTTTTCGCCAGTACCTCATGAGTCCACTGTTTCCGCGCCATGGCTTCTTTGGCTTGGACGATACCCTGTGCATTTGCCGAAAGCGATCGTTTACCCATATTACACCTCAACCTTCTCGAATACCGATTCCGCGATCGCATACACACTAAATCATACCAACTTATACATATTGACCATAAATCTCAACGCGATGTTGATATATCACCCTATAGACTAGGATAAAGCTTCTCAAACTAGAGCCTAGCATAAGTTTACCTAAAGTATCACCTTGTTATATTCATTAAAAAAAACAAGCCAATAATTAAGTTATGCAAAAAAGTACAAACTCCAACCTTTCTGATTTAAATCATACAAACTCAAATCAACAAAAACTTTGACGAACTCCGGGGATCATGTAGTCTATGAAATAGATAAGAATTACAAGTTTACAAGCTTTTGAAAAATGAGAAGGTAGGTTTTCAGAAAATGGAACTATTGCAACAGGTAAGACTCACTGACTCGCCCCAAACTAACTTGAGTCACTTAAAATATAGATTTACCTATAAAATCTCCCAAGAGCTAGAAGAGCAAATGCTCCTGATCAAGATTTTCCTCAAACTCCTGGAAGACTCCCAGGGATACCTGAGCGACGATCAACAGTTAGAGCATCTGCAAATGATTCAACACCCTAACCATTTCTGAAGATAATATGGCTTGAGCCTTGGCTGAACCTGAGTCAGTTGTCTCTGGAATTATGGCATTGATTTCTGTTTAAACATGAGGTAATAGGGCTAAAACGACAGTATCCTTTTACCGTTTTTATAACCAAATCATTTTTCATTTAATTAACCCATTTCAATTTTTGTCCGAATTCCCAACCAACTGGCTCAAGTTCTCCAAACACGTCTTCCATTGATTCAGATAACTACCGTTAGGAATGACAAGATATCTAGTAAGTAAAGTCCTGGACATAAATTCTGGACGCTGTAAGCTGTGATAGACTTAGCTTACTTCTTTTCGGGAAGCGAGTATGACGACTCCCATCGTTAACCTTAATTTTGTCCGACTACTTATAGACAGGAAATGCTGTGTCTATTCAAGACAATTTTGGGGTTAAAGTTCAACGACTGAATCGATGTCCTTGACTTGTGTGACAACCTAAACACCTAAATTGATTTGGAAATTATAACCATGAGCAAAAATTTGCCAGTTGAAACCCGCCTCTTGAAAGTCATTCAAGAAGAAATTGAAAACGCCTTAGACGCTTATCCGAACAAGTTTTGCCGAATTTTTTTTACCTGTGCCAACCTACGCCAGGACTTACTATGCTACGTTTTGTGTAAACTATCGAATGATCCCCAGGCTGTTGCGGTTAAACAAGGCAAAAAACTGTGCAGTAAGCATACATTTCCCTATTATTCGTTGGAGATGCGATTACACCTGGAATCGTATATTCGTGAAGGCATGAATTGTTTATTGTCAGATACCTACCACGGTTTCAATTTCGAGAATAGGGAATAGGGAATAGGGAATAGGGAATAGGCAATAGGCAATAGGCAATAGGCAATAGGCAATACTCTTCTTTCCCTTCTGCTTTCATTGAATTATTTTTTAATCAACCCATTCTAATCAAATCATGAGAACCATCAACTTTTCAGTATCAATCTGTCGTCATTGTGGTCACTATCAACCCCAAAAAGGCTGGGGAGGTCACTGCCAACAGCTAGGCGTGGCTGTACAGGGAAAATGGAAAGCTTGTCCTTTAGGCATTTCCCCCTTTGCCACCTATGCTGAACACCTCGATGGGGTGGACTGTGGCTTAATGCATCGATAATTAGTTCCTTCCTGTGGTATCACTTCCCATGTTTAATTCCTTACCGACTGAATACACCAATCGAGTTCTCTGCTACTATACAAATACCAGTAAACAGATTCAGATCATTCGGATCACCGATATTCCCAATTGGTACTTTGAGCGGATTCTATTTCCCCAACAGCGCCTCCTCTTTGAAGCAATTCCCCACGCTCATTTAGAAGTCTATAAAAAGAGATTTGGCGTGGCGGATTTAGTGGCTAAGATTCTGTGCGATTTTTTGCAAGTGCAACAGGAAGCAGAAGCGCCTTCTCCTTTATATAGCGCTAGGCAATAGGCAATATAGCGCTACGCGCTAGGCAATGGGCAATAGGGAATGGGCAATAGTGAAGAAAAACACTGACTCATCAAGGGATTGACCCTTCGACTTCGCTCAGGGTCAACACCGAGCGTGTTACCGAGCGAAGTCGAGGTAAGCCGAGGTGTTGAGCGATTTAAATTTTTCTTCTTTTGTCCTAACGTGTGTGCGTAGTGCTATAGCATCTTGCTCGCTACTGATTCTGCATTACTCCGTCAATTCCCCCCGCATCACAGTAACCGCTTGTCCGCCCAGAATGACGCGATACGTTCCTTCGGAACAGGCTCCGCCAACGCTCCCGGTATAACGTACCTTGACTACCCCGCCTCGATGAGAGGCTTGATAGGCTAAGAACTCATTTTTACGGATGCGATCGCGCCAGAACGGTGCTAGACAACAATGGGCTGCACCCGTCACCGGATCTTCGTCAATCCCTAACCCCGGTGCAAAGAAACGAGAGACAAAATCATACTCCGAACCCGAATCAGTCCGACTGGTAACAATAACATCAGATATCGGTAAAGTTTTGAGTAAGCCAAAATTGGGCTGTAGATGTCGCACCATCTCTTCCGATTCCACTTCCACCAAATAGCCCAAAGAATTCTGCCAAACGGACTGAATCGGTACGCCTAACGCTGACGCAAGGTTTGGGGGGACTGTTGTGGGTTGGGAATGATTCACCGGGAAGTCTAACTCAATCCATTCACCCTGACGCTGGGCGATGAGTATCCCGCTTTTGGTATAAAAACGGGCGGGTTTCTCCGGGGACAGATGACCCTCTGACCACAAAACATGGGCGCTAGCTAAGGTAGCGTGACCACAAAGAGGGACTTCTACTGTCGGCGTAAACCAACGCAGATTAAACCCATCCTCTTGCGGAACCAAAAAGGCAGTTTCAGACAGATTCATCTCCTGTGCCACATTCTGCATCCAGCTATCCGGTTGGGGAGCCGACAAAACACAGACAGCGGCTGGATTACCCGTAAACGGGGTACAGGTGAAGGCATCGACTTGAATGATGGGCTGGTTCATAGTTCCTCAATCTCTTCCCTAGTCAGTCCGGTTGCTGCTGTGATGGTATCAAGATCAGTCCCTTGTTGTTTTAAGAGTCTGGCTATGTTAACCTTTTCCTGCTGTTTACCTTGCTCCATGCCCTCCTTGAGTCCCTCTTCAAGACCCTCCAATCTTCCCTCTGAGCGTGAACTTTCGATTAGACTGATTTCGTAGCGCCGATTTTCCATAAATCTCAGGTAGTTGGCTCTTTCTGCTTCACTCAAGCTATCTACAAGCAAATTTTCCTTCGCTTCCGCTAACCCTTGGGCTGTAAATTCTTCTTTAATTTGGCTCTTTTTCAGGAAATATATCCATTCATCTAGGGTATCGGAAGCCACCTCATTAAAGTTGTTGACTTTAATCACATAATACTCCGGGAAAATCTCATAAACATCTTGACTATTAAACAACTTTCGCTGATTAATTGATAGACCTAATTTATCATCTAAATGAAGCCCCCGAAACTCTAATGTCCCGTGGTAAATATAATCATCTCCCTGTCCCAAAGAAAAGTAGACGATATTCACTGAATAGACTTTTTTGACGTTCCCGTAAGGTTCTCCTTTTTCCAGAAAGTCGGTAATTAATCTGGATGTGCCGTAGAGCATCCGATGAAAATAATCTTGCTCTGTACTGTTTTGCACTTCAATGAGAATTAATTCTCCCCGGTCATTTTCCGCGAGAATATCGACTCGATTTAGCTTGTCATCCTCGGCTTGTTGATTGCTTTCACCTTCGAGTATTGATTGAATCGTAATTGGTTTCCTCAACAACTCACTCAAGAAACCTGCCAAAACACCATAATTGGCTTTGTTTCTCAGTAATTTTTTAATCGCCCAATCAAATCGGATGTGGGTTGGGGGCATAACGGCATTGATGGGAACGTCTACTGAATCTATTTTGACAGATTTCGTCCTAATAATTAACGAAGGGGTTAGGACAATAACATTAAGTGAAAAAGCAACAGGCAATAGGGAAATGTCCCAACGTATCTTCGTAGTGCTATAATGGGCAAAAATTCTATCAAGTTCGGTTGAATCCTGACACGTTCATGGAAACAAGACAGAGGGCAGAGGGTATAAGCTGTTATGCATTTAAATTGGGTATTAGTAGCGAGCAAGATGCAAAGCCTACGGCATGGCTTCGCTTAACGCACTACAAGGCTTTCACCCTTATTGACATTAAGGTTTAAATGCCCAACAGCTTAAGTCTAGCGGTGAGGGTAGGTAGTGAGGTATTAGGTGTGAGTGTTAGATTGTAGTGGGAGCGTCTCGCTCGCGATTTGGGGGATTTGATCTCTTTTAACTTAAAAGACGGTCAATCAGCTTGCCGCTTGATGATGGGACTTTAATAATTTCTTTACAGTCTCGACAATTTCTTGGGGATGACAAGGCTTGGCTAAGTAAGCATCCGCCCCTTGCTTCATTCCCCAGTAGCGGTCAAAATCCTCTTTTTTCGCCGAACACATTAACACCGGAATATTCTCAGTCTCAGGTTCCGATTTCAGACGACGACAGACTTCATAGCCATTCATCCGGGGAAGGACAATATCCAAAATCACCAAATTTGGGTGAAATTGCTGAATTTTCTCCAGCGCCTCCACCCCATCCCCAGCCACAATCACTGTCAGCCCTACACGCTCAAGCAGCTTAGAGAGCAAATGTTGTTGGGTGAGATCGTCCTCTACGACTAACACTGTACTCATAACAACCTATACCTACTATGGCTCTCTAGCTTTTAGGTATTATAACATTTACTCTGAGCGGCAAAATATCGTCATAAGGCTGATTTCAGGTCACTCAAGTTCCGCAATCTGGCTGAATTTGGGAGTGCAGGGTGCAGGAATGATCGTGACGTACCCTGCACCGCTGTTCTTTCGCTTCTCTCAGGAGGATAAGGGAGATGGGGACGTTCCAGAGGTAGCCGACTACATCTGGAACCGTCACTCAGGCATCCGTCAAATAAACTTAAGATTACCGAATCGGTGGACAATTCAAATCAATTAAATATCCCCCTGCCTCAATCACAAAATCATCGAAATCATCATCATTGCCAACCTCTACCCGTCCTCCATCTTCCCAAGACACGCGACTTCCTGTAATATTACCCTTTCTCCCCCCGTCCAAACGACCATTAAACTGAGCCAAGTTTTGGGTCGAAACAATACGGCGTCGGGTTTGACCCGTAGGACTTACCGATTCGAGAAAGAAAACATAGCGGTTATTGGCTTTAAACATAAACTCGTTGAATTGATTTGATATCGTTCCCCCCTCAACTGTTCCGACAAAATCCGCTTGCGTTCCCAGATCATTTTGACCAGGAGAGGTTTGTATCGGCTGGTTTGTGCCAAAAGCATCATAGGGTTTGACTTCCTGAAACAGAATCGTTTCTTCCCCGGTTGTTTCATTCCGTACACCAAGCGCGGCTTGGTATGATCCATGAGATTGCAGGAATTCAAATTCCACAATCGTATCCTCTGGGAATTGCACAGCCCGATTATCAAAGATATCCTGAGCTTGCACAGACGTTGCCAAGGTACTCATTAATCCAGTCGCGATCGCGCCAATGAACCAAGATTTGCTGTAGAGTTGTCTCATTGCGAATTATCCTTATTATCAAAACCCTGTTCTTGAGCGAAGCGAAGGATTAAAACTTAATCCTTTACCACGCCAACAGCGCCAGATTTGACCAAGAACATCTCGCATCTAGTCCGGTATTCTGAATCATCTTTTAGCTTCAGTTCTCAGTTGTTCTAACGCTGACAAGCAACAGGTACTGGTAACGTTAACATCCTCATCGCGCACCCTAGCTTAATAACTACTATTATAAAGTGTTGCGATCAGTACAATATTCCACGGAAATATAAACACTTAAAGTTATAAACACTTAAAGTTGGCGACTCGCCCAACTTTTAATTCATACCCTTACACCGCTATCAGGGAAAATGTATCATTGCTCTCTCAGCTTCCCCTGCTCCCTCAGCTTCCCTCAGCTTCCCCGGCTTCCCCGCTTCCCCCGCTTCCCCCGCCGCCAATCTGCCCCCAACAGGACGATGCCTACAAGCAGAGCTAATCAATGATAATAGTTTTTTATATTTGCGCTATCGCTAAATTGGGTTAAATTATGAATAGAGACAAATAAACCACACATACGGAGCAAATCAAACCATGTATACCACCTACCAAAACGGACTGATCAATACCACCCCTGTTGAAGCCAAGACAAACCCCATCACCCCTCCCACCTCGCCCCAACAACCCATCAAGCCACTGCAAACCATCAAGCAATGGTTAGAGAACATCGAAATTCACAACCCCACCAAAGCTAGATTATTCTGCAAAATGATTCCCGCCCAATGTCCCTTTGAACGCGATATCTGTTTCTTTGGGCGGCGGGTTGCTCACATTCCTCCCTTGTGCAAACTCAATCCTTTCTATGATGAATTCGTTAGCCTCCGCTTTCGCGCCCTATGCTACTTGGCTGATCAATGTGGGGAAGATATCAGTGCTTATTGTTAGTCATTCGTCCGTTGTCCTTTGTCATTCGTCATTCGAGACTAAAAATCCATGACTCGCAGCAAAAATGCCCACTTATCGGCAATCTCTTCAATAATCTTAGCCGTTGGTTTTCCCGCACCATGACCCGCCTTTGTTTCAATGCGAATTAAGACCGGATTATCCCCAGAATGTGCCGCTTGTAACGCTGCTGCAAACTTGAAACTATGGGCTGGAACCACGCGGTCATCATGATCCGCCGTCGTAATTAATGTGGCTGGATAAGCCGTTCCTGGCTTGAGATTGTGTAACGGAGAATAGGCATACAGCGCCTTAAACTCCTCTGGATTTTCCGGTGAACCAAAATCAGAACACCATGCCCAACCAATCGTAAACTTATGGAAGCGCAGCATATCCATAACCCCAACTGAAGGAAGTGCAGCACGGAATAAATCGGGACGCTGAGTCATACAAGCCCCGACTAATAAACCACCATTACTTCCGCCACCAATTGCCAGTTTTTGCGGACGAGTATAGTGATTCTCAATTAACCATTCCGCTGCTGAAATAAAATCATCAAACACATTTTGCTTATTCAGCTTTATTCCTGCTTGATGCCAATCTTCGCCATACTCTCCACCGCCTCGGAGATTCGGAATCGCATACACGCCTCCCATCTCCATCCACACCAGATTACTAATCGAAAAACTGGGAGTTAGGGAGATATTAAACCCACCGTAACCATAGAGATAGGTGGGATTATTGCCATCCAATCTTAATCCCTTTTTGTGGGTAATAAACATCGGCACTTGTGTCCCATCTTTACTCCGGTAAAACACCTGCCGCGTTTCGTATTGAGTCGGATCAAAATCTACTGTCGGTTGGCGAAATAGGGAACGTTCCCCGGTTACCATATCGTAGCGGTAAATCGTGGCTGGGGTGGTGAAACTGGTAAATACATAGAAGGTTTCCGTATCATAGCGCTTCCCGCCAAATCCCCCGGCTGAACCAATTCCCGGTAATTCTACCTCCCGGACAAAGGCACCATTGAGGTCAAAAATCTTAATCGAAGAACGGGCATCTTTGAGGTAATCGGCGACAAACTGGTTATTCAGAACCCCGACATCTTCTAATGTTTCTTCGGCTTGGGGAATAATTTCTTGCCAGTTCTCTCGCCCTGGGTTATGAATATCAATGGCAATCACCCGACCTCTTGGTGCGTCTAAGTCAGTTTGAACCCAGAAGATTGACCCGTCATTGTCAATCAGACTGAAATTCGCTTCAAACTCGGAAATTAATTCGACGATAGGAGAGTCGGGAGTTTGTAAGTCTTTGTAGAAAACTAGATTCTTGGGATCAGTTCCTTGACTGACATAAATAATCAGATAATGTCCATCTTCTGTCACTGAGCCATTAAACATCCATTCCTTTTGGTCAGGACGATGGTAAATTAGCAAATCATCGGATTGGTCTGTGCCGAGTTTGTGATAATAGAGTTTGTGATAATAATTAGCATCTTCTAATTTTGTGGCATCGTTGGGTTCGTCATAACGGCTATAGAAAAATCCTTGATTATCGGTTGTCCAGGATGCACCGGAAAACTTCACCCATTTGAGATGATCCGATAAATCGTCTCCCGTTTCCACATCCCGCACTTTCCATTCTTGCCAATCGGAACCGGAGGTGGATAAACCATACGCCATGCGGTTCCCATCATCACTCATAGCGGCACCCGATAGGGCGATAGTCCCGTCTTCGGAGAGGGTATTGGGGTCAATCAGGACTCTGGGTTCTCCATCGAGAGAGGTTAAGGTGTAGAGAACGCTTTGGTTCTGAAGTCCATCATTTTTGAAATAGAAGTAGCGGTTCCCTTCTTTATAGGGAATGCCATATTTTTCGTAATTCCAGAGTTTGGTGATGCGCTGCTTCAGGGATTCCCGCTGGGGGATGTCTTCGAGATAGCCGAAGGTGACTTTATTTTGCGCTTCTACCCAGGCTTTGGTTTCGTCGGAGTCGGGATCTTCTAACCAGCGATAGGGATCAGCGACGTTCGTGCCATGATAGTCGTCTACTTGATCAGCTTGGCGGGTGGTGGGGTAGTTCAGAGGTTGGTGAGAAGATGGCATAGTCGGGAATATGAGGCAGTGTTTTCTAGGGTAGCACTCTTTGGGTAGGGGTTAGGAAGCGTGTGGAGGATGGGACGCGATCGCGTAAAGATTACCATACCAGAACACGAGTCTCTCATAAGATCTGACCAACGTCTTGAAACTTATCAATATCGTCTAATGAAAGATTGCCTTCTAGCTTACCACGCTCTGATTTGAGTATCTCTCCCCTACCCCTTTTGTCTATAATTGTCAGAGTCCCTTGTTTTTGTCGCAAACAGTACTGCTTTCCTTCATAGATTTGTTCTCCATCCGCTAATGTCTGTCCGGCTTTATTCAAAGTCTTTCTGGCAATTTTAGCAACATCATTGCCATACTCTTGACATAGTATTTTTCCGGCAAAATTGGGAACTTGCCTACTCAGCCTACCCAGTACGTCCTTAAGGGTATTGGGTGGTCGTTTAAGAGCTTCTGCTTGCTCTTTGATAATCTGTAACAGTGAGCTTGCTGTACAATTTTCACAAAGCTCAAGCAAAAAATCGTCTGGATGCTGTGCCTCAACCCCAAAAGGTTCAAGAGACTTCTGGGGAAAATCCTTCAAGTTGAAGGTAACAATTACTTCAGCTTTTGCCTTTACCGCAGCCGCCACAACATGGCGATCTTTCGGATGATTGGTCATCAGGTTGACTAACTGATCAGATAGTTCAACCATTGCCTCTGGAAATGCACTTTTTATGTGTGACTGGTATCGTGCTGCTTTAGCCTCTGTCATTTTTTCCTGCTTGACCAGATTACGAGTCACCTCATCTAGTATTTCTTGGGAAAAGTAAGGACGATAAAATTATGCTTCAGCAGCACGGAGTAAAGTGTCACACAAGGGCATTGGAAAAATAACACAAGCATCTAAAACAACTCGATGAAGCACAATGTTTATCGCTCGATTTCATGACTTTCCTGATCATAAAACCCTTCATCCTGTAGGAAAGCCGTAAATTCACTGAGGTGCTGGTGACGTTGAGCATCTCGTTGTTGCTTGTATGCCATGATATCTTGGGAGCGAATACGCCGATGCGCTCCAACTTTTGTGTAAGAGATGTCTCCCTGTTCCAGCAGTTTGATCAGATAAGGGCGCGACACATTTAAGAAGTCAGCCGCCTGTTGAGTTGTCATTTCACGATCATTGGGAACAAGGGTTATCCCTTGCCCAGATGCCATTGCGTGTATGACTTGCCGTAGTGCTTGGTAGACAGAATCAGGCAGTAGAATCTCTTCTCCGCTGCTTCCTACCAATCGGGGCTGTGATTCCTGTGCATTCAAAAGGCGTTCTAATCGTTTAATATGTGATGTTTCACGCTCCTCAGCCGTAAACTGCACAGAAGTCTTATGTTCTTTCGGCATGATTCTTGCGTAAGATAAGGCATTAGGTGGAAGTACCGAAGTACAGTATATAACCCTATTTTATAACGATACCACCAGATAATCGCAATATCCGAAACAAAAGTTACGTTTGACAGAAATCTCTCACGTCTTTCACCTCAAACCCTAATGCCTCCGCTACTTGTTCCACACTCAACCCCATGTCCAACAATTGAGGTATTGCCTGTTCCCTCAGCGAAGCTTAATGATTCAGGTGTAGAGAAAGATATGATCCCAGATGTAATCGATTAATCGTTTAGCATCATCTAAAGGCAGAACCTGACAACATCCTCGCTTATCTTTCGTCAATAACGGAATTTCCGGGAGATTTGCCGTATCTTTGCCATCTTGCATCAGTTTACCCCGGATATTCTCTAAATTATGAATCGGACCATTGATATCAAAATCAATCTTTGTGCCAAACTTATTATCCATCCAACTTTCAATTTGGTTGTCCAATTGGGCAGGAGTTAGGGAATTCTGGCTAATTAAAAGATGGTAATAAACTAGAATAATCTCTTTACATTCCTCCTCTTCCGCCGCATCAATTAAGGCATGAAACACGCTGGCATTATTTGCCATATTCTTAAAAAACAGGGTTTCGGTTACAGTTTGACGGAATTTAATCTGCTTACTCTTATAATTGCTATACTGTTTATAGGCAAACCCCCCTAATGTCACCAGTAGCGATAACACAGCGACGAGCACGGGCATAATATTGCGAACATCCTCTTCACTTGCCTGAATCGTGTCCAGAACCGATGGTCCCATGGTAAAAAATAAAATAGCTGCAATCACAACAAGAAGTTTAGGCAGAACTCTCAAGATGACTGGAATAGCAGCGCCAATAGCCGGAACGATTAAGAAGAGGCGGTCTTTCCAGGTCATGCTAATTTTGATATTGGGGAAAAGGAGTTCCAAGTCAAACTTAGGGATATTCTTGTAAAAATAGAGATACATCTTCCCTGGTGTGAACTGGATAGAATCTAGTTCATCGCCTTTGTGCTTGAAATAATCGGCGTCTTTGAATTTGATCAATAAAACAACTCGTTCAAAAAGATTTATTGTTTTGTCTTTTTTCTTTAAAAACTTTTTAACCTGAATTGTTTTTTCATGATCTCCGCGACAGTAGCAGATGAGTTGGTCAAATTCATCAAAATCAACATCAGTTTTCAGTTGAATTAAGGACTTTTCCTTAAAGGCGCGTTGTAAACTCTTCGGAGAGAGGGGAACATAATTGGCGCGTTCGAGAATCGTCTGAAAGTCGGTCACCACATTCGCTTCGCGTTCAGCTAACTTATCGGGAGTGAGTTCAATCCGGGTTTGAGTATCAGCATCCGGGTTGAACGGATCATAATTATCTTTTAACCGTTCCAAATAGACATGAAATTTAAAATGATAATAGGCGGAAAGTAGGGTACAAAAATCCCGGAACTGTTGCACCTTCTCCTTAGGTAACTGTCCATCGTCTAGGCACAGTTCGATTAAGTCGCTGCGGCGATAGGGAATAAACGCTTCTCGGTCTTGATAAGTTGCCATATCTGACAATAGACTAAGTAGTCGGACTTTCATTAAAGTTTACAGTTGAGACTAGGGAAAAGGGAACAGAAATGACCCTTCGCCTCGCTAGTCGGATACGGCGCGTGATTGTGTAGGGGCGGGTTTCACCACTATCCTTTCCTTAGCACCTAGATGTAACTAAACCCGCCCCGACTGAGTGCGAGAGTTTTGACCCTTCACGTTGGAAAGAGAGCATGGTTTTGACAATCTTTAACTCAGTCCGACAAAATTGATGTCCAGGCACTTATTTCACAGACACAAACCCAGCAACAATTCCTTGTGATGGGTCGCGAAGCCTGATATTTTTAATCGGTACGGCTGAACAGGGTAAGGGAGATGCCCAGCATCGGACTGTCCAGTTGGCTGGATAGACATAATTCACATCATTTACTTGATCAGATACTAGATTAACACTGGGTAAGGGAGGAGGTAAAATCAATCGTGATTGAGCATTGCCCTGAATCAGACCAACGGTAGTTAAGCCAAGGAAAAATAGGGAAGTCAACAGGATTGTTTGAGGTTGTTTTAGGGTATGAGTGAATCGAAACAGTGGCTGGGTCAATTTAGAGGGAATTTTCTCCAACAGAGTTTGACCATATATAGCGCTAAATAAAGCCGGGATAAGCAGAAAATAGCCCAAGCCAAACCGGAGTAAAGGACTTTGGATCATAATAAAGGTAATGCCGATTAATCCCAATAATAATATCCAAGCAGTACCTATTCTTAAGTGTTTTCTAAATTGTCGGAATATAGGGATAGAAAAAATAATAACAAAGATTGTAATAAATGCCATTATTTTAGATTTAATCGAACCTTTTAACCATCGCCAAACGCCTAACGCGATAGCTGTCACTCCCGACTCATCTGAATCCGAAAACACCCACCAAAACTTGATAGGCTGAGTTTCATTTATGGCTTTTTCGATGGGAACTGACCAAGGCAGGTCGAGGCACATAAAAGTTGAAGGATACAGGGGACATCCGGATGTGGTCAGGCTATATAAAACCATGGGTGATAGGATTAATAGAGTAATAGCACCGCCTGTCAATAGCCGCTTAATTTGTAGTTTAAACTGATTACCCATCAGATAAAAAATAAATCCTATGGGGAGCAGCGGTAGCGCCGAAAGCTTAACAGTTACCGCTCCGGCTGATAGGATTAGGGGAATGGTTCTGGCATCGACAAGAGGCGTTTTTGCATCAGTATTCTGTAAAGAAAATTGAGCGCTGTGTGAAATCACCAGAATTGACCAGGCTGTAACGCCAATAAGAAAGGCTACAGTTACATCAGGAGAAAATGAGATGAGTATCGGTGAACCTGTAAACGCGGTTCCTGTATAAACGAGAATGGCGATCGCGGAAAATATGAATAAAAACCAGTCTGATAAGCGTCCTTTGCGGCTGACTATTTGATTCAGCGTAATTAGAGACTGTAAAATAGCGATAAGGAAGACAAAACCATTGGTAATCGCACTGACTCGACTGCCAAAAATTGGAGATGTAAGTGGTGCAGCGAGAGCAAACCAAGAAGAGGTAAAGCCAAATTTGCCATGAATGAGTGCTAATCCATTAACCGCGCCAAATTGAGACATCCATCGCATAGAACCAAAGTGATAAAGTCCGGTGTCAAACCAGACTATTTTTTGACTGGTAAAAGCAGCAATAATTAGTTCTAAGGTAATAAATCCAACGATAAGGCTGGGAGAAAGGTGCGATCGCACCGCCGCTAGTTCACGCCGGGTTGACTGAGACAGGAGAGATAGGGCGACTAAACCGAGGACAAGGGCGAAACCAACGGCGCTGGATAACGGTAAAATCAGTGAGGTTGCCAGCATAGAGACGCACAGGACAACGATTCCCAGCCAGACGGCGGCGATGAAGCGATCGCCTCTACGATCAATGCGATCGGCTTTCAACCAATGCACAATAGCTGTGCCAATTGAGAAACAAACACCAATCAGAAAAAGCCAAGTGATCATAAAATAAAGCATTCAGCACCTCTAGTCATGACTAGCGCGATCGTCGCTATTTCTCATTTTCATCTACTTTACGCCCAAAAGGTACGTTATTAGACTGCGTAAACTGTAGCAATTTTATTGCTAGTGCCACATTGTTATATGCTTCCAGATGACCGATGAGGGCGAGTCGAGTAAATTAATAGGCTTCCCCATGCAAGATAATCCAGCGACTCGCCCCTACAAGACATACTTATTGATTTGAAACTCCCTTCGGATCAGCACTAATTACCTCTTTCCCATCTCCCCCAACCCTATTTGTTTGCTCTCCAGCATTCAAGTAGAAATGATTAGGTTCGTTTCCTGAGGATTAAACAATTGGCGTTGAGAGGCATTGAGAAACTCGATACTAATGGGTTCGCCAGTTTCGTCATAACTAACAATCACGCCTCCTGGTTCAGAAATAGCATTGGCTGGAAAAGCATCACGCAAAACAAAGATGAGAATATCTGCATCTGAATCATATTTAACATTCATCAGTTTACCCCTGCCAGTATCGATTGACTTGATTTGTCCAGTACAAGGTCAAAATGCGTTTGGTGTTACCAATTTCAACAAAGATAACTCTCAGTAAACCACCTCCACGCCTAGATTGTGCAACGAAGACATCATCTTCTACTATAACTTGTTGAGGATTCATCAATACTGTTTCAACTTCTTGGCGAGTGATCTCTAATCGTTGTTGCCATTGTTGCTGACGCTCCTGTGCATGTCTTGTCCAAACAATCTGCATTTCGGTGTATTGTCCTCATCGAGTTTCCAGCTTTTAAATATTCTTCCAATTCTATAAAATGCAGCAATCCACCCGTTCTGTAAATAGACCTCAAACCATTACTAATGACAAATGACAAATGACCAATGACCATCAGCGCCGTTAACTTTCCGGTGTGTCTACCGACTTAGTGAAGTAATCTATTGACTTCCACTTCTACTTCTGGCAAGGCTAATGGTATAATTATACCCGTCGAATACTTGACCACAGATTGATGCTTTCCCTGGTTAGGTTCACGATGCACCCACAACTGACTCCCGATAATATCGATCACCCAATAGTCTCGTATTTGATCCCGTGCATACATTTGAGCCTTATCGTTTAAGTCATAGGAAAGGGTTGAATTGGATACCTCAATTAGCCAATAAATATCCTGGGGTTGGGGATGACGCTGATCATAGCGAGATTCTGGGGGTATAGCGATACAAATATCCGGTGGCGGCTCACCATCGCTGGGTAGTGTAACTGGAGCTATGGCAAAGACAACCGCTTGAGTCCCTAAAAGAGCTTCTAGATACTTAACACCCCGTCTATAGGTAACCCGATGAATCGGAAGTTCTGGAGACATATCGATAATTTGTCCATCGAGTAGTTCAACCTGGCGACCTGCCAAAATGCCGCTTTCAATCATCTGATGATAATCGGCGACAGTCCAGTGGGTTAATGTTCTGACCATAGGGATTTTCGGCTATTGGAATATTCAGCTAAATCACCGGAAAGGCATAGTGCGATCGCGGCAAGTCCTATTTTACTCCCTTCTCGCGATAAGATTAGGCTAGGATTGAGAAGCGATCGCCTCTGCGATCAATGGAATCGGCTTTCAACCCATTTACCAGGGTTGTGCCAATTGAGAAACAAACACCAATTAGAAAAAGCCGGGTGATAATAAAATAGAGCATTGAACACCTCTAGTCATGACGAGCGCGAGCGCTGATCAATTTATAGCGTTAATCACAGGCTGTTTGGGACTATCGCCAAGAAATTTGAACCGTGAACCTTACAATGTTTTACCTTCTTCTACTAGCATTACTCTAGTCTAAATATATATTAGTCTTAACCATGAATAAAAAAAAATGGCTAAAGGGTTTGATCGCTATTATAATTACTTTGGGAATTATTATCAGATTCACCAATCTAGATTTAAAGGTTTATTGGGTTGATGAAGTTATCAACACCAAATATAGTTTTGGTTATACCGAGAAAGAGTTGGGTGAGCAAGTTAAAGCCTGGAATGGTCGAGTGATTAGTAATCAGGAATTGCAAAAATTTCAATCGCTTAATCCTGAGAAAAATTCAATCGATGTAATTAAAGCTTTAGCCATTGAAGAACCCCAGAGTCCACCGTTATATTATTTGCTCTTAAGATGGTGGACACAGGTGTTTGGCGATTCAGTCGCAATTAGAAGAAGTTTGTCAGCTTGCATTAGTTTGTTGGCATTTCCCTGTGTTTACTGGCTTTGCCAAGAATTATTTCAATCATCTTTAACCGGATGGCTCGCGATCTCACTGGTCGCTGTTTCTCCTTTTCATTTACTTTACGCTCAAGAAGTACGTTATTACGCCGCATGGACGGTAGTAATTTTATTTGCTAGTGCCACATTCTTATGGGCAATCAGACGTAATAAAATATTCCATTGGGGAACCTATGCAGCGACTTTATCACTAGGACTTTATACTTATCCGCTGACGGGATTATTAGCTATTGGACATGGTTGTTATGTATTCATAATCAATAAATTTAGGTTAAACAAAACAGTTATTAATTTTATCCTGGCATTTCTAGCAGCAATCCTCACATTTGCGCCTTGGGCATTCTTTCTTTTTACTAATTCTCACAAAATATCTGATTGGCGACAGTCAAAAATTCCTTTGCTTGGACTAATTAAAGCTTGGGTTATTAATCTACAAATTATATTCTGGGATTTTCACAAAAATAGCTTATGGGAATTTCCATTTGAGCAACCTATAGGTATTGTAATTTATTATTTGTTAACGCTATTAACATCAATATTATTAGGATATACAATTTATTTTATTTGCCGTTACACGCCGACTAAAATCTGGTTATTTATCGTGATTATGATTTTACTTCCTTGGCTGCCGCTAATTATACCCGATTTAATTAAGGGAGGAATACGTTCAACTGTTCCGCGTTATCTTATTCCCAGCTACTTAGGAATTCAGCTTTCAGTTGCTTATCTGTTTACAAGGAAAATTTCCTCTGTATCGGCAAACTATAAGATATGGCAAAGGAGATTATGGCTGTTTATCGTGTGCTTAGTATTTTCGATGGGAGTTGTATCAAGTCTCACTATCTCCCAATCCAAAATTTGGTGGAATAAGGGTAAAAATAATGATAACTATCCTATAGCCAAAATAATTAATCGCTCTACTTCTCCACTTATCATCGACAAATTAACTGAGGATGATGGCAGAAGTATTATGTCTTTGAGCTATCTTTTAGAACCAAAAGTAAAACTCCAATTAGTCTATGATGAATCTAATATTCCTAAAGTTGCTCAAGGATTTAGCGATATGTTTTTAGTTAATCCTTCTGATGAATTAAAAGAGAAATTGGAGAAAGAACAAAACTTCAACATAGAACTTGTTTATCAAGGTAAACGCCGCTCACTTTGTAAATTGAAAAAAGCTCAATAATTAACCTATAGGTTTGGCGAGAAAGAAAAAATAACGCTACTACACTTACAGCAATGGTGAACCCAACGACGCTGATCAAGTGATAGCGTTAATCACACGCTTTTTGGAACTATCTCTCCAAAAATCTGAACAGGGAATCAGCGGCTCCCAGCAGTAAGAAATAGCTCCACTTTTGTGTCTCCTAAAATGACTCAAGGGTATGGAAGAAGAGTGGCGATAGGGACATACCAAAATCCCTAAATATATATCTGACTAGATAAACTCTTTCCTCCGCGTATAAACAAAGTTTTAAGTAAGTTTTATCGTTAGTCAAAGGCGGTTTTTGAGAGTTGACGTTTAGCCGTTGACGTTTGAGTTGATCGTTCCCAGAAAAAACCTGAGACATTTGCTACTTGTGATAGGAAAAACAAGATTGCCAGCAATAAACTGGGTTGTTTGGAATGCTGTAAAAAGGGATAAGTCAGTAGATCGAAATAAAAGGAGAAAGGTTCTACCTTCATCTTGTCTAGGTTACGTTGAGCACGAATTTGGTGAAAGTGGAACGCACCCCGACCATAATTGAAATGCTGTCGCCAGAAGCGTTTAAGTGTTAGATGATGAGCATGGTAAACTTGAGCTTTTGGCGCATAAATCATCCGGTAGCCATGGTTTAACCAGCGATCGCACCATTCCCGATCCTCTCCCGCTGCTAGGGGAAAGGTGATGTCGAAGCCGCCTAACTGATGAAACGTTTCTTTAGCAAGGGCGAAGTTGTTGGAGGCGAAGAAGGTGGCTTGATTGGGATCGGTATTGTAGTAGTCGTAGAGGTAATCAATCAGTAACTGGCTAGCGGTTGAAAATAGGTTATCTGGAAGCGCATTAATGGCTCGACCTCCAATCAAGCGATCGGGTGCTGTGGTAAAGTGATCAGCGAGGGCTTTTAACCAATCGGGATCGGGTGTACAGTCATCGTCGGTAAAGACGAGAAACTCCCCTTTAGCCTTAGCTGCACCTGTGTTCCGAGCCGTTGCTGGACCCGCGTTGGATTGGGTAATCAAGGTGATATCTAGCTGTTGGCGAAAGGGAGTAACCACAGGTTCGATGGGCGTATGGCTACCATCGTCAACCACGATCACCTCAAAGCGATCGCGGGGATAGTCAAGATGTGCGATCGCGTTCAGACAAGTTGCTAATCGTTCTGGGCGATTGTAGGTGGGAATAATAATCGAGAATAAAATCTGTTCTTGTTTCATCGTAAGTTTAGTAAACCCAATTGTTTGTACTAGAAGGAATGGTGAAAATCCCAACGACGTTTGTCTTTAGCTATCTTCTGTACCAAACATACGTTATTCGGAATAAATTTAAGTCTGGTTTCAACGTTAATAGGAGTCTGAATCATACGTCTAATAATCCGATAAAACCGTAGATAAAAACTAGCGTCCGTTTTAATTTTTACCAATTTATACGCTCTATTCCTCAAAACAAACGATACCGCTTTTCTTACGCTAGGCATCCACAGGTCATCAAACATAATGTAACCTCCCACCTGAATAAGTTTGTCAATATAAAAGAAATCCAATAAAGCATAATCGAATAAATGATTACCGTCAATAAATGCAAAGTCAAATTTTTCTTCGGCGGCTAACAGTTGGGGTAAAGCCGTATAAGAAGGAGATTCAATAAATCGAAATCTATCTTCTAAACCGGCTCTTTTAATATTTAACAGACCAATAGATTTCCAATTTTTTCTTTGAGAGGGGTCAATAGCGGTATGACTTCCTGTGCCTTTTTCGTGATGGGCTTGACAAATTGCCAGAGTTGACAATCCATAAGCCATGCCAATTTCTAGAGTGTTTTGGGCATTATATTGCTTGACCTGCTCTTGGAGAATAATGGCAACGTCTTGGGGTGTAGCCGTGGGAAAAGGATTGATCTTCTTTCCCTCTGCATCCTCAACCTTAGAGGTTTTATAAATTTGTTCTAGGAGTGTATTCATGTTTAATTGTTAATCGAATTTGTATTTTGTGATTAAAGGTTGGGCAAAAGTGCGATTGTCTCAAGTCAAAGTTATCAGCTTACTTGCATCTGTTTTTTACATTGCGCTTGAGCAAGAAGGAAAATCAGCATTACCATCCAGATAGTAGTTTGTCCAGCTTTGAAAAATAGATCCCAGGGTGAGGGGAGAAGACGTAAACTGGCTGGGACAAGGGAGGCGATAAGAGCGATCGCGAATAACATACCACTGACTACCCGATCCGTATTGCTGTTGGCATCTTGCTTGGCAATGCGAAAGAGTGTAACCATGGACAGCAAAATTAGCATATCGTCGTATACGCGATGGTAAGTCCAAACCCGTGCCACAATTGCCACGACACCAACCAAAAGCCACAAATCTACACAACGATGCCAATACACCCAGCAACCTAGGGCTAACAACACTAGTATCGACACGGGAAAATTCCATTCACTTAGCCCAAGCGTTCCCATTAAGCTATGCAAATCACCATACCCGATATCGCCACCTAAACCGCCATCACTACCCCCAGCACCACCCCCGGCTGAACTCCAAGCCGCAGCTTTTATGCCATAGGCAAGCCAGTCATGGTGAAGGGAAAAGATATCGGATTCTTGAAACGCTGCTGCTAGCCAAGCCAGTGCAACATATCCTAACCCGACCATTAAAGTTGGTCGCACTCTACCAGGTACGAAGAGTACAATCCAGAAAAAGGGAACGGCTAGAGTTGGTTTGACCAGTGCCACAACGATGAGTAAGCTTGCCAATAAATCTTTACCCCAGCCATTTTTTCTTTGGCACATTAGAGTCAAGCCAGCCACTAAACTCACCAGGATATGGATGGTGAGTTGACCGTTACCAATAGTAATACCTGTCGCGTACATGGCTAAGGGAGTCATAACCACCAGAGCACGCTCTATAACGTTTTTTGTCTGAGTCTGGTTAATCAGCAGGTTGGCGAGCCAAATGAGTGCAACGATGGATGTGAGCGCCCAGATCCATTTGGCGACAGTCAGTGACGGATAGCCAAGGAAGGGCAAAAGCATGGTATAGCTTGCAGGCGGATAAACGGCGCTGTTGAGTTGGCTATAGACAGGTTCTCCAGAAAACCAAAAATGTACCTCTTGGTAACGCTGCTTTAAGTCAATCGCCCCACTTGGATCAGACAACCAGAGTAGCCGTGTAAACTCGTATACCAGCCGGGGAAGGGCAGCCGCACTAATGAGTGCGATCGCGCCACCCAGTAGTCTAGGACGGTGGTAAGTCCAAATTTTCATAGGATAGGATTAATGCAATAATACTGGCGACCATAATGTCTTTGGATCGCTAAATTTACAGAAGTTCCCCCTGTCTTGGGGACGTGCATGAAAAAATTGGGGGTTTTTGAGAAAATAGATTCGGTAACATAGCCGTAAAGAGCTAAAAGATTTAATTGTCAAATTATTGAGTTACAACTCTCTTCATTAGACCTCTCCAGAAATGAGATTTCGACCTAGACAGCGTAAGGCTTTCAGCTTCTTTTTCGGAGATGTCTATTTCCTGCTGTGTTGATGTCATCTCTAGCAAATGCTGACCAAGACGGCGAGCGAGTGCCAGGATTGTAAAAGTAGGGGAGTAAGATGGTCCAGTGGGAAACACGGCTGAACTGGCTACATAGAGATTCTCAGTCCCAAACACTCGACAGTTTGGGTCAACAACTCCCTCTTCGGGTCTACTCGCCATACGGGTAGTACCCATTTGGTGAGCAGCATCGGTCATGTTCTCTAAACTGGGCAGATCATTTCCAAAGTCAAAGGTTCCCAACCCAACTGCTGCAAACCGCTGGGTTAACAGTTCCAGAGTCTTCGCCATCGAACGCCGATCTTGGTCAGTGAAGCACCAATCAACCTCCAGCTTGTGCTGACCGAGTGCGTCAAGTTCGCTTCCCAGCTTAACGCGACTGCCTTTATGCGGAACCTGCTCAGTGACAAACTTAACTCGATAGGCGGAGACAATGCCGTTCCCATCCCGGCAAGCCGAACGATTCCAGAACCTTCGCCGCAGTCGCCCGATTCCCTTTGTATAGAGTGGTTTCAGATAGAGGACATGCTCAAGCAGTTCATGCTCTTGCTGAGTTGCATCATCTAGAGCAAAACAGATACAGAAACGTGGCTTGGGAGCGTATTGCAACTCGTGGGCATATTCTCGAACGAGATGACCAGGGCGTAGAGATCCGGTATGGTGTTTAGGATGGTCAGTATAAAAGCGACCAACCAGGTCATGCTCATTGCCGATTCCACTGGGAAGTTGGCGGTTGGAGGCGAGGAGGAGGCGTGCGGATTCAAATGCTCCAGTTGCAAGGATGATATGCTGACCTTCAACGATAAGTTCTTTACCCTCAAGAGAACGGCAAACAACGGCGTTCACCCGTTGACAGGAAGCATCGAGTTTTAATTCAGTTGCAGTCGCACCTAAGATAACGTGTAAGTTTGGCGAGCGACGCATATCTTCACCAAAGCGCACTGCTGTGCGTGTCGGTGTCTGCTCCCAATAGAAGCTGCTCATTTTTAAACCGCCCGCCGCAATCTTGGCGCGAAGTTCTGCAATTTCAGGGCGAACGGCTTCTGCCTCCAAGTCCCCAAAACCATAATCTTTTGCGGCTGAGCGGTAGTGTTCCAAGAGATCGGTATAGCTGAGGGGCCAACTACTGTTAGCCACCCACGGTCTACCTTCGAAATCAGAGGGTTGCAGATATTTCCATTTCCCTGTCCAAACGTTACTTGTGCCACCAAACTGACGCACGCGACTGACTCCGCGTAGCTCAGGTGGAAGGTAGCGATGGTAATAAGAGTTGGGATTTAACTCGCGATGGCGTTTACCCAGAAATGTTACATCATTTAATGCCTGGATCGAGGGGTCGAACTGGTGACGCCCACTTTCTAGAAGCACTACTTCTCGACCATGACGTGCCAGGTAGGTTGCCACCTCAGAGCCTGCAATCCCGGAGCCAATCACAACCACCTGCGCTTGTAGCTTCGTTTGCTCACCCATTTCCAGGATATCGGTAATCATAAAACCTCCATTCTTTATTCAATAAAACTTCGTTGCTGAGAAAGCTAAGAAAGACGCGATCGCGTCAAAGCAGGAACCGTTAGCGGAGCTTAGTCAATCGAGATAAACTTGTCCTCAGACTCAACCCTAAAATATGAGTTGGGTGAAGTTCTAACGCCCAGAGTAAATGAGTGAGCGCCGCTTTTTTTTGTCCCATTTGATAAGATGTCCAAGCTTGCTGATAAACAAATTCAGAAAACATTTTGGGATGGGCTTTAAAGATGTCATGATGTTTTTCAATCAGGCGATAAAAGCTTTCTTGACGGAGGTTTGGGTCGCGAGACACTCTAGCCTGCTGATCCCGAAGTAGCTGGTAGGTAATAATGGGTAGACCAATAATTGTGCAAACTAAATTAAGTCGCAAGAATAACTCCGTGTGGACGCGAGAGCGAAACGATTCGTCCCATCCGCCAATTTTATTAATCACTTCCCGCTCAACGACTAATGTTTGTTTAGTAGTATAGGACTTACCCGGCTCTAGATTTTCGAGAGAAAAATGACACCCTTTAAGACGAATCGGTGGAGGTAGACGTTTTTTAAGGACTTCCCGATTCAAGTTAACCACCTCAATTCCGGAAATAACACCGACTGGAGATGGAAGGGTTGTTTTTGCCAAAGCGTCGAGAGAAAGCTCTACCATGTGAGGTAACAAACAATCATCATCGTCTAAATAAGTAATCCATTTTCCTCTAGCCATCTCAGTTCCCACATTCCGTGCTGCTGCACCTCCTCTAGAGGTCGTCAAGTTAATAATCTTTAGTCGAGGATCAGGAGATAAATCTACAGGCTTTAGAGAGCCATCATCGACAACAATCACTTCAATATCTGGTTGGGTTTGCGCTAAGGCACTTTTGACAGCATAGGGCAGCAACTGGGCGCGATCGCGCGTGGGAATGACAATACTAAGTAAGGGAGAACTCATAACAGCAGCATTTAGTGTTTAAAAAAACATTTTATTTTACACATTCTTTGTCCATATTGCTAAAATTCTTCCTTTAAATAATTCTACATTCAATACTTTACTTTTGGACTACTTGCCAAGTCCTCGGTTGATAAAATAAACATCGGCTTGTTGTTTTGCTGGGTTCTACGGCAAATCTAAAAGATTTATATTTATCGAGAGACATCACCCCTCTTCTTATATAAACTTTAGAATTGTATTTTCCAGGTATTAAACCACAATAAGGCATTTGCATGTGAATTTCAACCTTGCCCGGATGAATTTCTAAACACTCATTGTCAAGATCTGAGGTAATCGATAATACCCGTTGATCGCCACCCGATAAGGATGTAATTACGATACCCACATTCACATTATCTATAAACCGAAAAGCTTGGCAAGTAAGGCATAAATAAGCAGGCTCACCTGTTCTGAGCATTTCCAAAAGCTGACCCTGCTCATTTTTAAAGCAAATCGATACAATATCCAGTCCCAGACTTTCAGTTTCTGACTTTTCGGGTAAAACGACTAAACCTGATGTTGGACTCGTTCCTGCTAAACAAAGATCGGCTTCATAGTGCTGAATTACGGCTTCAGCTTCATCGCTAAGGATAAGATTACCTCGTTTTAAATAAATAGCCGATTCACAAACATTTAAAATATTGTATGGATTATGAGAAACCAGCATAAACGCTGTTCCATTTTCTTGCAATTGTGCCAAGCGATGATGGCACTTCATTTTAAATTGAATATCACCAACCGCTAGTACTTCGTCAATTAATAAAATTTCCGGTTCAATATGAATAGCGCAGGCAAACCCTAATCGTGCTGCCATACCTGAACTATAGGTTTGCACAGGTGCATCAATCGCATCCCAAATCTCGGCAAATTCTATCACCTCCTCAAATTTCGCCTTAATTTCTTGAGTCGATAACCCCAGAATGGACATATTGGCATAAATATTTTCTCGTCCCGTGAGAATCGGATTAAATCCTGCACCAAGGGCAATCAGGGGGGCTACCCTTCCCCTCACTCTGACCGAACCCGAATCGGGTTTAATCAAACCACTAATAATGCGAAGTAGTGTACTTTTCCCTGCACCATTCGCGCCAACTAAACCCAGCGCTTCGCCTCGCCGTAACTGAAAACTAACATCATTTAACGCCCAAAACTCATGAGGACGTAACACTTCACTCTTGCGTCGTCCCCCGACTAAATCGGTGGTGATATCTTGTACACCATAAAATAAAGAGCGCTTTAAGTCGCGACAAAACTTCTTAGATACCCCATCCACAGAGACAACAACATCATTGTCATCAGGCTGAATGGGAATTTCTTTGTCTGTACTCTCAGGAATTGTTCTAGTCATTAGGAACTTACCCGCTCAATTACATAAGGCATTGCCAGACGAAATGCAACCCATGTTAGCAGTAACCCCATGAATGTGAGGACACTAACGATCCAAAACCCAGAAGCATCGGATATCACTCCCGTGGTTGCCAATTCCCTAGTTGTCACCAGTAACGGAGTAACGGGATTGAGTTTCACCAACACACTAAAAGCACCTTCGGTAGGAACTGGATAAATCACAGGTGTCATAAATAGCCAAAAGCCTGTAATCATAGACAATGCCTTGGATACGTCCTGATATAAAACTCCCAAGGGAGATAGCAATGTGCCAATGAATGTTCCTAGCATAATCAGATGAATCAATGCCACGGGTGCCAAAATGACTGTCCAACTGACCGGAATGCGAAACCAGAGAAACAATGCCACGATTAGTATTAGTTTAATCGCAAAATTGAACAAAACCTCTCCTACTTTTGCTAAAATAATTGCTTCTCGTGGAAAATTGACCCTAGCCAGCATTGGTTTGGCAGTGATTACCGCCTGCACCGGACCATTGAGTGCTTCCACAAACGTCTGCCAGAGTGTCATACTAAACATAACATAGGCTGGATAAGGCAGATCTGTTGGTCCCACTTGAATGACTTTAGCTTCTCCAGCCAGGGTAAAGCCTGCTGCCATCAGAATTGGGGGGAGAAATGCCCAAGCAATCCCTAGAAATGACTGACGATATTGAGCGCTGATATTACGCACCAGCAGTCGCCAAGCCAGTTCTCGTGATGCCAGTAAGTCTCTCCACATTAGCTTGCTAAGCTGCACCGGACGCCTAAGCATACTCTCCGGTGTGTAAACAACTTCTGGCAACGGATTAAACTTCATAGAAGTAGGTGGAATTAAACTTAACAGTGGGGTTCGTCATTTGTCAAAACACTGATTTCACGGATTTATTGGGGAGATTGGGGTAGGGAATTGAGAGCTTATTTATACACGGATTACACCGATAAGTTTGTTCTCTATCAAGATATTTTTATCATTTGTCATTTGTCATTTGTCATGCTTTGAGTCAGAATTATTTTAGGGGTAGTGAGTGGTTAACGATTAGCCGGACTTGAGACTAAATTTTGAGCAGGCGAATTAGTAAACTGCTGCTGCCGTTTTTGTTCCTTTGCATGACGAGTGGTCAAGTAGCGATTTAGGCGATGATCGAACCACATCAGCACCTTCTCTAGCTTAGGACTATAGAGTCCAAAGGTTAACCGGAAAATGATCGGAGCAACGATACTCATTTTGCGTCGCCACCCCAGCTTTTTGTATTTAGTGGTAAAGTAACTATCTTCTGCTAAATTCCACTTTTCTCGCAGGCGGTTGAGACTCGCCAATGTCCAATCGTCACTCCAACGCAACATGTAGTAGTGCAAATCCCCCCACTCCGAGGGAGAACCCGGTACATAGGTAACCACGCATCTGGGTTCAAAATAGACAGAGCCTCCGACGTCTCGCACACTCATGCAAAAGTCTAAATGCTCTTTGGTGTTGAGCATTTGCTCATCCAGTTGTCCAATTTTATCGAAGATGGATTTGCGGACGAGAACGCAATGAAATTCAGCCAATTCTGTTTCTTGGCGCTGTAGCTGCGACTGATTTTCTTTGACGGATTTGCCTTGGCTATACATTTTTTCACGCAGACGCCGTCGTCCAGTTTTATCAACCCAAATATGAGATTCGCCTCCAGCAAAGTGAATCTCTTCATGGAGGGGTTCGTATTGACACATCAGAGGACCGACGACGGCTGCACCTGTCTCTTGGGCACAATTGATCAGCGCTTGCAGCCAACCGGCGGTGACAATCACGTCGTTGTCCACGAAGACAAAATAGGGGGTATCAACCTCTGCTAAGCCTATGTTTCTGGCTTGATTAGGATAGAGATAATAGTCTTTGCGAATCAGCGTGAACTGTTTTTCGGCGGCTTTTGTCTCTAAGTAGTGGCTAATATGAGCGGGTGAATTGCCATCAACATAGACCAGCTTGAACGGGATCTGGGTATATTCGTAAATGCTTTCCAGAGATTGAGGAGCGCAGCTAAATCGCTCACGCGGGACAACAACGATGGTGATAATGGGTTCGGTCATAATTAACTCCTATCCTGACTGAAAATAGTTGTCTGATAAGCTTACTTTTTTGGGGTAATCTAGGGATGGCTAGGTTCCATGAGGACTGGTTGCGATCGCACGGCTATATCATCTGTTTCTAAGAGTCGCTGATAAAGCTGAACTAGCTTGTCATTTAATTGATGAATATCATAGTGTTGCTCGACATAAGCGCGTCCCGCCTGTCCCATCTCTATCCAGCGCTCCGGGTGATCAATCAAATATCCTAGCTTTTCGGCTAATGCTTCGGCATCACACTCAGGGACTAAAAAGCCAGAAACGCCATCTTCAACTAGCTCAGGAATACCACCATGATAGGTGCTAATTACTGGTAATCCCATTGCCATTGCTTCTTTGAGGACATTAATGGGTGCATCCTGATTACCATCTTGAGCGGTGATGCTAGGAGCGAGAAAGATGTGAGATTGTTCTAGAATCTCAATGATTTCTTGCTCGGTTTTCCAACCAACTAACTTGATGAATGATTCGGCATTAAGCTGTTGAATAACTGTTTGCAAGTTTCCCTTTAGGACACCATCTCCGATGATTTGGTATTCCAGTTTTGGATAAACCTGAGCCTGTTGAGCTACAGCACGGATGGCGTACTCAATTCCCTTTTTCTCCACCAAGCGTCCTGTTGTGGTAATATGAATAATTCCGTCAGCGCTTAACTGACGGGGAATAAATTGAAATTTACGGCAATCTAAGCCAGAACGATGAACCGCCGTTTGTTCAGGATTGCCACCTAACTGAATCACACGCTGCCGAAAAAACTCGCAGTTTGTCAGAAAGAAATCGCCGGATTTAAAGATCTCATCATAGACGCGATCGCCCTGCTCTTGGACATATCGGCTAATATCATGACCTCGAAACATGACAATCAGCTTTGGCGTTGGCTGTAAAATATTTTTGAAAAACATTCCTCGATAGCCTTGCGTCCCAAATTGACAATGGATAATGTCATACGGTTGCTTATTGATCAAGGAGATGGCAGAATACATTAACCATAAACTAGCGGCTTGTAGTCCATATTGGCTAATATTTAGAGATTTCAGTAATAATCGAGGCGATTTACAAAAATTAACAACAAATAATCCGATACCCTTGAGAACCCGCCAAATCAGATTATCAGGAACTTGAATAAGCTGATAGGTTCGTTCTAATAATCGATACGTTTCGACATCGGGATGTACTTTTACGGTGTTTTCCAGATGATCGGCATAAATATCAACCTCATGACCTCGATCAATCAAGCCGGTGATCTGGTTTAAAATAAAAGTCTCTGAGAGAAGTGGGAATTGACAGACAATAAATGCGATTCTCATACCGATGCCATAATTCAGGGTTTCCAAGAGTTGAATATTTAGAATAGGCTTATCCCCCTGCTCAATACAACAATGACGAATTATCCCCGGTTAGGAACACCACCCAGTTTAAGGCGAATTTTTTCTAACGCGCTGATTGATCGAACGCCTAAAAATACCCAGCACACGGTAAATCGTTGATTCCAATTCGTCAAACGAGAATCGCGAAAGGCGCTAATAATAAAGTTAATCGGGGGAATCAAATCTTCGACTAGGAGTCGTGCAAACGTCTTATTGCGTTGGATAAAAGAATGCTCAGGTAGAATGAAACGGTTGTAAATTCCTCCGGCTAATCGTGCTGTACGGGTGTAAAGTTGCTTAAACGTGCGGCGAGCCGGATGTGCGACACACACGTCATCAGCATAAACTTGCTGGTAACCCGCCGCATAAACTCGCTTTCCCCAATCGATATCACCATTAGATCGGAGGCTAGCATTAAACAGTCCCACCTGATCAAAGATGCGGCGAAACGTAAACAAATTAGCAGTTGCTGCTCCTTGATACTGTTCTAGAAGTCGCTGTTGAGGGAAAGCCGTAATACTCTCGTACAGCTCAACTGGAGTCGCTTGCTGGGGATCTTGAAAAAAGAGTTCCACACAACCCGCCACTAAGCCACAATTAGGTACATTCAGTAAACGATGGAGTCCTGATTCCAACCAATTTGCATCGGGAATACAGTCAGCATCGGTAAAAGCAATCACCTCACCTTTCGCCAAGGATATCCCTTTGTTCCGAGCCGCATAAGAACCGGGAGTGCTTTCATAAGCCGCGATCGCTTGACTAAATTTAGCGACTACCCCTTTAATATCTGCGGCTTCATCAGATGCATTATCGACAACAATCACTTCATATCCTGTTTTGGGATAGGTCTGATTTTCCAGAGCCTCTAAACAGAGTTTCAGACGCTCGGCGTCATTATAGACGGGAATGATGACAGATACAAATGGATGAGAATGAGATTCCATTTCCTTGGCGAGAAAGCGGTGATTTTTTATTCAATCAACTCTATAGGGACAGGCGGTTTATAGTCTAGAAATCTGCATCGGGGCGGGTTTAGTCCCATCTGGGTGCAACCGAAAAGATAGTGGTGAAACGCGCCCCTACAGACTCAAAACTCGAAAGTTTGTTTACTTTGCCACAAGCTGTTGCTGGGGCTTTTTGGGCGACTCCTCTGTAGTAAACTCCTCGTGGTAAGACCGCTCAACATTGACATTCCACAAATCGTGATTTTCGCCGAGGATGTTTTTCACGGCTAGCATTGCTGTTAGCATGGAGTGGTCTTGATTGTTGTATCGGTGCATACCATTGCGACCCACGGTTTGCAGATTTTCAAAGGTCTGGATATACTCTTGAATGACTTGAAGATGTTTACGGTATTCGCCGTCATAAACGGGATAGGCTTTATGTTGACGGATAACCACGCCGTCTTCAACATCACCCTGATTAACACCTATATTTAGATCAATCGCCTCACGACTGGCTAACTCAATCAGCTCAACATCCGACAATTCCCAAAGTTGATCTCCTTCGCTGCAAAAATACTCCATCCCCAAGCAGGTTTTACTCGGATCAGGCACCATTGCTGGACTCCAATTTTTGAAGTTTTGAATGCGTCCAACTTTGAATTCTGGGCTATGAATGTAAATCCAGTTGTCGGGAAATAGATCTTGCTGATTAATAACCAGTGACACAATCAGAAAATCCCGATACTTGAGACCCTTTGCCGCTTCTAATACATAGTCAGGGGGCGGGGGGTCGAGTCGATACAGAAGGGCAGTTACAGGCATACTAGAAATGAAATGGTCGCCTGTAAATTGGAGTGTTTCATCCCCTTGTTTTGCCGTGATCCTCTTAATCCGAGTGCCTTCCCGTTCGATGCGAGTCACGGTTGTATGCAGATACACCGGAGCACCTTGACTCTCTAGCTTTTCCTGGCAACGTTCCCACATCATTCCCGGTCCCAAAATCGGATACTTAAATTCTTTAATTAAGCTTTTGGCATTTTGACTTTTGAAAACGGCGTTGATTACCGCTCGTTTGAGAGACATATTTTGAATGCGCTGTGCTGCCCAGTCAGCGCGAATTTGAGTACAAGGAATTCCCCACACTTTCTCGGTATAAGTCTTGAAGAAGATTCTATAGAGGCGACGCCCAAAGCAGTCAATCACCCACTCTTCAAAAGTTTCTGGCTCAAAATCAGGGTTTAATCTAGCCCTGAGTTTTGCTCTTAAGTAACTCACCAGAATTAGGAAACTTTGAATGATGCCAAGATTGGATAGGGCGTTGAATAGAGAAAGGGGATAGTTGTAAAACTTGCCCTGATAGTAAATGCGGGAAAGACGCGGGACTTGGATAAATTCGTCTTCTAGAATTTCATGCCAAAACCGATCGACTTCACCAACTTTAGTGAAAAAGCGATGACCGCCAATGTCAAAGCGATAGTCTTTGTAGGTTTCGGTGCGGGAAATTCCACCTACTTTATCTGCTTTTTCCAAGACGATGGGTTTAATTCCCCGTTTGAGTAGTTCGTAACCCGCCGTCAAGCCAGCAGGACCGCCTCCAATAATTACCACTGGATGATGGGTCAAGGATTTGCCTCCTAATTTTTTATAGTCTTTGATACGTAGAGGACTAGAAAGAGTTGCCGATTACCAAAGAAACGAGAATTGAAGCACCGACTAATTCACGAGAAATTGACGCAAAGATGCGTTGTTCAAGCGCGAACAAGTTGCCAGGGACTGTTTTCCAGTTTGGGAGAATCGGTTGATAAGTTTGCCAGTGGTGACGAACGAGTCCGATCGCAAAGGCTAATCCGCTATAAAAATAGTACAGCCAGTGCCAGGGTACGGTTTGCAGGGCGAAGAGGAAACCGCGTTTTTGATAAAAGAATTGATAGACGGAGGCGTTGATTGCCAATAGTGCCAAACTCAATCCCGCGATGCCAACCCATGCAGCCGATACCCACCAAACGGCGATTAGTGCCGCTAATAAGGTATAGACCAAGACTACACTGATGCGGTTGGAGAGGTTTAGATTTAAATCATTGACTATTTCGCGATCGCGTAAAATAATCGCTGTCCAAGGGATTGCCCGATAAAAGATATCCGCTCTCAGCAGGGAGTAGGTTCTCCAGCATTTGAGATGCTTGACTTGGATGGTTTTACGCAAGCCAATTTGATACCCTTGGCGTTTGAGTCTATTGCCTAATTCAATATCTTCTACACAAGGGAGGCGATAACTCTCGTCAAAGCCGCCAATTGCTAAGAAAATATCCCGCCGGATTGCACCACAGGCACCCCAGAAGGTTGAGGCGTCTTCTGATCCGGTTTGGTGGGTATAGTGATGAAATAAATTTTTATACTGAGATAAGAAATTAGGCGCACCCGGCTGATCATCGTAGGAGCCAATTAGGGCGGCGAGTTCAGATTCCTGGTGGAAGGTTGTCGCTACTTTACCGATGGTGTTGGGGACTTGCGGAAAAATAGAATACCAGTCATTGTAGAGGAGAGGAGGCTTCTCAAAGCAATGCTGTTGAACACTATCATGCTCAAAGAGAACCGGGATGATACTAGCTCAAACTGTACTAGCTACGTTTAAAGATGCCAGTGAGAAACTGACAGGTCACCGTAAACGAGATTTTATCGCGTCTGTCACCGAAGATTATTTTGATGGGTCAGCCCGCAAAGCGGAAACCGCTATGGGCTGGAATCGCCATAGCGTACAACTGGGATTGAATGAACGGCGAACCGGACTTATCTGTGTAGATAACTATCAAGCAAGAGGGCGACACAAAACGGAACAAGTGCTGCCTAACTTAGAAGCGGATATCCACTCCCTGGTAGATAGAGAAGCCCAAGCCGACCCAAAATTTCAATCGACCTTTCTATATACGCGCATCAGTGCCAAAGCAGTCCGAGAGGCATTAGTAAACGAAGTTGGTTACTCTGAGAGCGACTTGCCCTCTAGGCAGACAATAGGTGAAATTCTCAACCGCTTGGGGTATCGCCTAAAAAAACCCAAAAAACAAAACCTTTAAAAAAAACGCCTCAAACCGATGCCATTTTCGATAATGTATTTAAACAGAATCAGGCATCAGATGAAAATCCCAAATCGTTGCGAGTATCTATTGATACCAAAGCCAAGGTCAAAATTGGCAATCTGTCCAGAGGTGGTAAGGCACGGACTTTGAAGCCGAAAAAGGCGGATGACCACGATACCCAGTGGCAAGGTATCTTAATCCCCTTTGGTATTCTCAACACCCACAGCGAACAATTATCGATTTATATGGGTCACTCTGTGAAACTAGTGACTTTATCGTCGATTGTTTAACTGCTTGGTGGAAACAAAATCAACCCGATTATCCGGAGATTTCTGAATGGGTGATTGATCTTGATGGCGGTGTAGCAACTCGCAGTGACCGCACCCAATTTATCAAACGAATGGTTGAACTTTCCCAAGAGATTGATGTAAAAATTCGCCTGATTTACTATCCTCCCTACCACAGCAAGTACAATCCGATAGAACGCTGTTGGGCCGTCCTAGAAAACTATTGGAATGGTGCCATTTTAGACTCAGTAGAAGCTGCCATACAATGGGCTGCCAATATGACTTGGAAGGGAATTGCTCCAATTGTCCATCACATCGAAACCATCTATGAAAAAGGCATCAAAGTCCTGCCCACAGAGTTAGAAGATTACTATCCCTTCTGGCAGCGTTCTGAAACATTGCCTAAATGGGATATCACAATTGTCCCTAGTTAACTCTCTCCTTACAAGGAGAGGGAAAAACTAAAATAAGTTTGCGTATGATATACGCAAATATAGGACTAATATAATATAATATATTATATTGACCTTTGGTCAAACCTATGCATTAACCTGAAGTTCCCCCAGCCAAAAAATCTTGCACTGCCTCACTGTGATGTAGCGAGGGTTTTCACCGATAAGATTGTTTATTGGAAGAATAGCGCGATAGGTTCCTTCTTCAGCAGGCATCGCCAACGCGCTATTCTTGCCAGTGCTACTTATGTACGATTTTTGAGGGGCTTGAGCGTTAAAACTATTACAGTATAAGGCTTGACGCTGGGTGCAGTACATCTGTATGGGGGAACTTCAGATTCATGTTCTTTGACCCCAATCGAGGCGGGCGACGAGTAAGTTGTCGGGATAGTCGCACCAGCGAGGACTGGGCAGAGGAGGTGAAACATCTATTAGATGTTGACTATCCTCATGCTCCTAACATCCGACTATTGTGTGACAACCTCAATAACATGAAGTTGCGATCGCGTCCAGTAGAAAGGTGTTCTCAAATTCTTGTTGGCGGGTGGTTGTGGACTCATCCAGATATTTGGAGAGCGATCGCGTCCAGTATAGGGGTGTTCTCATTATTAAATCCGTTTTCCCCGATACTAATGCACCATTTTAGCTGGGTCACGCCAGTAGGGTGAGCTGCTCAAGGATTGCTGCCGCGATGCACTAGACTATACCTGAATGGCATCGCCAGAATGTAGTTAGTACGGTTTGAGCTAGTATCATCCCAGTTCTCTTTGAGCATGATAGTGTTCAACAGCATTGCTTTGAGAAGCCTCCTCTCCTCTACAATGACTGGTATTCTATTTTTCCGCAAGTCCCTTGTCATGTACCTCGACATCGGCATCGACGAAGAAAAGAATATCACCACTGGCTGCTTTAGCGCCTAAGTTGCGAGCTTTCGCCGGTCCGCCAGAGGTGGGAACTTGAATTACTTTAGCACCGAAGTCTTGAGCGAACTGCCCAGAGCCGTCAGTATCCCCGTCAGCGACGACAATCACTTCCAAGGGCTGGGGTGAGGCTTTCGCTAGACTGGAAAGACAACGACGAAAGGCTTCACCACCGTTATAGACTGGGATGATTACCGATATTGTCGGTGTTGCGGTAGAACGTGTCATCTGGCTCATAATCGTGGGGCTTGTTGGGGCTAGCTTAATAGTTAGCTTTGCTGACAGCATCCATCTGGGGTTAGATAGACAGTGTTGCTGGTATTCTAGTCAAGCTATATGTCAGAAATCCTGAAGATATACTTCTCAAATCTTAATCAAGCTTTGGGGTGAGCGATCGCTCCTATTGATTTTCTTTACGGAATCTTCACAAAATTCGCGTATTTGGGGTGATTGTATGAAGTTTTCGTGAAGGTTGCTCGAATGTAACGTCTGATACGGAAATAAAACTTAAAATAACTTAAGCGTTCAGAGTATTCAAATCTGGTTATTTCTGGGAAACGGTCTTATTCCCTCCCCTTGACAAGGGGAGGGTTAGGGAGGGGTTTATCTCCAGTCGATACCAATACCAATGGATCAGAGGGCGACCCGAGTTTTTGGATAGGACTACCGTTGTGAATTAATGGAGGCGGGTCGCCCCTACATGGGCATTGACGCGGTGTGGATCGCCCCTACATGACATAAGACCAATCACCAATCACCAATGACCGATGACATTTTACGCGATCGCTTAAACCTGTGGGCGCAGGGCGACCCGAGCCTATTGAGTGGACTACCGTTGTGAATTAATGGAGGCGGGTCGCCCCTACATGGGCATTGACGCGGTGTGGATCGCCCCTACATGACATAAGACCAATCACCAATCACCAATGACCGATGACATTTTACGCGATCGCTTAAACCTGTGGGCGCAGGGCGACCCGAGCCTATTGAGTGAACTACCGTTGCGAATTAATGCAAGCGGGTCGCCCCTACATGGACATTGATGCGGTGTGGGTCGCATCTACATGACATAAGACCAATGACCAGTCACATTTTAGGCGATCGCCTGTCCAATCTTGTGGACTTTGATCAGACTCGTGGTTCCTGGCGTACCAATGGGAACACCGGAGGTAATTACCACTTTGTCCCCGTATTCGGCTAACTCCATCTCCACCGCAGCATTTACCACATTAGTTAACATCTGTTCGGCATTGTATACAGGGGTAATCAGATAAGGTTGCACTCCCCAAGACAAAGCCAACTGACGATAGGTACTTTCTTCTGGCGTAAAGGCAATAATCGGGGTTTTGGGGCGATACTTAGACACCAGTCGGGCGGAACCGCCGGATGAGGTGTTGCACATAATTCCCCGTGCGCCTAATTGACTGGCAATATGACAAGCGGCTTCGGCTACGGATTCGGTGGTGCTAATACTGCAACTGGGAAACTCTGACGCGGTTTGCAATCCTTCGGCTAGGGCTTTTTCCGTCTGGATAGCTATATTGTTCATCATTTCCACAGCAGCGATGGGATATTCTCCCACGGCGGTTTCACCCGAAAGCATTACCGCATCCGTCCCATCTAAAATTGAGTTGGCGACATCTGTGGCTTCAGCCCGCGTCGGATCAGGAGCGTTGATCATTGACTCTAGCATCTGGGTGGCTGTAATCACAGGTTTACCGAGTTGGTTGCAGCGACGAGTAATTTCTTTTTGAATTAAAGGTACCCGATCCAATGGCGTCTCTACCCCCAAGTCACCGCGAGCAATCATAATTCCATCCGCAACCTGGAGGATTTCCTCTAAGTTTTCCACCGCTTCCCGTTTTTCAATTTTGGCAATCACACGGGTTTTCGCGCCTGCGGCTTCAATCATCCGCCGCACGGGTTCTAAATCACTGGCGCTTCGCACAAAAGACACCGCCACCCAGTCGATACCCGATTGCAACCCAAACCGTAAATCGGTCATGTCTTTTTCGGTGACGGAGGTGACAGGTAAATAGGTTTCAGGTAAGTTAACCCCCTTTTTAGAAGACAAGAGTCCACCAATTTTCACCAATGCCCGAATACTATCTGTATCCCGTTCCGTGACTATCAGCTTGACTCGACCATCATTAATTGAAATCGGTTCACCCACGCGCACCATAGCAAACAGGGTGGGAATGGGTAAGGGAATCTCATCCGGGTTGTTGCCTTCCTCATTTAACACAAAGGTTACTTCATCACCCGTTTGCACCTTAATCCCATCGGGAGGCAGTTTTCCCAGACGAATTTTCGGTCCGCATAAATCTTGCAGCAAGGCGAGGGGTTTGCGATGTTGGCTACTAATTGCTCGGAGTTGCTGAATCGTCTGTCCGTGAAACTCATGGGAACCGTGGGAAAAGTTTAACCGGGAAACATCCATCCCCGCTTCGATTAAGGCATCGAGGCGTTCGGGTGAGGCGGTAGCCGGTCCAATGGTACAGATAATTTTAGTGCGACGCATAAGATACTGGGTCATAACGGTAATAGAACAGATGTTCTCTGTAGCGTTTAATTTTCAGGGTCTACACACCCCTACCAATTGAACGTTCGCCTAACCGGATGATTTGTGATCCGGGATGGCGCAGGAGAACACCTGTCATGAAGAATAGATCAACTTTCTGGAAAAGGGGGTGTCGGGTGTGGGGAGCTGGGGAAGCTGGGAGAGCTGGGGAAGCAGAGGGAGCTGGGGGAGTAGAGACGTGCCACGGCACGTCTGGGAGCTGGGGGAGCTGGGGGAGCTGGGGAAGATGAGGGAGATGAGGGAGTAAACGAATGACGAATGACCAATGACGAATGACCAGTTACAACTATGGGCAGATTTTTCCGGCAATCCTAATCAGCTACCGCTTCTAAAAACCTAGACAAACCTACCCATAAGTAATTCTGTCTTGGTATAAGTCCACGGTGTAACTTTTGGTCGATAACCGTTAACGCTTACGCTTGGCTGATACCCGGCATTGTCGCTCGATATCAACCTTAACCAACGGCTCCCAGTTAGAGACATTGTAGTAATCGTGTCTACGATTGACTACAGGGCATCGACCAATAAAATTATTAAATTGATATAGAGCACTCCATACGTGCTTTCTCGGATTCACTCCAAGATAGGCGGACACAGAGCGCGGCAATCTCTCACTCTTATTCATTCCTCTTCTGGCAATTGCTAGGGCTGCCGCCACATCAGATGATAGTCCATACATCCGACTATATTTAACCAATCCAATCAAACTCGTGTAAGCTGGATTGCACAAAGAAAGAGCTATTCCTCGGTTGGATAAAATCGATGACAAAATCTGATAAAAACGACTGTATGCCCAGGCAGAAAGCATTCTAGCATATTTTTTTCCACGCTCTCTTAATTGAGCTTTCTTGGTGGAAAAATCCAAGCTTTCGCACAGAACTGGGCAGGCAAAATTCCTGGCTAAAACGGCTAATTTTAAACAAACATCTACAATTTGAGCATCTTGTTTACCTTTGGGTAAACCCGTCTGAAAAGGAATAGTTCCCTGAGCTTTTAAATTTCCTTGACCATCAACATAAGCCCAACCGATAGAACTAGGATTTAAATCGATACCCAGGGCACCATACTGAATTTCTCTACTAACCTTCTCCACCGCTGCGGGCGTGAATTGAACAGCGACCACCCAGCGATTCTCCTTTCTATAGAAGTGCCATGTTTTCGCACCACTATTGGGTAATCTATTAATATGACGGGAGAAGCTGCCTATTTTTGATGTGACATATTTCCCAAATTTGGCTTCCAGACAATTGGGGACTCTCAACACCTCGGCTTCGCTCGGTGTTGACGCTGAGCGAAGTCGAAGCGTCAACTTGAGAGTATCTCCAGACCATTGACAAGTTTGATTCCCATAAATTTCATCCTTGGAGCCAACAATAAATACTGACCCTCTGGATACCTTTACTCTAATTTTCGCTGATTTCAGATGTTTAATTTGATTGTGAAGTCGGTGGATATATCGCTTTTTGTGATGCAAACCTTGACGCAAATGATGCCAGTTAGTTTTTCTCGTCTTGAGGTTTGACGATAAGGGAAAATTACAGCCTTTTGGGGAGGATTGCCAGTTCTTTTTTCTATAGAACTTCCCAGCCAATTTAATTTTATTTGTGGCTTTGGCTACCCAATCTTTCGCTGACTTAACTCGTGATTCTAATTGCTTTATCTGGCGCTTTCTACATTCTTTGGCTGAGGAGGTTTTTCCTCTGGCTAATGCAATTACTCCGTTAGCATAACGCTTACTGAGTCCGTATTTCTCTTGCATAAGACTATTCCAACTGGATTGATTGAATTTTATTTCTTTATTTAATAAATGGTTAACGGTTTCAACTGTTGCTTGATAGAATATATCAGACAATGACGTTAAAAACATCTCCAAGTCGGTGAAACCGATGGGGTTAAGTTCATCGGCGGGAGTTGGCAAGCCCTTGCAATAAGTTATCGTCGTCATAGCTTTTTGGCTACCTCCCTCAGTTCGGTCACTATTTTTTTTGTGCTTATGACTACGCAGTCCCTTATGTACCAATTAAGTCAACAATATCATATCGACTCCAGACCACCAGCCGTCCGAGAAGCTCATCAGCCAGCCGTTGAGTTCCCATCGGTGCAACGTGCAAGACCGTCACACAAAGTCGAGTAGCTGCTTCTTGGGGAGTTAAACTAGACATTCCTGTATTATACATCAAAAATGTCTAGTTATGTCAATGATTGTCTAGATATTTACGGACTGTTAGTTAACCCTTCCCTTAACCCTGACTTCCGGTAGACGTAATCCTCTGCTAAAAATTAGTAGGCTTGTTATTGAGTGTCCAGCATTTTCCCGTCCTCTCAGACATCTGAGGTGGGTTAGTGAGGCGCTAAACCCTTGTTTTAAAACCTAACGAGCATCAAGTTATATAAATTGCCAATATCAAACAATTGGCATCTTGCTTGTCTTGAATAACTGTAAGTAGCTCAAGTAATTAAGGAGGATATAAAATCATAATGGCTAATAATCCAATTTTCAAAATTAAAGAATACGGTCAAAGTATCTGGATGGATTATCTGGATCGCCAGCTAATCGAATCCGGTGAATTGAAAAACAAGATTGAGACTCGTGGAATCAGCGGGATTACTTCAAATCCCAAGTCCTTTGCTAAGGCGGTGTCGAATAACCGAGTTTACGATAGCGATATCGAAGCGGGGATCAAAGGCGGAAAATCTACATCAGAGATTTACGAATCCCTGATCTTTGAAGATATCCGCAACGCCTGCGACATCTTCCGCCCTATCTACGATGAGTCTGGCGGAACCGACGGCTTTGTCAGTATTGAAGTCTCCCCTCACTTAGCGCGGGATACCCAACGCACGGTTGAAGAAGCTCGACGCTTTTTCCGCGCCATTGACCGGGATAATGTGTTTATTAAAATTCCGGGAACGAAAGAAGGATTCCCGGCGATTGAACAGGCAATTTCTGAAGGGATTAACGTTAATATCACTCTCCTGTTTTCCGTGGAGAGTTACGTGGAATCGGCTTGGGCTTATGTTCGTGGCTTAGAAGCACGAGTTGCTGCTGGTAAACCGATTGAGAATATTGCGTCAGTAGCGAGTTTCTTCCTCAGTCGCATCGATACTAAGGTTGATAATCGCATTGATGAGAGACTCAAGCGGATTGGTACAGAGGAATTGAATGAAGAAGCCCGCTTACGGGAACTGAAAGGAAAAGTCGCGATCGCGAATGCTAAGGTTGCCTATCAACGGTTCAAGGAAATTATCGAGAGCGATCGCTTTAAAGCCCTAGCTGAACAAGGAGCAAATATACAACGGGTGCTCTGGGCAAGTACCAGCACTAAAAATCCGGACTACAGTGATGTCATGTATGTGAATGAGTTGATTGGTCCGAACACGGTGAATACTCTACCCCCGGACACAATTGAAGCTTGTGCTGATCATGCTGATGTCGCCCCCAATCGGGTAGAAACTGAGGCTGATAAAGCGCAGAAGACGCTGGAAAGTCTGGGTGAACCTGATATTCAGATCGACTATGACCAAGTTATGGCAGAACTGGTTGAGGAAGGGATTGAAAAGTTTGCGAAACCCTTTGATTCGTTGATGAAATCGATTGAAGAGAAAGCTGAACAGCTTACGCCAGTTTAATGAAACGCTGGCTAACTGTGAAACCCGCCTCTACAAATTCAAACGTCAAACTTAAACAAAGGGCGGGTTTTGCAACTAAGCTAGGAAGGACTATTAATATTAGTCCCTAAACCCGCCCCTACAAATTCAAACGTCAAACTTAAACAAAGGGCGGGTTTTGCAACCAAGCTAGGAAAGACAATTAATATTAGTCCCTAAACCATCCGTATCAACTTAAGGCTGGAACCCTTACTTAATAAGAGATCCCCCCTAGCCCCCCTTTTTGATCCCCCTTCCGTCCCCCTTAAAAAGGGGGAGACCAAAGGATGCTTCGCTTTTTGTTCCATGGGGGAAGCCAGAGGATGCTTCGCTTTTTGTTCCATGGGGGATTTAGGGGGATCTAAACTTTGAGCCCTAGTTATACAAAGTCTTAAGTTGACACCAATGTCCCTAAACCCACCCCTACACAATCAAAATTCCTATGAATGCCCCAGCTATTGCGATCGCGTCTAAACCCACGCCCCCAGAACGCCAAAATCTGGAACACCAAGCCGATTACAACACCATATCAGCATTACCCCAAGTTTGGTCGTTAGCCGCCCAGCGATTTGGGGATACTGTCGCCTTAGAAAACCCTTACGCCAAACCCGAAGTCAAGCTAACCTTTGCCCAGATGTGGCAGCAAATTCAGCAGTTTGCGGCTGGATTACAAGCATTAGGCGTCTCGGCGGGCGATCGGGTAGCTTTGTTTTCGGAAAATAGTTCCCGCTGGTTTGTGGCTGACCAAGGTATTATGACCACTGGGGCGGTTGATGTGGTGCGGAGTTCTCAAGCTGAACAAGAGGAACTTCTCTATATCCTTAAAGATAGCGAAGCGACTGCCTTAGTTGTGGAAAATCAGGATACCTTAACTAAGCTGGATCAGCATTTGCATGATTTGCCGATTCAACTGGTTATTTTATTATCCGATCAGGAACCCGACGCTGAGTCGGAGTTGAATATCCTCAATTTTCCCCAGGTGTTGGAACGGGGAAAAAATCACACATTCCAACCGATTGAACAAGCCCCTGACACCCTCGCTACCCTAGTTTACACGTCTGGCACCACCGGGAAACCCAAGGGCGTTATGCTGAGTCATGGCAACCTATTGCATCAAGTCACTAGCTTGGGTGCAATTGTACAGCTAGAAGCAGGCGATCGCGTCTTGAGTATTCTCCCCACTTGGCATGTCTATGAACGCGCTATTGAATACTTTGCCCTCTCCCAAGGCTGTACCCTGATTTATACCACGCTGCGCCATGTTAAGCGGGATCTGAATGCCCAACACCCTAACTATTTTGTCTCGGTTCCCCGTTTATTGGAATCGATTTATGAGACGGTGCAAAAGCAGTTAAGTAAGGAATCTGCCCGCAAACAGCGCCTAGTTAATATCCTATTCTCGATTAGCGATCGCTTTATTAAAGCCCGTCGCCTTGTCCATGGCTTAAGTTTAGAACATCAGCAGCCTTCTGGATTCCAACGTCTCTGGGCTAGACTGCAATGGTTGACATTGGTTCTGATTCATGTATTAGCTGACCAATTCATCTATCAGAAAATTCGCGAACAAATCGGTGCAAACTTAAAGCAAACCATCTGTGGTGGTGGCGCACTTTCCCAGAAATTAGATGATTTTTATGAAATAATTGGCATTGAGGTACTCGAAGGCTATGGTTTAACCGAAACCTCGCCCGTTTTAACTGCCCGTCGTTCTTGGCATAACCTCCGGGGTTCTGCGGGTAAACCGATTCTAGAGACAGAAATTCGTATTGTTGATCCAGACACCAGAGAAACCCTTCTCCAAGGAGAAAAAGGATTAGTTTGGGCGCGGGGATCTCAAATCATGCAAGGTTATTATCGCAACCCAGAAGCCACGGATAAAGTAATTGATGCCCAAGGATGGTTTAATACCGAAGACTTAGGCTGGTTAACGGTTCAAGAGGACTTAGTTTTAACCGGACGGGCAAAGGATACAATTGTCCTAAGTAATGGTGAGAATGTCGAACCGAAACCGATTGAAAATGCCTGTATGCGGAGTCGTTATATTGATCAGATGGTGGTGGTGGGTCAAGATCAGAGATCGCTAGGCGCTTTAATTGTACCAAATTTCGATAACTTACAGGGGTGGGCGGCTGAAAATCAGTATCACCTGCAACTCCCGGATGGGGAATCTGCTTCCGGTGAGGAAACGATTGACTTAAATAGCAAACCTGTTCAGGAATTTTTCCGCCAAGAAATCAATCGAGAAGCGAAAAACCGTCCTGGTTATAATCCCAATGACAGAATTGGTGTATTTCGTCTGATTTCAGAACCCTTTTCTCAAGAAAATGGCATGTTAACTCAGACGCTAAAAGTTAAGCGTCATGTTGTTAGAGAACAGTATCAAGATTTGATTGATGAGATGTTTGCTTAAGCCGCGATGATGGGAATTAAATCTGGAATTCAATCCTTACTATTCGGATTAGTTTTGATTGGACTATCTGCCTGTTCTAGTTCTCTGAGAGTGGGTTGGTTCAGTAGGAATCTTCCAACTCAGACAACAGTCTCCTATACAGCTCTTTGCGCTGTAATAAAGTACAGTAGATCAAAGTCCCCCTTTTTAAGGGGGATTTAGGGGGATCGACAATGTACCGCATAGCAGAGCAAACTGATATAACACATTCACGGGGACAGAGCGACGGAAAATTGAGGTTGATGCCGGAAATGAAGTTGTCCTGGACGTTCAGTCTGAGGTGACGAAAGGCGATTTAGAGATCAGAATCCTCGAACCCGATAAAGAGGTGCTAAAAAGGATAGAAACAAATCGCGATCGCGAGTATAAATTTGAGGCAGAAGAAACCGGAAACTACTGGGTCGTGATTACAGGCGATAATGCGGGAGGGAGTTATGAGATTCAGTGGGACATAACCTCATAAATCAATTGTAGGGGCGGGTTTAGGGAAAATTGTAGGGGCGGGTTTAGGGAAAATTGTAGGGGCGGGTTTAGGGAAAATTGTAGGGGCGGGTTTAGGGAATCAATTCAGATATCCACCGATAACGGAAAAACAAAACCCGCCCTATCTCACCGATAACGGAAAAACAAAACCCGCCCTCCTCACCGATAAAGAAACAACAAAACCCGCCCTTATTTTTAAGAACAATGAACCATGAACAATCACCACTTATTGCGCTGTAGCCAATCCTTTATTTAATTGCCGCATATACTTATCTAAATCCCCAGCCACTTGACCCGATAAAAAATAAGCGCCGAGTAAATTGGGAAACGACATGGCGATTAACATACCATCGCTAAAATTAATCACCACACCGGAACTTAAAACCGCCCCCGTAAAAACCGCCAGGATAAACAACACCTTATAGAGTATTAAATTATTCTGTCCAAATAAATAATCCCAACAGCGTTCGCCGTAATAACTCCAGGAAATCATCGTCGAGAAAGCAAAAAAGAAAATCGCGATCGCAAGCATCAGGGGAAACCAGGAAATCGCTGTTCCAAAGGCGACTGAGGTGACTTCCGCGCCACTGAGTTGAGTAAATTCGGGATTGCGATAGACGCCTGTAATCACAATCACTAACGCCGTCATATTACAAATTACTACTGTATCAATAAACGGTTCTAAGAGAGCGACAATCCCCTCCCGCACAGGTTCTTGGGTTCTGGCGGCGGAATGGGCGATCGCGGCTGAACCCACCCCCGCTTCATTAGAAAATGCTGAACGCCGTAATCCTTGAATCATCACGCCAAACACTCCCCCCTCCACCGCCTCTGGAGATAATGCGCCGTTAACAATCGTCAGCATCGCGCCAGGAATATCCATAAAATTCGTCACCAGAATCCACAGCGCCGCCACAAAGTAAATCACACACATCGCCGGGACAATCGCACCCGCCACTTGACCAATCCGTTTAATCCCACCAATAATCACCATTCCCACGAAAGTAACCAGAATCAAGCCATAAAGCCAACTGCGCCCCACAAACCAGGGTACAACGGTAGTTATCGCCGCATAAGATTGGTTCGCCTGAAACATACTTGCGCCGCCAAATGCGCCACCAATACCCAGAATCGAGAAAATAACCGCCAACACTTTTCCCAGGTTCTGATGTCCCATTTCCGCCAAACCCGCCGACAAATAGTACATTGGACCCCCAGCCACCGTACCATCGGGTTTAATTACGCGATATTTCTGACCCAGGGTACATTCAACAAACTTACTCGTCATCCCAAACAGTCCCCCCAGCGTCATCCACACCACCGCACCGGGACCCCCTAAACTGATTGCGATCGCGACTCCAGCAATATTACCCAATCCCACAGTAGCCGAAAGCGCCGTTGCCAGGGCTTGAAAATGAGACACCTCCCCGGCTTCTGTCGGATCATCATACTTTCCTCGTAACACCTCAATTGCGTGCCAAAAGCCCCGGATGTTAATAAATTTCATCCGCAGGGTAAAGAAAACTGCACCGCTAATCAGCCAAAGGACACTGATCGAAAAAATACCTAGGGTCAAAAACTGCACTGTGGTCTGCTCACTCAGGATACAATGATATGTCCTTCTTAGTGTGACAGTGCATCCTCCCTTCTTCAACAAAATCGCGGGAATCCTCGCCCTCAACTCTCGTAGGGCGAGGAGGGATATGGAGGCATCCATTTTTTTACGCTACGCATAGACCGTTACTCCTCCTGATTAGCTCGACTTTACTGGGAACAAACTGCCCGATGCGCTTCCAGGTGTAGTCACAAACGGAAATATTTTTAGTCTTTTTGGTATCAGTGAATCCGCTGACGTAACCAATGTAAGACTTCCCAGCTTTCTCTGCTCTGACCAAATCGCCAATCCTTACTCCAAATGGTGTGATTGTCCCGCCTTTACGCTTTCTGTCTCCCGACTTATCTGGGACTTCAAAATGCAGTTGGCGACGGAAAAAGCCATACTCTTTTCCCCGCTTCACAGCACCAGGACGGGTGATAATTTTGAATGGGGAAGAAGTCACGTTAACACTGCCCTTGTGGGCATAACCATGGGAGTTAAAACCAACAAATGGCACATATTTGACAAAATACCCACAAGCCAACGTCACCCCATCAACCGCATGGGTTTCCGGTTTAGCTATGGACTTGTTGGTCTTATCTTTCTCTAGCCCTAGTTGGGTTCGGAGTTGGAATGTGCCATTCCCGTCCTTTTGCCAACCGCGCCGGACATAGACAGGGGCGATTTTCTCCATCTGGGATATTGCCCAATTCTGACCAACCATCACCGGGGAGAAAGCTTTCCCAGACTTGGCGCGTTTGCGCTTGGTTTGGTCTATATCAGCTTTAACCCGCTCATAACCAATCGCCGCTACTGGAAAAATAGCCGCCAACTCTTTAACTACCCTTAACTCCAGTTGTCGTGAGGCTTTAATGGATGGGGGAAGTTTACATTGTTTGCGGTTATCGAACCTGCATTGTCGATGGTTGCGCTGTTTGAACGGGACATTCCGATTGATTCTTCGTCCCCGACGAGACCGTCGTAACATGGCGCGGGTTTCCATCCGTTTCTTCACCCGCCCAAATGGGAGGATGAGGTGTAGTTGTAGCAGGGTGTATTTAGCTGACTGGACACCGATACCGGAATAAGATTTGCCCGGATCGACTCCAACAGAAATGGGCTGCATCTCCTCAGCCGATGGTGGTGTGGTGAGTTGGACATAATAGACACCCAAATCGGACCATTTCCCCACTGCTTTACCTTCTTTGACCCACCGTCTAGACCTGGAGGGCTTAGTAGGCATCAGCGGTTTTCCTTCTTTGCTAACTACTGGAACACGATTCATAGATATAATCCACTCGTGTAAATGTTTACGTCTCTTAAGGCATTGGTAGGGGTGTGTCCTGGAATTACCCAGTCAAGAGAGATTCCTGAGTCTACAGTTAAGCCGAACTAGAGAAACGTTCGGAAGTGATTATCCCCTACCAACTCATGCCCTTATTCATGATTTCCTGGCAGGTTATCTCTGCCAATCCGCGTCTTCACGAAGTAAGGCGCGGTTCATGAACTGCTTTGCGGTCTATGGGTGATTATCGAGGCACATAGCGATTATCTTACTTTTCTTGCTCTCCTATATTCAATCCGAAGCTGTTGTACAGAAGGATTCTCAGCTTCAATAAAGCTATCCCGCTGAACTTCCTCTAATCCTAAGTCCTGAAATTGGGCAAGTTCCTGATTAGAAAGCGCCCAAGGTGGACCATCAGGTTCAGCCTCTGTCTGGCGAAATCGCGTGATTAATAACAGGATTCCCTCTATAGCCACCAAAGCCGCGATCGCATCAATCACAGTTGATCGTACATTTAAGGGTAACGCTTGGATATTCCGGCATTCTAATACCAAGTCAAACTGATGACGCCAAGCTGGATCTAACGCGAACAAATCAGCGACAACATAGCTAACTGGGGAATTGGGAAATCGTTGCTGACACCAGGCGATCGCGGTTGGAGAAATATCAAAGGCTGTCACGTTGAAACCCACTCTAGCCAAGGCTTCCGCATCATCACCTAATCCACAGCCAATAACTAAAGCCGAGCGATGATTCCCTTGGGGCTGATTTTTATTTAGCCAATCTTGGAAATAGGGATGGGGTTTTAAACGCGCCCACGGTACTTGATCGGGATCACGATTGGCTTGGGAATATAAGCGATCAAACCATCCAGAGGGATCGGATTTGTTTAGCGCTTCTGTTGCCAATAATTTGACTTTCTGCCGTAATCCTTCGGGTTGTTTTTCAAACATCAAACAGTCTCCAAGGGGGATAAGGGGGGATGGAGAGGGCTGGACCATTGGTGTCAACTTAAGCGCTAAAAGCAGGGGAAGCAGGGGGAGCAGGGGGAGCAGGGGAAGCGGGGGAAGTAAGAGAATGCTCTTGCGGATTGCTCTTTCTCCTGTAATAGCTTAGGGAGAAGCAACACGATTAGTTTGTGTTGAACGGCTCGAAACCTTAATTGGCAAGGGTTGTGGCTTAAGTTGACACGGATAGGGCTGGACTAAACCCTACCTATGCGGCATGTAACTCCATCTGACTCCCTAAAATCTGCTGAATCTTCTGATGTAACTCGGCTTGGGTATGAGGTTGAAGCATTTCCAAAGACGCCAGTAACCGTTGCCTATCGGAGAAGGGTAACATTGCCATCAACTCGTCCGCCTCTTCTAGCATACGCTCTTGGGCTTCTGGAATTAGGTTCATCCAATTCGATAACAGCAAGTTACGCTCTATAATTGTTAATTTCCACTGATATTCAGGCATCCTGATCGGCTCCTCTATTCCTTCGTTTTCCTTTGTTCAGGATTTACTGGTGTGGATCAGGATGCTTTGCTGGTTAACTCACAACTCTCTCATCTTCCCGACTTCGTACCGCTTCGCTAACATTTTCCTCGTCTCCTATAACCGATGTATCAATCATCCCACTCGTTCCGGAATCAGGCTCATTCTCGGATAACCGATTTCCTCGCCCAATCTCTCGCATTTTCCATATAAATCAGTATCCGTTTCCAATATTTTTTCCAGTCTCCCTCTATCTTTAAGCAGTTTTTGACCGTCTCTAGGTAGAAAATAGTCGTGCGGCGTTCATCATTGTCAGGGCATCGCTCCAAAATCAGATTGTAGAGCTGCTGCCAATGATATTGCCAGTTGCCTTGCTCCGGATGGAAAATTGCCTCAAACAGGTTTCGCCAGAAAAACTCAATCGTGCCAATATCCTTAAGATGTTCTGGCGTTGGTTTATCCCAGCCAGTATGGCGAGCGCGTAAATCACTAATCGGCGGCAGATGTCCGCTCATAGATAACAAGGGGGCTAAAATCACTGATGCATATTTTACCTGTACCCAGAGATAATGGGATGGTGGATGACAATAGGGTACGGAAGCAGAGGGAGCTGGGGAAGCTGGGGGAGCTGGGGGAGCTGGGGAAGCAGAGGGAGCTGGGGAAGCTGGGGAAGCAGAGGGAGCTGGGGAAGCAGAGGGAGCTGGGGAAGCTGGGGGAGAAAAAATGAAATTAGGGATCGCTGCGAGCAGTATTGGGTAACGTGGGATATATTACCCGTGCGGCAAGATCTCAGTTAAAAGCCATCTAACTTGCCCAACTAAAAAACAGCGCGGCTAGGATAATCAAGCCCAAAAGCGCTAGAGGAACCCAGAGATTCGCCAGCTCAATCATCGCTTTACCTCGTGAGACCCCAACCTCAGCGAAGCAGGTTGGGAAGAGATAGAGGTCAAACCGTGCCACTCACTTCGACTTCGCGGCAATTGAGCCTGTCGAAATTCAGTGTGGTGAGGTTTGACAATCCAACTGTTGATACCAGTCCGGTATTTCGCTGCAACAATTGGACTTTTTTGGCAGTGAACTGTCCCAACCGTTTCCAGTTAGCGTCACTCACCGAAACTTTGGTTTTGGTGTCACCGGAAACGTAACCGTAGTAGGTGATGCCTGCTTTTTCAGCCTTGACATAATCGCCCTTCCTTAACCCACTGTGGCGAGTAACCGTGCCACCATAGTTTCGCCGCAGCCCTCCCTTGCTGGGAATCATTAGGTGTAGTTGGCGGCGGCAAATTGGGGGGCGGCTGATTACCGCAAATTGACAGGGTGTTACCGCTATTCCACCATTGAAGGTGCCACTTCTCCCTTTGATTTGGCGATACCGCATGAACTGGGAAGCGGCGAGGCAAATACCATCAACAGCATGGGCGGCGGGTGACTCTTCAGCCTTGTTCTTGGACTTGGGCAAGCCAAGGTACTGTCTTAGGGTTGAGGTGTGCCATCCCTCTTGGGTGTGGACGGTGTAGCCAGCTTGTTCTAACTGTTCAATCTGCCAATACTGCCCGACCATCGCGGGACTAAACCCTTTGTCCCCTCTGGCTTTAATCACCTCAACGACAATGTCCTGGAACGGGTAGACTCGCGATAGCTCTTGAATTACCCTTAGCGCTAACTGCTTATTAGCCCGGATGCTAGGCGGTATTTTGTTGCCCCTGCGGTTATTGAATCGGTGCTGGCGGTGACTGCGTTGATCAAAGGGTAACTTCCGGTTAATCCGTCGCCCTCGCCGTCCCCGTCGCATCATTGCCCGTTGGTTCATCCGTTTGGTCACGTTCTTAAACACCAACTTTAGGTGTGCCAGGAATAGGGTTGTTTTGGCTGATTGAATCGCAATCCCCGTGAATAGCTTTCCCGGATCAATTCCGGCTACGATATCTTGGGTTTCTTCTCCTGATGGTGGTTGAGTTAACTGGACTTGGAATATGCCTAAGTCGTTATGTACGACTTTAGCTTTACCAGCTTTTAGCCACCGCCGAACACGGCTAGCTTTAGCTGGCATTAGTGGTTTACCTTTCGGTGATAAAACTGGAACACGAATCATGGGTATAAGCCTTTCGTGTAAAGTTGTCTGTCCCCTCGACCACCGTTAACAAAATGTCCTCTCTTAGAGCGTCTAAACAAGTAGACTTACAGTGAATCCAAACTGGGGAAGTATTTGGAAGTGTGTATCAGTTAACGGCTTGGTGGTCTATTCAACTCTTAACGTTGCCAGTCCTGTCTCTGGCAATCCCCACGCTCCACGTTAGTAGCGTGGGGTTGTTGAATTGGTCGTGTTTTGCCGTTGGTTACGGGAATGAATCCATTGATTATCGATAAACAAACTATAAACTAAATTGGATGATGAGGACAAAGGATGACCTATCTCGACCTAGTGACATGGCTGCGAGAACGCACAGCTTTTAGCATTCTCTCCGATGAAATTTTACAGGCGATCGCGCCCCGAATGGAAGCGCTAGCGGTAAATGCCCAGGAGCGTCTGGTGATCGAAGATACCCCGGTAGACTATCTCTACATTCTGCAACAGGGGCGTATTGAAGGCTACCGAACCAACCAACTGGGTTCGATTTGGGGCGTCAGTTGGCTTCCTGGTGCCGTGATTCATTTACAGGAGTTACTTCTCAATCAATCGGCTCAAAGAACCATCGTCACCCGCAGCGACTCTCACCTGTGGCGCATCCCAGCCGAACAATTCCGAGACTTAATCCACCAGTATCCAGAAATATCCCAAGCCTTCTCACCACAACTAGCCCAAGACTTGGCACACCTGTCGTCTCAACTCAAGGTTGAACAAGAACGCCAAGTGACGCTGCGCCCCTATTTAGTCAACAAAGCCAAACGGGGAATTATTGGTAGAAGCCGTTATGCGGTGCGATTACGCCAGCAAATCAAACAAGCCGCCGATACTCGCCAGTCTGTACTCATTTTCGGTGAACCGGGACTGGAAAAAGACAACACCGCCGCGCTGATTCACTTTGGTTCAGCCTATCGCCGCGAACCTGTGATTAAAATCGATTGTAGTAAAGTGCAAGCCAGTGGTGCGGAACTGTTTGGGCGGGAAGGGGGCAAACCGGGACTCATTGATTCCCTGAACACAGGGACGTTGATTCTCAATAATGTGGATGAATTGCCCCAGGATTTAATGCCTCAACTGGCAACTCTCTTAGAAACCGGAACCTATCAACAGGTTCGCCGTTCCCTAGAACAATCGACCCAGGTGAAACAGTGCAGCGCCCGGATTATTATGATTACCGAAACGGCGCTCCCCACCATTAACCCTCTGGTTGGGCAAGTGATTAAAGTTCCGCCACTACGGGTGAGAAAAACGGATATTAGCGACCAGATGAACTATTACATTAGTCTCTTATGTCGCGCTAAAGGAATTAATAAACCCAAAATTACACCCGAAGCCCTACGTCAGTTACAAGCCTATGATTTTCCCGGTAATCTCAGGGAATTAAAAAACTTAGTGGAACGGGCGCTGGTTCAATCGGACTCTGGCAAAGAACTCACGGAAGAACTGTTGTGGCCCTCCCAGAGTAAGAAAAAACAATTCCGCTTTAATCTCTTAAATGCCTATCCCCAACTGCGGCGATTTTTACGAAGTGATTGGTGGCCCGATCGCATTAACTATGGATTTACCTTAAGCTTGTTTGCCCTAGTCGTAATCATGGGCTTCATCGGTCCGCAAACCCGTGAGGAAAACTTCACCTTAAATCTCTTTTGGGCATGGTGGTGGCCCCTCATCTTGATTGGCTTTCCCTTTGTGGGACGCCTCTGGTGTGCGGTGTGTCCGTTTATGATTTATGGAGAAGTGACCCAAAAATTATCCCTGTGGCTATTTCCGCGTCAGTTAAAACCGTGGTCACGACAATTAGCGGAAACCTGGGGCGGTTGGTTTTTGTTTGGCTTATTTGCCCTAATTTTCTTATGGGAAGAACTCTGGGATTTAGAAAATACGGCGTATCTTTCTGCTTGTTTACTCTTATTAATTACGGCGGGAGCGATGATTTTCTCGGCAATTTTCGAGCGTCGCTTTTGGTGTCGCTATTTGTGTCCCATTGGCGGGATGAATGGTTTATTTGCCAAGTTGTCGATGACGGAGTTAAGGGCGCAGCAGGGAACCTGTTCAGCCGAATGTAGCACCTATCAATGTTATAAGGGTGGACCCCAGAAAGGGGAAGGAATGGAAACCAATGGCTGTCCATTATATTCCCATCCCGCCCAGTTACAAGATAATCGGGATTGTGTTTTATGCATGACGTGTTTAAAAGCCTGTCCACACCGTTCTGTGGAGGTAAATTTGCGCCCGCCAGGGATTGAGTTGTGGACAACTCATATTCCTCGTAGTTATGAGGTGGCGTTATTGTTGTTGTTGTTAGGCGGTGTGTTTTTGCATCGCTTACCGGAGTTAAATCAGCAACTGAATTTACACCTAGATTTGAGTCAATTTGTCACACACGCTTGGTTTTCGTTGGCGGTTTTGAGTCTCCCGGCGTTGATTCCTTTAATTGCTTATGGTGGAATTCAATTAACTTACCGACTGATTCAGACGCTCAATTTAACGATACCTAATCCCAAGCCGCGATCGCTGATTGAATTGGCGTATGGATATTTACCGTTGGTATTGGCGGCGAATCTGGCGCACCATTTACGGTTGGGGTTGACGGAAGCAGGGCGGATTTTGCCTGTAACCTTTGCCACTTTTGGGTTAAGTGGTGAGGGATTACCCGTGTTTGTAGCGCATCCGGCGGTGATTGCGTTTTTACAGGGAGTGACGTTGATTGCAGGTGTACTGCTGAGTATGGTTCTGACGCAGAAAATTGCCAGCCAGCCTGTGCGATCGCTCCTGACGCAACATTTAGGGATAGTCGCTTTGGGGATAAGCCTTTGGGCGATTATTGTTCGGTAGTCTTTTGTCCTTTGTCATTCGTCAAGCACCCCTGAACCTGTAGAGACGCGCCATGGCGCGTCTCTACAATTTTGAAGATAAATTTTTACCATAAATAAATTCATTTGTCAAAACAATAGCAATAGGTTTTCGGGAATAAACCTTACGTAGGGTAACTAGCGAAACCTCTATCTCCTTCCTTGGTTTTCCTGGGGGATTGGGGAGAAGTTTGCTATTTATTCTTTATTCCGGAATCGCCATGAAGCACAGTGACTGGTTGCGCCTAACCAAAGAAGGTGAACGTCTTTGTTCAGTTCTCAGACAGCAGGGGTATCAATGTCAAAAACAACCTCGCCGTCTGGCTTGGAACGTCACTAAAGCAGAAGATTCTCATACATTGACCTATTTACCCGCGCCGATAGCCAGTTGGACAGTTCTACCCAATCAGGAAACTCCCGCCCGAAAACAACTGATGTTATTGGTGCGTAACGCGCTCAAACAGGAACGGTTAGAGACACTGACTCGCCAGTCGGACATTCAAAAACCGTTAGACTTAACCCGTCCTTGGGTCATTATCCGCTTATTGAATGATGCGCGTCACTATACGGTAGCCCGATTTTACAACCGTCAAGACGCTGAAGATCACAAACGTGTACTCCGTCGCTTTATGCGTGGGGCTGAATTTGAGGTGATTTTTGACCCTGGCGATGAGTGACGCTATTCGTCATTTGTCATTTGTCATTGGTAGTGGGAGCATCTTGCTCCCTGGAATACTCTATGACTTGCTCCCTGGAATACTCTATGACTTGCTCCCTGGAATACTCTATGAAAACGCTACAGATTATATAGAGAGCGAGTCAAAGACGATTGATTTGACGTGAACAGTATTTAATTGTCTTTTAGCAAATAAAAGTCTGTTTGTCAATATATTTGAGTAAAAAGTGAATCTGAAATAACGAAAACTGTGAGCATCAAACGCTCAATAAGGACGACGAATACACTGTTGAGTCATGGACTGACAGGGAGCGTTGCCGATCATCGAATGATCGCCGCTATAGCTGATCCCTCAAGGTAATGCGGCAATGCCAGTCCCACGTCAGAATGGTAATTTCTCGACATAAACCAGTTTCTTTATCCAATCTTCATCAAATTCTGGGAACTCTTTACGTAAACTTTATAAATAAGTTTTGAAGCAACTACGGAGTCATCTTTACAAAAAATTCATAAATAATCGGACTGATCTTTACACAAGCTTTACCCACGCATTCCGGAAGACAAATATGATGAGAACAAATGCTCAATTGGTTAATCACATCCACTTTTCACGCAGCTACACTCGGAAAATAATGAACAAGACTTTAACGAAAATCGCAGTTACCGGTGCCAGTACAGTTTTAGGAGCTACCGCAGCCCTCAGCCTCTCTATCCCCGCTCAAGCAGCTTTGCTCGGTCCAGCTGCCAGTTGTAATGTATTAGTTTTTGGAGATATGAACGCCAAAAATACGGATGCTGAAGGAAGTGTTTGCATCGGTGGCAATGCAAAGCTAGAACCTTTTACAGTTCACTCGGATGTATCCAATCCTGCAAGTCAACTGGATAGTTTAGTTGTTGGCGGCAACTTGACCTATGGTAATAGTGAAATAAAGCTCGGTAATGTTTTTGTGGGTGGCAATGCTAGTTTCTCTAATTCAACCATAAGTAAGGGAAATGCTGTTGTGCATGGCAACGCCAGCTTTACTAATTCAACGATTAAAGAAGGTGATGCTGTTGTAAAAGGTGATGCTGAATTCACCAATTCAACCCTAGAGCAGGGAGATGCTATTGTGAATGGTGAAGTCACCTTCAACAACGACCCTACTCTTAATGGAGACATAATTGAGGGTCAAGACGTTGAAATTCCTGATTTGCCTATTAATTTTGGCGAAGCTGAACAATTTTACAAGAATTATTCGGCTTACTTGGGTGGTTTCACTGATGCTGATAATACTTCAACACTGAAAATTTTTAATTTCACGACCTCAGGTTTGGCAGATGCAATTGCTCAGGGATTGAACCTTACATTTGATTCCAATTCTACAGTGTTGGTTAACGTAACAGGTTCAGAATTAAATCTTACTGGCGGTGAAATCAAGCTAAATGATGATCCAAATGACACTTACGCCAACCGTGTTATATTAAACCTTCCTAATGTAACAAAGCTAAGTACTAGCGGTTTTTCCTGGAACGGGAGCGTATTAGCTCCAATGGCTCACTACGATTTTAACAATGGTCATGCTGATGGACAAGTGATAGTTGCATCCCTGAGCGGAACAGGAGAATTCCACAATGTTCCATTTGACGGAAACTTGCCTGATCCAGAACCTGTTCCCGAACCCCTAACCATTCTAGGTTCCGGTATGGCGTTAGGATTCGGTACTTTCTTTAAACGCCAACAGTCTAAAAAGCAAAAGAATGCCAAGCAATAATCTGAATTGATTGATCACTCTTATGCTCAGGATTTGTAGGGGGACGATATATCGTACCCCTACACTGTTTTACCGGGAAACTTAGATATCTAGATCAGTCAAATCCAGTCGAGAACCGTAAGTTTCAATGAACTCCCGGCGGGGAGCAACCCGATCGCCCATGAGAACGGTAAAGATGCGATCGGCTTCAGCCGCATCTTCGATCTCCACCCGCTTCATCGTCCGCGTTTCCGGATTCATGGTGGTATCCCAGAGTTGTACTGGCATCATTTCACCCAACCCTTTAAACCGTTGGATCGTGTAATTGGCGTTAGCGGGGAACTCATTTTGAACCAGGTTCGTGAGTTCGCGATCGCTATAACAGTAGTAATGATTCCGTCCGCGTTCTACTTTATACAATGGCGGACAGGCAATATGGATATATCCCTGATCCACTAATGCCCGTTGATAGCGGTAGAAAAAGGTCAGCAATAGGGTGCGGATATGGGCGCCATCGACATCCGCGTCCGTCATAATTACGATGCGGTGGTAACGCAGATTCGAGGGGTCAAATTCCTCTCCTTTGATACCCAAACCCAGGGCGGTAATCAGGGATTGAATTTCTGTGTTCTTGTAAATTTTGGCATCATCGGTTTTCTCAATATTGAGAATTTTACCCCGCAGCGGTAAAATCGCTTGAAATTGGCGATCGCGTCCTTGTTTGGCACTATTGTGAACAAAAACGCCACTGGCTAGGGCAAAGTTATGGGTATGGGGAACTTCAATATCGTAAACATCCACCCGTTTTTCTAGGCGTTCGATAGCAACAACCCGATGATTGTCTTTCCGGGATGGGGACTCCTCACGCACCAACAGAGCCACTGATGATTCTTTAGTATCTTGCCCGGAGTGAGGAGGGCGCAAGGATGGTGTCCCTACAGCCCCGACTGTTGGATATACCGCATTGGCTTGGACATCACGAGAAAACGCCACTTCAGATAAGCGGGTGTTGAACCCAGCCGCATCAATCTCTGCTAACCTCTGCCCTCGGCTTCGTTCTGATAGCTTGGCATTCAGGGACATCAGGAAATCCTCTGGCGTTAATAAGGCGGCGGCTTTATAGCTACCATCTCGTACCATAAAGGGATGATCGGGTGTACAAATCAGCGTTTCTCCATTATCCAGTGTCACCTGAATCACTTGGGCATTCGCCTTTGTGATCCGAGGGTGGATAATCCGTTCTAACCCAATTTTTCCATCATGGCGAATCGTGTAGCAAAAATGCTCTTTCCCCATCGCCTGTTCTGCCACAATTTCTTTGAAGCTGAGAGAACGCCCATCGGCTAACGCCACCCGCGTATCGCCATCAAAACAACCCCCTGCACTATCCCCCTCAACGATGAAGATTTCCGATTCAGCCGGATCTCTGGAACTACAATCGGCTAACTTACCCGGTAGGGGAGACGACTCTAATACAGACTTCCGCCGTACCAACTCCCGCGCCCGACGTGCGGCTTCGGCGGCTTTAAAGGCTTGGATGGCTTTCTCTAAAACAGAATCAGCGACTTGAGGACGAAATTCCAGGTACTCTGTCAATACTTCACCCACCAAGGAATCCACGATACCTCGGACTTCGGTATTCCCCAGTTTGGTTTTAGTTTGTCCTTCAAATTCTGGCTCAGGGACTTTGACGGAAATGACGCCAGTTAATCCTTCGCGAACATTCTCGCCGCCCAGGTTAGACTCACTCTCTTTTAGTTTATTCCGCTTGCGTGCGATCGCGTTTAATGTCCGAGTCAGAACTGTCTTTAATCCCTCTAAGTGCGTTCCACCGTCAATTGTGCGGATATTATTAGCAAATCCTAGCAGGTTATCGCTGTAAGCATCCACGCACCATTGCAGCGCCACTTCCACTTGCACATTATTCCGTTCACCCTGAACATAAATAATTTCTTGGTGCAGGGGTTCCTTCTGCCGATTCATGTATCCCACATATTCCTGGATACCCCCCTCATAGTGGTAGCTGTCTTGGTGTTCAGGAGAGATGCGGTGATCCGTAAACGTAATCCTCACGCCGCCATTCAGATAGGCAAGTTCTCGCAGTCGCCCTGCTACCGTACTGTAGTCAAACTCGATCCCATTGGTAAAGATTTGGGTATCGGGTTTGAACGTCACCGAGGTTCCCGTGCGGTTTTCTTTACTGGGTTTAACCGCCAACTCACCCATGGCAATCCCGCGTTCATAGCGCTGGGTATGAACCTTTTTCTCTCGCCAAACCGTAACATCCACCCATTCTGACAGGGCGTTGACGACAGAAACCCCAACCCCGTGCAATCCGCCGGACACTTTATACCCGCCGCCGCCAAACTTACCGCCCGCGTGCAGCACCGTCATTACGGTTTCCAAGGCTGATTTACCGGTCTTAGAATGAGTATCAGTGGGAATACCCCGTCCATCGTCAGTCACGCTAACGGAACCATCGCTGTTGAAGTCAACTTCGATATGAGTACAATAGCCAGCCAGCGCCTCATCGATCGAATTGTCTACAACCTCGTAAACTAGATGATGGAGTCCCCGTGGTCCGGTAGTTCCGATGTACATTCCCGGACGTCTGCGTACCGCTTCGAGACCTTCTAAGACTTGAATCTGATCGGCACTGTAGCTACTTGTCATATCAGGGATTCTCCAGTATAACGCTTTGAGCGGTTTATATGCTTTAAAATGACAAAACACTCGAAAATTTTAACACAAAAGGGTTACAGGCGGCTACAGAGTAGTCTGAAGAGATATTTATAGAGGGGATAGACCTTGCTTGGGATTGGGCAGGGGAGCGGAGGAGCGGAGGGGTAGAGAGGCAGAGGGGGGAGATAGGGGAGAGAAGAATTGTTTCAATGAACCATGAACAATCAACAATGAACAATCAACAATGAACTATAACAAGCATCCCCAACTGATTGTGATATGTGGGGCGACGGCGACAGGGAAGTCGGGGCTAGCGTTAGAATTAGCGCAGCGATTAAATACCGTAATCTTAAGCGCGGATTCCCGTCAAGTTTACCGAGAGTTTGATATTGGCACAGCTAAACCTTCAGTCGCCGAACGACAGTTAGTCCCCCATTACTTGATTGATATTTGCGCTCCCACCGAAACATTAACCGTAGCCGACTATCAGGAACAAGCCCAGGAATTGATTACATCTCTCCATTCGCCCCTATTACTGGTGGGGGGTACGGGCTTGTATATTAAAGCCATAGTCCGGGGATTAAAGATTCCCAGAGTCGCCCCCAATGAAAACTTGCGATCGCAGCTTTCTGGTTTGGGTCAAACTCAATGCTATAGCTTTTTACAACAAGTCGATCCCATTGCGGCTGAGAAAATTCATCCCCATGATCAAGTGAGAACATTACGGGCATTAGAAGTATTTTACATCACCGGACGCCCCATATCCGAGCAGCAAGGGGAAAATCCGCCGAATTATCCTATTCTTCAAATTGGTTTGCAATGTCAAGACGCTGACGCCCTCACCCGCCGTATTACCCAGCGCACCGAAATGATGGTGACAGCCGGATTAATAGAAGAGGTGAAAACATTGGTGGATAAATATAGCTGGGATTTGCCGCTTTTAGATACCTTAGGGTATCGGGAAATGAAACACTATTTAGCGGGTGATATATCTTTATCTGAGGCAAAAGCGTTAACAGTTGTGCATACGCGACAATTTGCCAAGCGTCAGCGAACTTGGTTTCGGGCGTATCCAGACATTCAATGGTTTGATGCAGATCGTCCAGATTTAGTCGATCAAGTTTGGCAACGTGTACAGGAATTTCGAGACAATATATCAATGAACTTAAGCTAGGTTTGTAGTTGCGCTTTAGCGCCATCAGCGCTTGCATCACTTATTACTAGCGTAGTACAGCTAAAATAGTGCAATAAGTTGTAGATTGGGTTGACGACAGGAAACCAAACAGAATATGTGACCCGCATCGCTTACTACAAATCGAATCTAATCTATCAAATTAAGGGACTTGCGGAAAAATAGAATACCAGTCATTGTAGAGGAGAGGAGGCTTCTCAAAGCAATGCTGTTGAACACTATCATGCTCAAAGAGAACTGGGATGATACTAGCTCAAACCGTACTAACTACATTCTGGCGATGCCATTCAGGTATAGTCTAGTGCATCGCGGCAGCAATCCTTGAGCAGCTCACCCTACTGGCGTGACCCAGCTAAAATGGTGCATTAGTATCGGGGAAAACGGATTTAATAATGAGAACACCCCTATACTGGACGCGATCGCTCTCCAAATATCTGGATGAGTCCACAACCACCCGCCAACAAGAATTTGAGAACACCTTTCTACTGGACGCGATCGCAACTTCATGTTATTGAGGTTGTCACACAATAGTCGGATGTTAGGAGCATGAGGATAGTCAACATCTAATAGATGTTTCACCTCCTCTGCCCAGTCCTCGCTGGTGCGACTATCCCGACAACTTACTCGTCGCCCGCCTCGATTGGGGTCAAAGAACATGAATCTGAAGTTCCCCCATACAGATGTACTGCACCCAGCGTCAAGCCTTATACTGTAATAGTTTTAACGCTCAAGCCCCTCAAAAATCGTACATAAGTAGCACTGGCAAGAATAGCGCGTTGGCGATGCCTGCTGAAGAAGGAACCTATCGCGCTATTCTTCCAATAAACAATCTTATCGGTGAAAACCCTCGCTACATCACAGTGAGGCAGTGCAAGATTTTTTGGCTGGGGGAACTTCAGGTTAATGCATAGGTTTGACCAAAGGTCAATATAATATATTATATTATATTAGTCCTATATTTGCGTATATCATACGCAAACTTATTTTAGTTTTTCCCTCTCCTTGTAAGGAGAGAGTTAACTAGGGACAATTGTGATATCCCATTTAGGCAATGTTTCAGAACGCTGCCAGAAGGGATAGTAATCTTCTAACTCTGTGGGCAGGACTTTGATGCCTTTTTCATAGATGGTTTCGATGTGATGGACAATTGGAGCAATTCCCTTCCAAGTCATATTGGCAGCCCATTGTATGGCAGCTTCTACTGAGTCTAAAATGGCACCATTCCAATAGTTTTCTAGGACGGCCCAACAGCGTTCTATCGGATTGTACTTGCTGTGGTAGGGAGGATAGTAAATCAGGCGAATTTTTACATCAATCTCTTGGGAAAGTTCAACCATTCGTTTGATAAATTGGGTGCGGTCACTGCGAGTTGCTACACCGCCATCAAGATCAATCACCCATTCAGAAATCTCCGGATAATCGGGTTGATTTTGTTTCCACCAAGCAGTTAAACAATCGACGATAAAGTCACTAGTTTCAACAGAGTGACCCATATAATCGATATGTCGCTGTGGTGTGAGAATACAAAGGGGATAAGATACCTGCCACTGGGTATCGTGTCATCCGCTTTTTCGGCTTCAAAGTCCGTGCCTTACCACCTCTGGACAGATTGCCAATTTTGACCTTGGCTTTGGTATCAATAGATACTCGCAACGATTTGGGATTTTCATCTGATGCCTGATTCTGTTTAAATACATTATCGAAAATGGCATCGGTTTGAGGCGTTTTTTTTAAAGGTTTTGTTTTTTGGGTTTTTTTAGGCGATACCCCAAGCGGTTGAGAATTTCACCTATTGTCTGCCTAGAGGGCAAGTCGCTCTCAGAGTAACCAACTTCGTTTACTAATGCCTCTCGGACTGCTTTGGCACTGATGCGCGTATATAGAAAGGTCGATTGAAATTTTGGGTCGGCTTGGGCTTCTCTATCTACCAGGGAGTGGATATCCGCTTCTAAGTTAGGCAGCACTTGTTCCGTTTTGTGTCGCCCTCTTGCTTGATAGTTATCTACACAGATAAGTCCGGTTCGCCGTTCATTCAATCCCAGTTGTACGCTATGGCGATTCCAGCCCATAGCGGTTTCCGCTTTGCGGGCTGACCCATCAAAATAATCTTCGGTGACAGACGCGATAAAATCTCGTTTACGGTGACCTGTCAGTTTCTCACTGGCATCTTTAAACGTAGCTAGTACAGTTTGAGCTAGTATCATCCCGGTTCTCTTTGAGCATGATAGTGTTCAACAGCATTGCTTTGAGAAGCCTCCTCTCCTCTACAATGACTGGTATTCTATTTTTCCGCAAGTCCCTAAGTGGAATAGCACTGAAATAAGCATTTGGGGAGCGCCAAAACCCTTTATCTATTGTAGGGTGGGCATTGCCCACCAGCCTTAAGTCAGTGACATTCAACTTAGTTCAACGTCGCGCTTTCTTTAAATCTTGCAGCAATGATTCGGCTTTCTTGACACCATCACGATTGTCCTGACGCCGGAAGAGATCACGCGCTTTTTCCACAGCCGTAATCGCTTCTGCTATGCGCTCTCGTCCTTTTAAGGCTAATCCTAAATTATAGTGGGCTTGGGCATCTTGGGGGGCAATTTCAATTAAGCGTCGATAGGCGACAATAGCTTCTAAGTAATTTTCCTCGGTGAGTAAAATATCACCAATAGCGGCTTGAGCTTCAACTAAGTCTGATTGAACCGCCACGGCTCTTTGAAAGGCTTTCAATGCACCGACAAAATCTTCTTGAGCTTGGAGGATTTTGCCAATTTGCAGATAAACTTGACTATTATTCGGTTCTAGTTTTGCCGCTCGGTCAAAAACCTTCAGTGCGGTGTCGATATCACCCTGAGTTAACCAAGCCATGCCCAATGTAAGCTGAATATTACTATCCAGAGGCGCTAAGGATTCAGCTTGTTGGAGTGCTTTAATCGCCTCTTGGGGACGCCCCTGCTGGAGAAAAACGGTACCGAGTAACTGGTGTGCCTGAGCATTCTTGGGTTGAAGACTGATGACTTGGCGGTAAACTTGGATGGCTCCGTCATAGTCCTTTTGACGCAGGAGGACAACGCCTAATCCCCAATAGGAGTTAATATGGTTGCGTTCAAGTCTTAGGGCTTGACGATAAGCCTCTGCTGCTGCTGCATTCTCTTCGGCATTGGCTAAACTGTAACCGAGAGCATACTGAAACTCCGCATTATTCGGCTCCAGGGCAATTGCCTGTTGATACGCCCTAGCTGCTTCTCGGAAGTTCCCCTGACGCGCCTGGAGATAACCGATTCCGGAGAAAATCTTGGCATTATCTCGATCTAGATTAGCGGCTTGTTGATAGGTTGCGATCGCCTGAGGATAATTTCCCGCATCCACTAAGTCTCGCGCTTGACGGAGTAACTCACGCAGCCGCTGTTGTTCCGGCTGTAGCTGGCTAACGAGCTGGGGTTGACTGGCGTGAGCCACAGGGGTTAGGGTTATCGTCAGTCCGGTGATGAATAGGCTACTCACCAGAAATAGAGTCGGCTTGGACACAGCTAATCTTCTCGTCGCGATTGAGTGTAATGTGTTTGGTTTACGCCAACCAGAGCTAGACATCAGGACATCCTCAAGAGGCATAGGTAAGGGTTCAGTGCCAGTTTTCCAGCAGAAATTTTGACCAAAGAGGATTGTAACAGAGAAAACCCATAACTTTAACCCAATTAAGTACGTGCATAGCGTCCAATCAGTTCTGAAGAAGCCAGAATATGACCACGCCACGTCGGGAGCAGACGGCGAAAATAGGCGAACGGCTGTGTCGGTGTGGAGGAGTTAGAGACGTTTGCCATATCAGTCATCGTGATTTTCTGGGAGCAAGACACAATAGAAGATGATGGAAAAAATCTTCCCATGGTAGGTAACAATATGAGTACAACAACCGTCAATCCGTTTTTAGCAGGAAACTTTGCCCCAGTACAGAATGAAATCACAGCGGATGAACTAACCGTGATTGGTGAACTTCCTCAGGACTTATCAGGGATGTTTGTCCGCAATGGTCCAAATCCTCAGTTTCCCTCTAGTGCGAACTATCACTGGTTTGGCGGCGATGGGATGTTACATGGGGTGCAGATTAGTAATGGTAAAGCCTCTTACCGCGATCGCTATGTCCGGACTCCCAGGTTTGAAAAAGAGCGAGAAACAGGTCAGGCTCTTGAGGGGTTAACCGCATCAGTTCAGAATCAGGAGTCCTCACCCTCGTTGACAAATAGAGCCAATACCTCGGTTATCTGGCATTCGGATCATTTTCTGGCGCTGTACGAAGGGGGAGAACCCTATGGGATTAAGCTTCCGGAATTAGAGACGATTGGGGCTTATACCTTCGAGGATAAGTTAGCCTCTGCCTTCACAGCACATCCCAAGATTGATCCAGTCACAGGCGAAATGATGTTTTTTGGCTACTCTCCCCAGCCACCCTTCTTAACCTATAGCATTGTTTCGCGATCGGGTGAATTGGTGCGTACTGTGCCAATTGACTTGCCTGAACCTGTAATGATGCATGATTTTGCCATTACCCAAGATTACACCCTGTTTATGGATCTGCCGATGGTGTTTAATCCCCAGGGAGAGGCTATGCTTCAGTTTAAATCTGAACGTCCCAGTCGGTTCGGTATTGTTCCCCGTCACGGTGATAATAGCAGTATCCGTTGGTTTGAGAGTCCGTCCTGCTATGCCTTTCATATTCTGAATGCTTATCAGGAAGGGGATGAGGTGGTACTGATTGCTTGTCGGATGAGTTCATGCACTGTGTTAACCGCTTTGGAGGAAACAGGGGGTGATCCGGATTCAAATAAGCCTCGGTTGTATCAGTGGCGGTTTAACCTTCGCACAGGTAATGTGCAGGAAAAGCCATTGGATGAGCGCATCTCGGATTTCCCCCGCATCAATGAACAGCTAATGGGGCGCAAAATGCGCTACGGTTACACGGCGAAGATGGCAGATAATCCGATGCCGTTGTTTGAGGGTGTGATTAAATATGATTTTGACAATGGCACATCCCAAGTTCACCACTATGGGGCGGGACGTTATGGCGGTGAGGCGGTATTTGCGCCGCGTCCGAATGGAACGGCTGAAGATGATGGCTGGCTAATCACGTTTGTCCATGATCATAATTCAGACACCTCTGAACTGGTGGTGTTGAATGCCCAAGACTTGACGGCTGAACCTGTGGCGCGGGTTTTGATGCCTCAACGTGTTCCTTATGGGTTTCATGGGACTTGGGTGAGTCAAGAACAGTTAATTCATTCCATTTAAGCTTAGGTAAGGGCGGGTTTTGTTGAAATGTTATCGGTAAGCCCATCTTTATTAAGGGCTAAATCCGCCCCTACAGGGTGAATGTCTTGAGAGTTATGTGCTTTCAACAATTCAGCGCCTAGATACAGCAGTTTCCGCTCTTATGGGATACGTTTGATCCCCCTAAATTCCCCATGAAACAAAAAGCGAAGCATCCGCTGGCTTCCCCCTTTTTAAGGGGGACGGGAGGGGGATCTGAAGGGGGACTTTAATGGTAGCAGGGTGTGTTAATACAGCCGTTACCGCTGCAAGGCAAGTGATAAGCTGTCCATATTGCTAAAGTGTAGAGATGTACTAGGGCGCACTGGATTATAGCCGGACAGATACTATAACTCTAGGATGAGGTAGAACAGAAGTACAAGCTTTATACTATGCTCAATAGTTTTACTAAGCTAAAGAGATAGGTATGGATTTGCAAAACCTTCAAGAAAAAGGAAAAAATGTAGTGAATCAAGTCACTCATACGCTGGAAGAAAAAGGACAACAGGTTAAAGAACAGGTAGTTAATGCTACTCAAAATAAAGCATCAGAGCTGTCTGAGGAGGCGATAACGACGGCTGTTGATCGCGCTGTCAATGTGATGCAAATTGCTAGCAAACGAGTTATTGAAAAAGAGATTCCCACGGAAAATGTATCCTTAGAAGTTAGTGTGAATGTGGCAGGGTTAGGTGAACTGAAAATGAAAGCAGATGTGCCTAAAGCGGGAGAATTCCAAAAGCTTGATGTGGATGTTGCGGAAACAGAATAAGCACGGGTTAAACCAGCAGAGGCTTCGCTTTTTGTGATGCGGGGGGAGATATAGCAGTAGACACATCGATTAGGACTTTCGGCACCATTGTAGAGACGCGCCATGGCGCGTCTCTACATAAATGATGTGTCCTAACCGCTATGGCGGTTGCTATATTAAAGCAGATTTGGTGGTTGATGAAGTACAGTCTATTCCAGCAAGATACCCGACTTCTTCAAGAAGTCGGGTATCTGTGTACCTCACTTACTACCAAAAGCGCTGTAAGCTCCCCTTTTTTAGCTATGCATTAGTCACACAAAGCCGATAGTCGGAAATGGTGCTAAATTGTTAGTTCAATGATCACACCCCAAACCAGGTACGCCATAGCAATGGTTAACAAGCCGAGAATCGTATATTTAAGTTTATTGGACTTGCTCAAAGTCGTCAGACTAAACTTATTCATCGCCAGTTGGTAGGGGTTGAGGTATTACTGTTAATTCTAGGGTTTTACCATTTCGTTGCACTTCTAAGGGCAAGGGATTATCGACGCCATTTGCCTCAACTAACTGCTGAACGATTTCTGCCTCAGTTACAGATTGATTGTCAATTTCTTGGATAACATCACCCGCTTTTAATCCCGCCTCATCAGCCGGAGAATTCGGCATAACTCGGACAATCAGGATTCCTTCGCCTGCCTGAATTTGCATCGTATTGTTGGGATTATTATTGATTTTTTGTTTGATTTCTGGTGTCAGTGCTACCATTTGAATGCCGAGGTAAGGATGCTCAACTTTTCCTTTAGTAATTAGTTGTTGGGCAATTTGTTTGGCGATGTCAATGGGGATGGCAAAACCGAGTCCTTGCGCTCCCTGGATAATGGCAGTATTAACGCCAATTACTTCACCTCGCGCATTTAGTAAAGGTCCGCCAGAGTTACCGGGGTTTATTGCGGCGTCGGTTTGAATGAAGCCAATTCGTTTATCGGGAACACCAACTTCGCTACTGGAACGATCAATTCCACTGATTACGCCGACGGTTACTGTTTCTTGTAACCCTAAAGGATTTCCGATCGCGATCGCCCATTGTCCGGTTTGTAACCCTTGGGAATTGCCCAGTTCCACGGTTGGCAAGTCGTCGGCGGATACTTTGACTACGGCAATATCAGTCACGGGATCTTCGCCTAACACTTCACCTTCAAATGTGCGACCATCGGGAAAGGATACCCTCACCGTGTCGGCTTTATTAACAACATGAGCATTGGTAATAATTTCTCCATTATCACTAATCACAAAACCCGAACCAATACCGCGCACGGTGCGTTCTTGAGGCTGGGGAACTGCGCCACCAAAAAAACGCCGGAAGAAGGGGTCATTAAAGGCATCGGGAATCTGGGTTTCTACAGTTTTTTCTGTATTAATTCGCACCACGGCGGGTTCAACTTTGTTCACCACATCAACGACAAAGTTGGTATCTTCAGGGGTTGGCTCTAGGGCGCGATCGCGGATATCATTGGCATCTTCAACAACTTGAGCTGTAGTTTGTTGCTCAGAAGAGACTGTGGATGGGTTAGAGCAGCCTGTTACACCCAAAATGGTAATCCCTGTGCCAATCAGGGATAGCACTCTGTAAAGAGCGGCTGTTTGCTTTTCCGGTTGCTTTTGGCTCAAACGATTGGGATGGCGATCGCAGGATTTTGATTTCATGCTGCTTTATTCTCCTTATGGTGCTACCAAAAACGTAACGGTTGTAGGAATTAACGTATCTAAACCCGCCCCCTCTCCACCCCAATCGTGCCAAACAATTATGCCTAATCAGGACATTTTACCAACATCATAAATCTGTTATCTGGGATAGCAAGCACCATTGTAGAGACGCGCCATGGCGCGTCTCTACATAAATGATGTGTCCTGTACCTCATCACTACTGATCTGGATCGATACCGTTGGAAAGTAACAATTCTTTAAGACGCTGCGATCGCTGTTGTTCGGTTTCAGCACGCTGTCGTTCGGTTTCAGCGCGTTGTCGTTCGGTTTCAGCACGTTGTCGTTCAGATTCAGCACGTTGTCGCTCAGATTCAGCACGTTGTCGCTCAGTTTCAAGTTCTCCTTGAGCAACAGCCTCCCGTTCAGTTGGGGTTAAAATCCAATTACCTTCAGCATCATACCAACGTAGCCATAGACGATTAATTCCTTCGTATTCTCCTGACCACAACCCCAAACCTAATTCTAATGGGGGAATCCAAATCCTCGGTTCCGTTAACTCCAACTCTTGGTAAAAACCCCCTGTAAGGGCAAAACCTCTTAAGCGATCGCGATAGCGGTCAAATACAATATAATAAGGAACGCCGATAATCTGCTCATATACTTCCCATTTCGTCGGCGGTTCGCTACTCAGGCGTGTGGTTCTACCCAAGTCTTCTTTTTCTGTTCCCGGTGACAAGAATTCCACTATCACCGTTGGACGTACCAATTCTTGCCACATCACATAACTTAATCGTAAATCCTGATTATCATAAAGTTTTGGCACTCCGACCACCCCAAACCAATCGGGTCGTTTATACCAAGAATAGTGACGCACATCGTAGTAGAGGTTCATATCTCCAGCACTAAATACCTCATCGGGTGGATAGTTACTAGGACAAAAGGTGAGACTGAGTAAAGGGGGTTGGCGGTAGTGGAATTCGTCAGGCAAACCAGGTTCCTCCGGATTTTCGCTAGGTAAATCATACATCGTGGGCAGGGTTTCTCTGGGAGAACGTGGTGGTTCACTTTGCTCGACTGGGTATTTGAATGGTTTGATTGGCATGACGTATTGCCTCAAGACTTTACAATCTATGATAATTCGGTCAGTCTAGTACAAGCAGACAGAATGCTCTAGAGTTTCTGTTAGCGTAACATTTATTCTTTCCTTTGAATAAGAGCTAGTTCTGTTGAGTAGTTATCAGTAGCAAACTTACCTGAATGGCTAAACCCGACCCGAAAATTCACGGATTACCTGGCATAGGTAACCAATGTAGCGGATGTTCATCAAATTATACATAACAATGGATAAATGATTAATGACTAATGACTAATGACTGATGGATATCCAACTCATACTAATTACCCTATTTGCTGCTACTCTCACCATGCTGGCGACAGGTTTGGGTGCTGTACCCTTTTTCTTTTTTCCCAATCTATCCTCACATTGGTCTGAACGAGGTTATGCTTTTGCCAGTGGGGTGATGCTTTCTGCATCGGTTTTTGACCTGATTTTTCCGGCGATTCAACGCGGCGGTTATACACAAGGGGTCATCGGTTTAGTTATTGGTACTATCTTTTTTATTATCAGCGAATCCTGGCTAGGCGATCGCGAACCTAAAATTGGGGATATCCGGGGAGCTTCCGCACGGCGAGTGATTTTAATTCTGGGAACGTTGTTTATTCATAGTTAAGAGTTACCTGTTAAGAGTTCCCTAATCTCAACCGTTAACTTTAATGAAAGTCCACCCAGTCTGCGATCACACTTCAACGACTACACGAGCATGAAGTCGCCCTCGTAGGAGTTTATGCAGGCGGTAGCGGAAGCATGGCTGAAAAAGGGGATTCGGTTATTTCACAGTTAAGGGCGTAGAAACCCAACCTAAATCTCAGTACCATACTGTTAATCTAGAATTAGGAACTAGCAGGATTTTTGCTGCTTTTTAGTTCTGAAAACTTCTCTGAAGGGAGGAACCTTATCACTAAGGCTCGTAACATCTCACAAATGGCAACACCGATTGTTTATGTAGCCATTAAGTACAGAAAAACTTGAAGAATATATTGATATAGTAAACTGATATGATGTCTGTTCCTGAACTCATTCGTTGGTCTTTTAGTAAGAAACCTAAAAATCTCCTTGCAATTACTGAGCATTTTGGAGAGACTCTGCAAGATTTATTTAAATTCCTAGAAATCTTAGAACTAATCGAATCATCACGAAACTGTAATTTTTTAAACTTACAATATAAGCTTGTGGAAGAGTCATCAAGTTGGAGTAATTTTCTCTCTTTTGGTTCCGAGCTGTTCTTTGCTAACGAGTTTTCTAGACATAATTTTTCTGTAGAGCTTATACTTAAGTCTAAAGATTGTTGGAATAAAGAAGGACGACAAATACCAGATTTCTCAGTGCTGAAGGATAAGCATAAATTTTTCATTGAGGTTGCTCGTATTAGTGGTGATGAAACTACATCTGAAGTAGCTGCCCGTATACGTCCTCTAATTAGACACAGCTCGTTTTGTGTAGGAATTAAGTATTCAGAAGACTTTTCTTTTCCTGTTATTAAAAGCAATGAGCGTACAGACAGGCAAAACCTTATTGATAAGTTTGTTAATGAATTTGAGAAGATTCTTAAAACACTTGATTCAACAACATCCCTTCCCAAAAGCGAAGATATTTTAGGATGTAGAGTCACGTTCACAAAACCACTAGATGGTAAACGTGGTTATTACAGAGGTTGTGTAACGGATGCAATCAACCTCCCAGAGGAAAAGCTTTATCAACATATTGCATCTGTAATTGAACTTAAAGCTAAAAAAAGAACAACCTGGGATGAACCTAAGAAAGAGATACCTTATCTAATTGCACTAGATATCCAACAAGATTACATTTTCCAAGACAGACTAATTTCTCTACTATTTGGTAAACGATGCCATTTTATTGACTCACAACCCCAATACTCTGAACCATCAATCGTTAGTGATGCCAAAGCTCGTGGTTGGCAGGAATTTTTAGAAAAGGTTGGTTTTAGTCAGCAAATACAAAGTCCAGTTACTGATCATGGTCTTCTAATTAGGAATGAAATTATCTGTAAAAACGTAACAGGTATTATTGCAAGAATAGGAGGCGAACTTCACTATCTACCAAATCCTTTTGCTGAAGAGCCAATTAATTCTCTAGATATACACGCTCTCGTACCTGGGAAGAAAGCTTAACAGGTTTTCAGATAAATAAGCTCACAGTGAGCGAACAGCCGGCAAATCTTCGAGATAACGCTCAGAAGGACGTAAGTCCCAGCAAATTTGCGTGGCTTCCTGAATGGTATTGGTGGCGATTAGCGATCGCGGCTCCTTGGGAATTAATTTCTGACTGATTAATTAAATAAAACCTGCTTATCGATAATTAAATCTGTAGGGGCGGGTTTTACCAAAAACGTAACGGTTGTAGGAATTAACGTATCTAAACCCGTTTCCTCTCCACCCCAATCGTGCCAAACAATCATGCCTACTCCGGGCATCCTACCAACATCATAAACCAACATCATAAATCTGTTCTCGTCTGGGATGCGATCGGGGCGGGTTTAGCGAATTAAATAGTGAGTTGCATCAGTTAGCGGTCAAACCCGCCCCTACAGAAGGCGCAAACACGTTTCCTCGACAGGGTAAGGGACTTGCGGCTTAATAATATACCAATCAAGCTTGACTAAATTGATTAATACAGCTTTCCTAACTGGTACTTTATTTTTACGCAACTCCCTAATCTCGTGGGCAAATTGGTTTGATTTTTCAGGGAACAGGGAATTCATGATTTAGCTTTTTTATATCGACGCAACCCTTTATCCAATTCCATTGCCCAAATCACAATCGTACTCATGGCGAGACTGATGCCTAAATCATACAATGACAACCCTGTCGTATTAAAAATATCCTGTAAGAAGGGGACATATACCACCGCCAGTTGTAATAAAAAGGTTAAAACAACCGCACCTAATAAGGGCTTATTTGAAAGCAAATTTAAACGGAATATAGATTCTCGCTCCGATCTCATGCTTTGCGCTAAACCGATGCGGGAGAATGCCAATATACTAAATACCATCGTCTGCCAAGCCGCTTGACCCGTAAACCAATAGTGATAATCAACGACTAATAAAACAAGTCCTAGCAGTAACCCAATCCAAACAATATCCCGACCCACTCCCCGACTAAAGACACTCTCTTGGGGATTATGAGGTGGACGGGACATGATATTCGGCTCCGCAGGTTCTACGCCTAATGCCAAGGCTAACAATCCATCAGCTAATAAATTAATCCAGAGAATTTGTAAGGGAAGCAGCGGTAAAGGCATCCCTAAGAATGGCGCTAAGATAATCACCCATAGTTCACCACAGTTCCCGGTTAATGTATACTTAATAAACTTACGGACGTTATCGTAAATGACTCGTCCTTCTTGAGTCGCTGCTACAATCGTGGCAAAGTTATCATCCAACAGCACCATATCTGCCGCTTCTTTCGCCACATCTGTACCCGTCAACCCCATGGCTACACCAATCTCAGCTTTTTTTAAGGCGGGTGCATCGTTGACACCATCCCCTGTCATGGCCACAACATGTCCCCGGTTTTGCAGCGCTTGGACAATTTCTAGTTTGTTCTGGGGCGAAACTCTGGCATAAACAGACACCTGATCAACTTTTTCGGTTAACTCTGAGGCGGATAGTTTTGCCATATCCTGACCCGTTAACAGTAAACCATTGTTAGAAATACCCACGTCTGAGGCAATATGGCGAGCAGTTAAGGGGTGATCGCCAGTAATCATGATGGGGCGAATTCCCGCTTTTTGACAGGTTAGAACCGCCTGTTTGACTTCCGGGCGCGGCGGATCAATCATGCCAATCATGCCGATGAAAATCAGGTCTTTTTCGAGAATATCCTCGTCTCGTTCTAGGGGAAGTGTGGCGAGGAGGTGAGAGTCTACAGGACGAACGGCGATACCGATGACACGGATTCCATTTTCAGCGAGTTGGTTGTTGGCATGAGAAAGTTTTTCATACCAACTATCGTTTAAGGGGGTAATCTGATCATTGAGCCAAATCTGGCTAGAAATCTCTAAGAGACTATCAACGGCACCTTTGGTAAAAGCAATATAGGGCGTATGATTAAACAGTAATTCCCAAGGCTTGAGCCAACTTAGCTCATCGGGAAGTTTGTCCGTGGTGGTAGGGAGTTCGTGAACCGTAGTCATCCGCTTTCGTTCCGCGTCAAAGGGAACCTCGGTGATTCGCTCAAAGACATGTTCTATATCCGTTTTCCATAAACCAAAACGGGTGGCGGCGACAATCAGAGCGGTTTCTGTGGGATCTCCGAGAACCTGAATGGGGTTGGATTGCTCCAGATGAAACTCTGCGATCGCATCATTACACAAAGTAGCAGCCGTGAGTAGTAAGGCGGTTGTAGGTTCCTTTTTTAACCGTTGCGACTGTTCATCCTTTTCCGAGGGCATCATGAACATCTCAGGTTCTGGCATGGTTAACTCAATTTGATGCCCAATCATGTCTAGACGAGTAACCGTCATCCGATTTTGCGTGAGAGTACCCGTTTTGTCTGAACAAATCGTGGTGACTGAACCCAAGGTTTCTACAGCGGGTAATTTACGAATCAGGGCTTTCTGTTTCAGCATCCGTTGAGCGCCCAAGGCTAAGGCGATGGTGACAACAGCGGGTAATCCTTCGGGAATCGCGGCTACTGCTAAACTGACTGCCATCAGGAACATTAAGCGAACTGATTCCCCTTGGAGTAGCCCCAACCCAAAGATAACCAGGACTAGAATTAAAATCGCGATCGCTAATACCCATCCCAGTTGATCTAACCGTTGCTGGAGGGGGGTTGCTTCCCGTTCTATCCCCTGAATCGCTTTGGCAATCTGACCCAGTTCCGTCTTCATGCCTGTTTCGGTGACGACGGCTAATGCCCGCCCATAACTAATCACTGTACCCATGTACGCCATATTCTGCCGTTCTGCCAAAGGCAGATTCGCCGTGGCAATCCGTTGGGCAAATTTATCAATGGGTTCAGATTCCCCGGTGAGGGAGGCTTCTGAGGTGCGGAGGTTGCTACTTTCGAGCAGCCGACAGTCAGCCGGGACTAAGTTTCCAGATTCTAGGATAACGATGTCCCCTGGTACCAGTTCACGAGCGGACAGTTGTTCTAGGATGCCATCCCGACGCACTTTCACCGTCGGCACCGCCAGCTTTTTCAGCGCCGCGATCGCCCGTTCTGCTTGGTATTCTTGGCGAAAACCGAGGATAGCATTAAATACCACAATTGCGAAAATCGCGATCGCGTCCTTATATTCACCTAACACCGCCGAAACCACCGCCGCCACAATCAACACCACCACCACGGTGGCGGTAAACTGCTCCCAGAGAATTTTCCAGGGACTTTCCAGGGGGCGATCAGTTAACTCATTGAGTCCGTAGATGTCCTGACGTTGACGAGCCTCGTTCTCACTTAACCCGATGGCGGCATCGGTATTAAGCTGTTTGAGAACATCGACAAGATTAAGAGTATACCAGGTAGTCATTGGTCATTCGTCCTTTGTCCGTTTTCCTTTGTCATTAGTCCTTTGTCTTTTGTTCGGTTCAAAAATACCCAATGACCAATGACTAAAGATTTAATCCTCTAAATCTTCATTGCTTGCCACACTACCACCACTAACGGTTACCAAGTCAATTTGTTGACGGTAGTAATCCACACTCTTGACTTGAACTTCGACATGATCGCCCAATCGATACGCCGTGCGGTTTTTGCGACCGACTAAACAAGCATGACGAGAACGATATTCATACCAGTCATCTTTCAGGGAACTGACATGAACCAATCCTTCCACCAACAAATCTTCAATTTCGACAAAGAAGCCATAGGATTGCACACCTGTAATCAATCCACTGAAGACATGACCCGTGCGTTCTTTCATTTGCTCGGCTTTTTTCAAACCCTCTAAATCAATCTCCGCATCTTCGGTGAGTTTTTCCCGGTCATTGAGATGGGGAATCAAGGTGCTTAATTGACTTTCTAACTCCTGTTGAGTGTCAGGGGGTAAAACATTCCAGTTAATATTGCCATGGGCGCTACTGTGGTGGAGATTGACCCGATCTTTCGACCGAGTGGTACGGCGATCGCGTCCTTCGCTAAAGGTGTATTCTAAGACCCGTTGGACAAATAAATCTCCATAGCGCCATACGGGGGAGATAGCGTGGCAATAGCTGGTATCCAAGGCTAAACCAAAGTGCAATCCAGGCTTAGAACCATAGGCGATCGGTTTTAAGGTTCCCTCAAGTAAATGATTCAGAACTTTAGCCGCCGTTGATTTCGCCAAAAGTTGGGTCAAGCGCTGATAATCTTGGGACGTGACATCCTCCTCCAAGGATTGCTCGGCATCCAGTCCCAGATTGCTGGCTAACTTGAGTAAGTCTTCCAGTCGTTCTAAATCGGGAGTGGGATGAACACAATAAATCCCTGGCAAGGATAAGGCGTGCAAATGGGACGCTACAACTTGATTTGCCAGTATCATCAATTCTGCTAAGAGCGATCGCAAGGGCATCGAACCCGAAACCATGATCGCCCCTTGGCGTCCTTCATCTTTACTGTGGGGAATGGGTCGAGCAATGGCTTCTTTGGGCAGTGTTCCATTCAATTCAAACGCGCCCCGTTGCTGTCGCACGGCTCTGAGTGCTGGAGATAAGCTGAAGAAGAGTTCTTTGAGTTTGTCTACAATCGGTGCGAGTTCGGGTTCGCTCTCTTCATGTCCGCCCAACAACGCCTGTGCCTGTTCATAACTGAGTTGGTGATCCACTTGGATGACACTCTTGTGAATTTCAAATTCAACCAGTTGTCCAGAGTCCGTTAACGTCAGCAGTACTGACAGGGTTAAACGATCTTCACCGGGTACTAGAGACACCTGAGATAAGAGTTTTTCCGGGAGCAGGGGGAGAACCGTATCTCCTAAATACACAGCCGTTCCTCGCTTTCGTGCCTCTCTATCCAGGGGTGAATCGAGGGGTATCCAATGGGCGACATCGGCGATATGGATACCTACCTGCCAATTTCCGGTCTTGGTTTTTTCCAAGGTCAAGGCATTTTCGACAATGGCGCTATCTGGGGAGCCGGACTCGTCTTCTATCGTCATCGTCAGTCGTTTCCGCAGATCCAGGCGATTTTTTAAGTCTGTTTTGCGGAGAGAATCGGGTAAGGCTTCAAGCGCTTGCAGTACGGAATCGGGGAACTGGCGGCGGAGGTCATGTTTACAACAGACAATATCTGTATCAGCGGCGTCTTCCGCATCACTTCCCAAAATGCGAGCCACTTTGCCTAGGGGTGGGTTTTGTCCCAGGGGATAGCGCAGAACTTGCACATGAACCAGATGCTCCACCGCCTCTTCTAGGGGGGCGCTATTGGGTCGTAAATTCAGTTCAAAGAGCAGGCGGTCATCAAGAGGGACAGCGTGATAACTGCCATCTTCAGCCTGTCTGACTCGTGCAAGTACCGAGGGATTCACTCGTTCGAGAATCAAGCGTACCTGTCCTTCTGGAGAACGGCGACGACTCCCTTCTTTGGTCACTTTCACCAAAACGCGATCGCCATTCCAAGCACTACTGAGATGATTCTTTTGAATGTAAATATCATCAGCGCCTTCAACATCTTGAATGGCAAAGCAAAATCCTTTACTGGAGCAGCGCAGTTTGGCTTCAACCACATCCTCTTCATAGACTCGTCGATATCGACCTCGTTCTTTTTCCAAAATGCCAACTTTCTCCAGCACATCCAGAGCAATCTGGAGTTTTTGCAGGCTTTCGGAGTCCTGACACCCCAGTTTCTTCTCTAAAACTTTGGGGGCGACTGATTTGTCATCGGTCAAATTGGAGAGTAATGTAGCGATTGAAAATTCCATCCAACAATCCTTTTTCTTTGATCCGGCGTTTACTTGAATTTGCCTAGTGGCAATACGCTCACGTGAAGGGCGCTCCCATTTAACTGGGGTAACGTTTGCCTTGCCAATGTTATGCCTCGGTACTTTCTCCAGCACACTGGCTTAACCCTGTACACCTGTTTAATGCTGAAGTTCTAGCAGCTTAGGGCTGGCACACACCCCAAGGTAGGAACTTTAACTCTTGGGCATAACGTAGACCATGTAGGTCTTAGGCTCGTCAGGTATGGGCTTTTTCAAGCCCACGGCTGTAAGCCGAGAGGTTCCTGACAGAATGGGATCTGTCAGAATCAAACCGTCTTTTGCTGACGCGATCGCGATCAAGCGGATAGTGTTTGAGCTATCCAGTTTCAGGTTGACGGACACCTATTAACCCACGACCTGTTACGGATAATTGCCGATCTTCGCTCGCTTAATCGCGTTGCGGCAAGGATGCGTAAACTACCCAACACCAACCCTTCCGGGTATAGTGTGGGCTTTTAGTAGCCCTGGTTCTATTGCACAGGACAATAGTTCCGAGCCTCCAGGCTGGTTTACTGCACAGCCCCATAACTCAATCATTTTTGCTCCATTAAAGTCCGCATCCCCTAGCCATCCACACACCAAGTTTGTGCATTTAAACTGCTTGTTAGTTCTCTGTCCAATATGCAAGCAACAATGACAGGTCTGGCTGGTATAGGCTGGCGGTATGGCGATCATCTCAATCCCTTCTTTTATTCCTTTGTACTCTAGGAATATCCTTAACTGATAGAATGCCCAGGAATTTGACCGTCTTCTTTCGCTCTTTGTCCTGGGTTTTTCATTTGTTCGTTCCCGGATTCCGGTTAAGTCTTCAATCGCCACCGCCGACTTTAATGCCTTTGCTTCTTCTATGATTGATTTACTGATATTGTGGTTTATCCATTTCTGAAATCTTCTCTCGCGCCCCGATAACCGTTTCAAGACAGTCCGGCATCTTCGCCTTGTTGTCCTTGTGCCTTGGGTTGCTTTCTTTTGTAGAGAAGCTCTCACTCTAGTGTATTTATATCGGGTCTTGTTTAGTTGCTTTCCCTCCCATCCTTTATCTGTACTGGTTTTCGCTATCTCCCTGCGTCCCAAGTCTACCCCAATCACAATGTTTGATTTAATCGGTTTGGGCGGCTCACTTTTGAGTTGTATATGCACATACCAATACCCGTCCCGATGCAGGCAAACTTGGGCGCTGGTTGGTTTTTTTCCTGTCAATTTGTTCCGATGGTAGTTACTGGCACGAAGCAGACACCTTACCCGCTTCCCAATCGTGCTTAGGCTTACTGTCCAGTCTTTCTCGAAAAACTGAAATGTTCTGGCATCACAGTCAAAACTTGTCGGCTTAAAAGCGTTCACTTTTTTGCCTTTGTGTTTGGCTGTTAAGCGATTGGCGGCTACCCGGGCACAAGCTCTCACTACATGGTTTGATGTCAGCCCCCATTGGGCTTTGATGTCGTGGTAACAAACTGCCTGGATTGAATTTCGATTCGTTAGCTTTGGGTTAACTGTGGCATTTATCGCGTTACAAGCGGCAGCAAAACTTCCCGCCGTTTCCATGAGCAGCCCTTGTTGCTCTTCGGTGGGTTGAAGTCTTACAACTATTGTCAATACTTGCTTCACGTTTATCCAAAACTCACGAAAATGAGTATAATTCAAACTTTAACAGACTGGCAATTCCTCCCCGCGTTGAATCACAGATTACAATGGGGGCTTCCTTGCCGGAGTAGGTGAGTTACAGTCAACTGGGACAGTATGTCATTATTGTAGATTCTCGTGCCCCTACCTTGGAAGTCAACTGTCAAAAGTTATGCATTTGTGGCGTTAAATGTCTGTTGTGATGCCGAAGTGCAACAGGCGCAAAGAATTGGTAAATTTGTACTAAATCCCCGTTAATTAAAGGGTGGCTTACGCTTCCCATTCTTGTCCTAGCGAGTTTCCCAAGCCACAGGACTGTCCTTAAGGGTAAATGTAACATTATGTTACATGTTTGTCCAGACAGGCTCTCACCGTACTAATACTACTGTCGCTGTCTATGCGAACTGTCCGAAATGTACCCTGTCCATGTACTGCGTTGAGTCAAGTTTTATGAATCCTACATTGAATAAATTCCGAGTTTCTTATCCTCAAGGGAGCCTGATCAGTGATCTGTTAGCCATCGATCACGGTCAGTATATTGTGCGCGTCAGTGTGGAAATTGATGGCGTAACCCGATCAACCGGTCTAGCGGCGGCTCAAACGGTGGAACTAGCAGAAGACCAAGCCAGACAACGAGCGATAACTGTTTTAGCGGTTGATCGGGAGAGTTCTACGGACACCGAAATATCTCCACCTCATCGCCACACCCAAACGTCAGTGGCGGCTGCTGAGGTTCCCTCATCCCCTGAGTCGATTCCTAACTCTGCTCCCGCTTTTGCGGCAAAAAGGATGGTATCAACACCTGAGGTTGAAGATACTCCAAGTCCTACTCCAATCGATACCCACCCGATATCGGCAAAACCCAGTCCACCCCCTGAACCGACGGAACCCCTCCCAGAGACGGTTGAACCATCTTCCCCCTCTAAGACAAAACCCAGTCCACCCCCTGAACCGACAGTAACGCTTCCTGAGACAGTTGAACCGCCTTCCTTAACGGAGGACATATCAGGATCAGAGACACCTCTGTTTAAGGAAGAGACACCAAGCCCAGTGGGAGTCACGCAATCGTCGTTAGAGCCAGAATCAACACCACCCCCACCCCCTGCACAAAAGGAAGCTGAACCCGATATCCAGACTCAATCTAAATCTGAAACACCCATTGACTTTTCCGAAATTATTGCCCGAACCAATGTGGAACTCAAACGGCTAGGGTGGACGAATCAACAGGGACGAGATTACCTCGTCGAAACTTATGGTAAGCGATCGCGTCAGTTGTTAACCGATGAAGAGTTACTCGATTTCTTGCATCATCTGGAATTAGAACCCACACCCGACTAATCAGATTTGAGGAAAGTAGGGGCGGGTTTAGTCACTTTCGTCTTGCTGTTGATGATAACGTTTGTGTAAAACCCGCCCAAACCGATGTGTAGGGACGGGTTTCACTCCATCCGTGTCAACTTAAGCTCAACCCCTCACCCCCAGCTGACAGGTGTAGGTTTTTTATTTAAGGGTGGAGACAAGACAAGGGGGACAAGGAAGGAAAGAAGACAAGGGGGAAAAACCGTACAGAATTGTGTTCGGTCAAACTAACTGTAAAAAGCTGAAACGTCATATTTTTCGTTAAAACTCTTCCTGGTCTACCTGTCTACCTTGTCTTACCTAAACCTCAATCTTAAAAAACCTACCCTTGTGAGCTCACCCCCAGCCCCTCTCCCACGCCAGCCCTCACCCCCAGCCCCTCTCCCACGCCAGCCCTCACCCCCAGCCCCTCTCCCACGCCAGCCCTCACCCCCAGCCCCTCTCCCACGCCAGCCCTCACCCCCAGCCCCTCTCCCAAGCTTGGGAGAGGGGAGCAAGAGGGGAGTAAGAGAATCTGATCTGAAAACCTTACCAGTATTGGTTTTCGACCTTAAGTTGACACCAATGGTTTCACTCTTGCCAATATTAAATTGGCTAGCCCACCGTCGCGGGAGTCCGGGCGGCGGAAGGACGCCGATTAATCACTTGATCAATTAAGCGGTAGTCCTTGGCTTCCTCGGCTGACATAAAGAAGTCCCGTTCTGTATCTTCGGCAATTCGATCTAGGGGTTGATCGGTATGTTCAGCCAGAAGCTGATTCAGCCGTTGTTTGTGATACAGAATTTCTTTTGCCTGAATTTCAATATCACTCGCTTGTCCTTGAGCGCCGCCTAAGGGCTGGTGAATCATAATTCTGGAATGGGGTAAGCTCATCCGTTTACCCTTCGCTCCAGCACTTAGCAGAAACGCACCCATACTAGCAGCCAAACCCACACAGATGGTGCAGACATCGGGACGGATTTGATTCATGGTATCGTAAATCCCCATTCCTGCGGTTACAGAACCGCCTGGGGAGTTGATATAGAGATAAATGTCTTTTTCGGGGTCATCGGCTTCCAGGAACAAGAGTTGAGCCACGATTAGGTTAGCCAAATCTGAATCAACCTGTTGTCCCAGAAAAACGATCCGTTCCCGCAGTAGACGAGAGTAGATGTCAAAGGCGCGTTCACCGCGACCCGATTGTTCGATAACTGTAGGAATCATGCCAATTACGGTAATCTTATGCTCATATTCTTTTAGATTGTAGCGATTGACGCCGGATGAGGGGTGGAGAGGTTGGGGGAAATAGGGAGATGAGGGAGATAGGGGAGAAATTGTAGAGACGTTCCGGCGGAACGTCTGTTGTAGGGGCGGGTTTTACCATTAACATTAGGTTTTCACCCTGATATCACTAAACCCGCCCCGATTAAAGTGCAAGTCATCTTCAACAAATGACCCTTAAAAAACAATGTCTTGTCCTTTATCTGTAAAGCGAACATTTTTAATATTGAGTCGGGGGTTTTCTAACAAAGTTTTGCGGATACCACCAAATAATGCCAATTGTTCACACATTGAAAGGGATACAAATTGACGCTGGGAATCTGGAGATAAGCGCAAATCGATGGTAGCGATACCGTTATCGAGATTCACGCGATAACCTGCTAAATCCAAATCCCCCGAACTCACTTGGGCGACAACATTTCCCACAGACGCCGTTACCGGAGTTTCTGCTGCAACAGCAACGGGTTTAGGAACAAGGGTTTCACATTGGCTATCAGTGCGGTAAATGTTGAGGGTTATGGTTTCAACCGCATCGGCGGGTTGAGGCGTCGAGGCTGGATTCACCTCCGGGATAACCGAAGAATCCGGTTGGGCGATAAGTGAGGTGGTTAAGTCAGGATTTGCTTGTGGGGGAGAGGATGACTCAGAAGAAGTTTCGACGGGATTGTCAGGAATTCCCTTACTATTTGCAGCTAGCCAACCCCAGCCACCAACACCAGCAATAATCAGTCCTGCGATCGCGGGGATAAAATAGGGGTGAATACGACTCATAGTGGAATACTGATTGCTTCGGGTAGATGTTCGTAACTATAGGATTCGAGGTAACTGGCTACTCATCCGGAGCAAAATTGGTCAACAGCGAAAGCGCGATCGCACGTTTACCCAACATAATAAATTCTGTAGGGGCGGGTTTGACCAAAAAAGTAGCGGTTTTCGGGAATAACGTATCTAAACCCGCCCCCTCTCCACCCCAATCGGGCAAAAAATAATCCCACTTAGAGGTATGTAATATACGCGATCGCACATCTACCCGACAATAACCTGAGTGTGAGATTTACCCTGAAATTCAAATACCAGAGGACGAGATTCATCCCAACTCTGGAGATTCTCAGGATGCAAATCATCGTTTTGCCAATCCCAGGGATTTTTCAGGATATAGTCACGAATAGCAGTTAATGATTCTTCGTGGCGAATGATATGTTCATAATAACCCCGTTGCCATACAGGGATACTCGATTGGGAACGAAGTTGATTAATGCGACGAGATGAAAAAGTTTTAAACCCGCGAACAATTTCCGGTAATCCGTAAATTTTCGAGGGTTGATGGCTGAATTTTCCCGACATGGTAGATTCTGTAGGGGCGGTTTTTACCAACAACGTAACAGTTTTCGGGAATAACCTATCTAAACCCGCCCCCTCCCAACCGCTATCGTGTAAAAAAATAATCCCATGGACATGATTGGGCATAATGATGAAAGCATCTAATTGCACGCCGTCGTAACGTTTGGGTAAGATATTCCAATTGAAGTTGACGGCTTCGCCATAGCGACTCAGGTGCATTTCCCCATTAATTACCTCACCCAATAAACATTGGCGCTGCCATGTACATACGGTGATAAAATAAGCACCTGTTTGGGTATAATCATATCCCTTTAACCGAATCGAACGGCGATGGTGTTTCTGAGGATTGTATTTCATTGTCCATCTAGGGGGTGGTTTGACCGAGATTTAGGATATCCTATCAATATAATAAATCTGTCACATCTAGGATAGGATCGGGGCGGGTTTATAGAATTAAATGGTGAGTGACATAAGTTTGTAGTTAAACCAGCCCCTACAATGCGCGATCGCACCTTCTCCAGGATATCTGGATCTGCCCGAAGGCGATAAATGCTGTAGGGGCGGGTTTTACAGCCAACGTAACGGTTTTTGGGAATAACGTATTTAAACCCGCCCCCTCTCCACCCCAATCGGGCAAAAAAATAATCCTACCCAGATGACAGGAAAAGACGCGATCGCACTTTCCCAGGGTGGATTTAATTCACATTTAGGATATCCTACTAATACAATAAACCTGTCGCATCTGGGATGGGAGCGGGGCGGGTTTATATAGGTAAATGGTGAGTGACATAAGTTTGTGGTAAAACCCGCCCCTACAAAAGATGCCAAAAAAAAATGCGCGATCGCACAAACTGAACACCGTAGGCGCAAGCTATCGTTTTTGTGGTAAGTATTCCAAATCTTTCCAGAGAATAGTTTATATCCTTCCTCTCGCCACCCATAATAACCATAGTTCGATTGACGACGTTTAATTTTATTCTCCTCAAGCCAAGCGACATCCGTTGGTTCCAAGCGTTCTGCTTTTTCAAGTTTTTGCAGAATCGCGTATAAGGGGCTAGAGGGAGATTTATCTTGATAGTCAGAGACATTATACTTAGACTTGAGAGTGGCAAAGTGTTTAGCTTGCGCGATCGCTATTATATTCTCCCGTCCATTATTTTTTAGCCAGTCTACATCTGACTCCTCCAGTTGCTCTCCTCTTTCAATCTTGGACTTTAGCGTCGCTGCGTATTTGTCTTGAGCAATAGTAATTGTATCCGTCAATTTACGCTTTTTTAGAAAGTTAATATCTGGTTCGCCTAGCGGATGTTCTAATTCAAGTTTTTTTAGGACTTTGTACAAGTGACTAGAGGGTGATGAATCTTCGTATTGGCTAGCTTTATACTTTGCCTTCAGCTCAACAAAGTGTTGCTTCTGTTCTAACTGCTGAACAATATTAAGCGTTTCGGTTAGTTTATGCTCCTCCAGCCAGTCTATTTCTGACTTACTTAACTGCTGATATGCTTCAAGATTTTGTAGAAGGGGATACAGCGGACTGGATAAAGACGAATCTGGGTGTTTAATCGCTTGGTACTTATCCTTGAGTTGGTCAATTTCAGCTTCCTTAGCGGCTTCTTGTTGCTGAAAAATTGTCAAAGTTTCAAATAGCTCTTGTTCGTTCAGCCAGGTAATATCTGAATTACGTAACTGTTCTTGGTAATCTAGTTGTTTTAAGATCCGATACAGCCGACTAACAGGTGATGAATCTTGATGTTTAGCCGCTTGGTACTTTGCTTTCAATGTGGCAAAGTGTTTCATTTATTGAGCAAATTCAATTGTCTCAGTATACCCATAACTTTTCAGCCATTGAATTTCTGAATTAGTTAACTTATTTTCGGACTCTAGTCGGCTAAGTATAAAGTAAAGCGGCGTGGATTGCCAGGAGTCAGGTAACTCTAATGCTTTATACTTCGATGTTAACTTGTAAAATTCACGTTCTAGTTTTCTAAGTTCTTTTTCTCTCTGTGTGTGTTCCTTCCGAATAGCTTCAAGTGTTTCCGAAAGTTTATGTTCTATGAGCCAATTTCGCTCTCTCTCAATGATCTCAATTCCCAAGTCAGCTTTTCGTAGGATGAGATACAACAGACTCGCGGGGGATGAGTTTTCATAGTCGGTGGCTTTGTACTTAGACTTAAGGGCTGCAAAGTGTTCTACCCGTGTTTGATGCTCGTTGTTCATATTAAATTATTTCTGCATTCAGTCAACAGTAGTGATGTACGGAGATAATTACAGTTTATTTTCCTTTGCTAAAATTTCCTCTGGAGGTATCCAGACAACTTTCCCATCACGCCAAATAGCCACTGGATTACCCGCTTGTTTGTGTTTTAGCAAAGCATCTTGCACAGCTTTAGCCAATGCTTGGTTAATTTTTTCTATTTCAGTAAAAAATACTGAATTTTTATCCTTTACAAATTGATCTATCATGATATTCCTTGATTAGATTGATTCTACGCCGTGTAACGCAGTATTTCTACCTCAGCACCATTGTTAATAGCTATTTCGGCACGTTGTAATACTTGCTCAGTAACCGTATCACTCAAATAATATTCCCCGCAATTATCACAAACATCTGCTGGTACACCTTTGAGAATTACAATACATTCATTTCGCTGTAACGTGACCGTCACGATACCAGGCTGGGTTTCACCATGCTTACAAATGACACATATCATCAGTATTTACCTCCTTGTCCTAAAATCATCTTGCCAAATTCTGGGGTCAGGGATATAAGCGGTTACAACGTATCCTGTATCTGTCGATTCATCGTAAGAAAATACGACATGTAGGGGTTGACCTCCAACAATGTAAAGTAAAAGGTAACTGGGGAAAGGTGTGTCATCTGGTCTTTGATCAATGACTTCACCATAAGCGACAACGGCTTGCACTTCATTCTTGCTAATCCGTCGGAGAAACATCTGCTGAATTGCATGGCTAGAGAATACAAGATTTTGACAATCCACAATTTTTTTGTACCTTTTGCCTTATTTGTTTTTTTACAGGTAATTTATCATAACCACTCTAGAATAATTCTAACAACTAGCACTTTCCCCTTTCAACGGATACTGCTTCAACACCTCCTTTAAATACATACCCGTATATGATTTTTCATTCTCCGCCACATCCTCTGGCGTCCCCACCGCAATCACTTCTCCGCCTTTATCGCCCCCTTCAGGACCTAAATCAATTACCCAATCGCTAGAACGAATCACATCTAAATTATGCTCAATTACCAACACCGAATTCCCCTTATCCACCAATCGCTGCAACACATTTAATAAATGATGCACATCATAAAACGATAACCCCGTTGTCGGTTCATCAATTAAATACAACGTCTTTCCTGTCGCCCGTCGCGATAACTCCGTCGCCAATTTTACCCGTTGCGCTTCTCCCCCGGATAACGTGGGTGCAGGTTGTCCTAAATGCACATAGCCTAACCCTACATCCACGAGAGTTTGTAAACGATTCACCGCACGCGGGATATTCTTAAATACCTCCAGCGCCTCCTCCACTGTCATATTTAAAACATCAGCAATTGAATATCCCTTATATTTCACCTGCAAGGTTTCTCGGTTATATCTTGCGCCTTTGCAAACCTCACATTGCACATAAACATCGGGGAGAAAATTCATTTCAATCACATTCACGCCCTGTCCGCCACAGGCTTCGCAGCGTCCCCCTTTCACGTTAAATGAAAACCGTCCAGCTTTATAGCCTCTGGCTTTGGCTTCGATGGTTTCAGCAAAGAGTCCGCGAATCACATCAAATACCCCAGTATAGGTGGCGGGATTAGAACGCGGAGTTCTACCAATTGGGGATTGATCAATGACAATCGCTTTATCTACGCCATTCAATCCCTTAACTTTACCTAACTCTTTGGGAAACGGTATCTTTCGACTCAGGTGATGTTGCAACGCTGGATAAAGGAGTTCATTCACTAACGTAGATTTCCCGGAACCGGAAACCCCAGTAATGCAAACCAACTTACCTAAATGAATCTCTACATCAATATGTTTGAGGTTATTTCGGTGGGCATTTTTGAGAGCCAATAAACGCCCATTACCTTCCCGCCGTTCTCCTGGGGTTTCAATTCTCTGGCGTCCGGATAAATAGGCTCCTGTTAACGAGGTTTCACTATTGAGTAATTCCCCTAAATTCCCCTGAACCACAATTTCGCCCCCATGAACTCCCGCTTTGGGACCAATATCAATAATACAATCAGCGGTGCGAATGGTTTCTTCATCATGTTCCACCACAATTAAGGTATTTCCTAAATCCCGTAATTTCTGCAAAGTTGCTAATAACCGTCCATTATCTCGTTGATGTAAGCCAATACTCGGTTCATCTAATACATACAAAACCCCTGTCAATCCTGCACCAATCTGAGTCGCCAGACGAATTCGCTGGGCTTCTCCACCAGAAAGAGTCATCGCTGCCCGATCTAGGGTGAGATAATCTAAGCCGACATCTAAGAGAAATTGCAATCGTGCCTTAATTTCTTTGAGGGCAAGTTCACCTATTTTTGCCTGACGGGATGATAGATTTAATTGGTCAATCCGTTGGCGACTTTCGCCAATGGAAACCTCTATTAAATCGGTAATCCGATACTGTCCTAGCCGTACCGCTAAGGTTTCTGGCTTTAATCGTTTCCCTTTACATACTTCACAGGGTTGATCGACTAAATATTGCTCTAATTTCTGTTTATAAGTATCGGAATTAGTTTCGTCATATTGCTTTTGCAAAATCGGAAGTACCCCCCGATAACGACGGTAATCGTTATATTCTTCGATCCAAATCGGATTATCCGCCCCGTAGAGAATTACCTGTTTCTGTTCCGGGTTCAGTTTCTGCCAGGGTGTTCCCAGTTCAAAGCCATAAGCTTGTCCGATATTGTAAAGCAGGGACAAGTAATAGGAATTATCTCGATCCGACCAAGGCGCGATCGCACAGTATATCGGTTGGCTGGGTTCGGGGACAACGAGTTCGGGGGAAAAGGTGCGTAAATTGCCTAATCCGTGACAGTGAGGACAAGCGCCATAGGGAGAGTTAAAGGAAAAGAGTCTAGGAGATAATTCCTCCATCACCGCGCCATGTTCGGGACAAGCAAAGTTTTCTGAAAAGACGATTTCTTGGGGGATTTGTTGTTCGGAAGACCTTGTATTTTTTTCGTCAGTCGGTATAGACTTTGAGTCGGGTGGGACGGCGGTTGAATCATTTAATACCTGAATTACCGCAATTCCACTGCTAAGCTTAAGACAAGTTGCCAGGGAGTCGGTTAAACGTTCCTGGAGTCCTGGCTTTTTAATTAGGCGGTCAATCACCACTTCAATGGTGTGGGTATAATTTTTATCCAACTCAATTGGATCAGAAAGAGTTTGGATCACGCCATCGACGCGGACGCGAACAAATCCTTCGGCGGCTAAACTGGAGAGTAGCTTCTTGTGTGTGCCTTTTTTGCCTCGAACAACAGGGGCGAGGATATGGAACTTGGTGCGATCGGGAAGTTCCATGACGCGATCGCACATTTGGTCAATGGTTTGGGGGGCGATGTTGCGATCGCAGATTGGACAGTGGGGTTCTCCGGCGCGACCAAATAATAGGCGCAGGTAGTCGTAAATCTCGGTAACTGTACCCACAGTGGAACGGGGATTATTGGATGTGGATTTTTGGTCAATGGAGATGGCGGGGCTTAAGCCTTCAATGGCGTCTACGTCGGGTTTATCCAGTTGTCCCAGGAATTGACGGGCGTAAGCGCTGAGGGATTCGACGTAGCGGCGTTGTCCTTCAGCGAAGATGGTATCAAAGGCGAGGGAGGATTTACCGGAACCAGAGACGCCTGTGAATACGATTAAGCGATCGCGCGGGAGATCGAGGTTAATGTTTTTTAGGTTATGTTGTCTGGCACCCCGGATGCGGATGGTGTTTTGGCTGGGGGGTTGGTTTCCATTCAGGGATGGGGTTGGGTTGGAGGCGATCGGGGTTGGATCAGACATGAGGGCAATGGCGGGTAATTGTCCTTGATGATCTTAGCGTTGCCTCTGCCATTGGTTGTGAGGGGGCGTTGTTTTTGCTGTTTACGGTACGCCTCTGTAGGGGCGGGTTTTACGATTATCTTTTCGGTTGCACCCAGATGTGACTAAACCCGCCCGGACTTTCGCAGGTTTCTAGATTTCGGATGAGACGTCGGGTTGTTGTTGGGGTTTTGTTCCTGGGAAGCGATGTGTTTTTTTAACGCAGAGGGGCGCAGAGGTTTACGCAGAGGGACGCAGAGGTTTTTGGGGCGATAGTATAAGATAAGAATTTAGTGGGTGATAGATATGACTCCAGTATCTATAGTAAGTCAATGAAGTTCACGATTGAAATTACTGAAGAGGCAATTGAAGATTTGGAGTATTTTGATAAGGCTACGCGAGTGACTATTCTTGATGCAGTTGAACGTCAACTTGCTGATCAACCTTTGCAAGAAACTCGGAATCGTAAGCCGCTTCGACCGGGTTCCAAGTTCAATTGGGAATTAAGGGTCGCTAACTACCGAGTCTTTTATGATGTAATTCAGGAAACTGTAATAGTCAATGTAGTTGCCGTAGGATACAAAGAGCATAACAAACTTTATATTCGAGGTCAGGAAGTCAAGTTATGAAAACAATTGAACTGGCTCAATCTAATTTAACAGTCGTCGAGTTAATTGAACTGGCGGAACAAGATACTCTTATCCTGATAAAACCCGATGGGACGGAGTTTGTTTTATCCGCTGTAGATGATTTTGCGGCTGAAGTCGAGGCGTTACGTCAAAATCAGGAATTCATGGAATTTTTAGCACGCCGTTCAGGTTCAACTAAACGATTATCGCTGTTAGAAGCCCGTAAACGGCTAGGTATTTGATGACGTATTACGGTAATAGAGTCTAGGTTATATAGCACTATCAAACAGCTAACAAAAGATTATATGGGATATCCAACATCTGATTAGGGGTTGCCAACCCAACTTAGGTTTATTGATTGGGTACTTGATTGGGTACTGTTTTGGGATAAACTGAGATAATCAAGACTACTCAATCTAACTGAGTCATGAGTTATCGAAACATCATCACCATTGAACCGGGCAAGCGCGGCGGGAAGCCTTGTATTAGACGAATGCGGATTACCGTGTATGATGTATTGGGCTGGTTGGCGGCGGGAATGTCCCATACAGAAATCTTAGATGATTTCCCGGAGTTAACAGAGGAAGATATCCGAGCGTGTTTGGCATTTGCGGCTGATCGGGAACGTCGTATTATTGCTGTGGTAGGTGATATTTGAAGCTATTGTTTGACCAAAACCTAAGCCGTAAACTGGTGACTCGGCTTGCAGATATTTTCCCAGATTCTAGTCATGTTCAATTTGAGGGTATGACTGAAGCCGATGATAGTGATATTTGGGAATTTGCCAAGGTTCCCTTAAACCAAATACGCCACCATCTTTCATGAGCGTCAGGTTGCCAATGATAGGAGGGCTTAGAGCGTTTCGCCAGTTGTTCTCTGTCTGTAACTTCAACCAGTTCATTAAAAGTATACACACCCGATGCACTGCCCTCTATGTCTTCAAGATTAGCAGAACTAACAAACTCGACTTTCTTAACCCACCGTTCAATCGGACTATTAGCTAATTGGTCAGCAACTGAACTCATACCTCGCTAGTCTCCCTAAAAAATTTTACTTGTTTATATTTTAATTAGCGATTATGGGGGCAGTCAAGCAAGATTGATATTTTTTAGATTGTCTGGCATTCCGGATAAGGATGGTGTTTGGGCTGGTGGATGATATATGGCTTATGTAACTAAAAACTATCTTCATTACTCAATCCCAGTCTACGCCGCATTTCTGTGCTAGAAATTCCTCCCTCAGCGCGACGACGTTCCCGTGAACGCTCAATTAATTCAATAAATTGAGGATTGGTACTCAGTGAAATCGTCTCCATATCGACGTTTTCTAATGTAATCAAAGCGGCAATAGGTTGACCGTTGCTAGTAATAATAACGGGTTCCTCAGCTAGCTCAGAGGTATATTCAGCCAGTGTTGCGTTTGCCTGTCCAATTTCCACGATTTTCATAGGTCATAAATCTCCCCAGCGATACGAACTTGATTGCGTTCCTTGATGCCGACAGCATTGATATATACAACGGCGTCAGGCTCCTCTTCTATATCATAATAGACGCGCAAATTACCAATGCGAAGTTCCCAAGGAGCAAGGGGATTAGGGCGCATTAGCTTTCGGTTTTTTGTCTCAACTGTCGGTTGATACATCAGTTGCTCATCGACAGTATCCAAGACAATTGCCTGCTGTCGAGCCGTTAGATATTGTAGATGTGTCTCTGATTCCGGTGAGTATTCGATGCGGTACGCCATACCTCTATCAGCGTAAGTTGGCTTAATATTAGGATACCCAATATCTGATAAAATGATGCCAACCCAACTTGGGGAATTGTGGAGAGTGCGGCGTGCGATCGCCTCAGAATTCATCTTAGCTATTAGCCAAGGATGCTCTGGGAGCAGGCGTGTTTGTTGATTTGCTTGTACTATTGATTGTATTTTACGTAGTTCTTTAGCGAATTTGGTGTTAACTAGCAGAGCTACTGCGTGTAGCCAACCAACGCTCAAGTGATTGCTGACTTTCACCACTGCGTCTACCTGCCAATAACCCCTCAATTCCAATATGTTCGTCTAAATCAGTCCACTCGATCGCGTAGCCATCACCTAGTAATTGCCAGTTTTGCCGTTCTGTGGGTGAAGCATATATCAAACGTGGATACCAAGCTAAGGGAACGCTGAGACTTCGACCATCAGCTAAGTCTACAATTAGCCGCTCATCAGTGACGCTAATTTGGCTAGCAAATGGTTCTATCTCAAGTGTTAAAGTAGTCATGCCACGCATCCAACAACACAGCTTGATATTCTTCCTTTCTTCTTAGCAATTTGATTCAACTCGTGTTCCTTAAAGCCCCGATTCTTTTCTAAAGAAATAGGTTCCAGCCAAAATATTGCAATTTGCCTATCTCGCTTAACGTGAATGTGAGCAGGTTCACCCCGATCAGAGCTGAAAAAGATAAAACTGTAAGGACCAACCTGAAGAACTGTAGGCATTACATAGATGCAGCTTAATGCTTGTCGTTAAGTATGAAATATTACCTGAAACTTGTCAAGACTTTAAGGTAGGAGGGCGAGTCATTATAATTCTCCTCTATCTTAAATCATACAACTCCTGCTGAGCAGAAGACTCACAGCAGGGGATGCGATCGCGGCGGCGTTCTGGTACTATTGATTGTATTTTACAGATAATGCCTACTATACAAGCTATCGCTAAAATAAAGCTAAACAGCACCTTCCCGATAACCCGATTATGACCGTCGCTGAACAGATTTACGCAATTGTAAACCCTATTCCTCAAGTATCTTCTTCGCCAAGTCTATGGATGTTTGGTTATATCGGGCATAATTGCATCCTCTAGGTTGGCATCCTCTAAGTTAGCCCTATCTAAGTTGGCATCTTTTAGATTGGCATTACCTAAATTACCATTCTTTAAGTTGGCATCCTCTAGATTGGCACGCTTTAGGTTGGCATCTCTTAGGAAAGTATTCTCCAGGTTGACATTCTTCAAGTTGGCATTCTCTAGGTTGGCACGCCCTAGGTTGGCATTCAGTAGACTGGCATTTTTTAAGGTAGCATTCAACAACTTGGCATCTAACAGGTTGGTATGCCCTGAACCATCAACCCTGACAATTATTGGAAGTTATAACCGACTCCCAACAACAATCCCACAGCCGGGTTGTCAAACAGCGAGATATTTAAGGAAGCCGTTGCTGTCACTTGAGTCGTCAACGGTACATCCACACCTCCCGTAGCCAGCAAATCCACTGAACTGTCATCTCCTGTAGAGATAGCGATTCCAGCGCCAACATAAGGAGAGACTCTAGCGCCCAAGTCGTCGGTTACATCGACAGTCACGTCGGTGACAGCACGGTGTAATGCTTGTAGGTTGGGTTGACGAAGGAAACCCAACTAATTAAGCGATTAAGCTAGGTTTTCTTCAAATCAAGCCAATCGCTACACATATAAGGAAAATTTATCACCTTATGTACGGGAGAGCCAGGCTGCTGGGTTGTCTTAACTCCCAAATTTGGCAGAAAATGGCACGATTTGCTTGATTGAGCTAAAAGAAGCTTAACGGTGATTACTTCGTTTGACTTCTACCCAAAGAAAAAAATAATATCTACCTTAAGGTAGATAGATTGGAGAGCGTTGGTATAGTAAACAAATTGGTCTGTAAGACTTCAAAATTCCCAATTGAAAAAGTTTCTACCTTAAGTTGAATTGCCTGTTTTGCTGCATTCAGTTAACAATGCCAGTGAGGGACGCTTGAGGGAAACTAATTATTATGGATATCAGTACAGTTTGGGAAGACTTAGCTTGGCAACAGGGTGGTAAGATTGTTTATTTAATTCTAGATGGGGTGGGCGGATTGTCCGATCTAGATAAAGGCGGGACGGAATTACAAGTCGCCCAGACACCGAATTTAGACCAATTGGCAAAAGAATCGAGTTGTGGTCTATTGGAAATTGTTGGTCCAGGAATTACACCGGGTAGTGGTCCGGGTCATTTGTCTTTATTTGGTTATGACCCCCTGAAATACAATGTGGGTCGCGGTGTTTTATCGGCATTGGGAATCGAGTTTGACCTCAAGGAAAATGATATCGCAGCGCGGGTGAATTTTGCCACGATTGATAAACAGGGTAATGTTTCCGATAGACGGGCGGGTCGAATTGCGACGGAGGTGAATCGCCGTCTTTGTGAAAAGATTCGAGACAAGGTTAGCTTGGATTTTGAAGGGGACTATTTCTTTGAAACCGTCAGCGAACACCGGGCGGTATTTGTGTTACGGGGTCAGGGATTAGGGGGAAATTTACCGGATACTGATCCGCAAACCACAGGCGTTCCCGCTAAAGATCCGACGCCTGAATCAGAAGACTCCAAGAAAACCGCCGAGTTGGTGCGATCGTTTATTGATCAGGTACAGCAGGTTTTAGCCGATGAAGACCAAGCTACTGGGATTTTAATGCGTGGGTTTGAACGCTATCAACCCTTGCCAGCCATCCGCGATCGCTTTAAACTTGATGGGGTTTGTGTGGCTGATTATCCCATGTATCGCGGCGTGAGTCGCTTAATCGGCATGGATGTTGTCCCGCGTCCCGGTGGCATGAAACAACGGTTTCAAGCGCTGCAAGAGGTTTATGGGGAAAAGTACAACTTCTATTTCCTCCATGTTAAGCATTCCGATAGTAAGGGAGAAGATAGTAACTTCGAGGGTAAGGTAAAAGTCATTGAAGAAGTGGATCAGCTTTTACCGTTAGTTACTGAACTTAATCCTGATGTGTTAGTCGTGAGTGCGGATCATTCCACCCCGGCGGTAATGGGACAACACAGTTGGCATCCTGTCCCCGTGATGATTCATAGTAAATATGCCAAAGTGGATGATGTCGCAACATTTGATGAATATGCTTGTGGGCGGGGGATGTTAGGATTGCGTCCTGGAGTGCAGTTGATCGGGTTAGCGTTGGCACATGCGGGACGATTACGCAAGTACGGGGCGTAATTCATCAACATAAATCCGACACGTAGGGGCGCATAGCGATGCGCCCTTCCCATAGCTTTGTTTGTGTGGTTCCGCGATTTCAATCGCCTCCTCATACCGAGTTGCGTTCTATCATGTCATTCTGAGCGAAGCGAAGAATCTGGATAGATGCTTCGCGTCACTCCGTTTCACTGCGTTCTGCTCAGCATGACAGATTCTACGTTAGACTGCAACTTGGTATCAGCTATTGGGGAAGCTTGAGAGAGGGGAGCACGAGGAGAGCAGTTTTTCAAACATGTTGTTGAAGCGTCTGGAATAGGGGGAAAGTAGGGGTAGATTTAGGTGATTCCGTTTCAGGGTACTTTAGCGTAAAATCGAAACATAAGTACATAATTAGAACTAAAACGCAACAGGGGCATCTGTCAACGATGGAAAGTAAAAGCACTCAAAGTCAGCCAGATATGAAAAAACCTGAAATGCAAATGAGACGGATTACCAGTTATCAGGCACTGTGGAGACCCCTGGATAATAAAGGTCACTTTTGGTTTACCTATTTTGATGGCGACAGAGAACGCACAGAAGATTTAGATGCAGACAATTTCCGAATCATGCTCGATATCTTAGATACAGAGAAGCCGATTTTTGGCGATCACTCCACATCTGCTGTTGCCGTACATTGGCCCGACAATGATATCCAGACTGGAGCATGGGCATAATTGGAACAGAGATAGACAAGATGGGGGAGGTGAAAAAAAGGAAATGATATGAAGCAGGTGGGATGAAACGAATTACCAGCTATCAGGCATTGTGGAAATCTCTGGAAAACAAAGGTCACTTTTGGTTTACTTATGCTGATGGTGAACAAGAACGCACCGCTGATTTAGATGCCAAGAACTTCCAGATGATTCTGGAAATGCTGGGAACCCAGAAGCCAATTTTCGCCGATCGCACCACCTCGACTGTGGCATTACATGGGGTAGTTTCCCAGAAACGCAAGTGAGGTTCCGCTTGGAGATTCGCACTGAGGAGGGGAGAAGAGGGAGCTGAGGAAGCTGAGGGCGCTGGGGAAGCTAGGGAAGCTGGGGGAGATGAGTAAGTTAACTCAAAGCTCTACCTTACCTATTGCCTATTGCCCATTGCCTATTGCCTGTTCCCTGTTCCCTGACAAATGACGAATGACGATCCTCACCCCTGCTGACTGACTGATGGGATGTGATCTAACACAATTGTTAAGAAGTTTCACCAATGGTGCCTTTCCCCTGAATAATGATATAAGGAGAATTTTTTGGGAGAGGTTATTATGGCTTACGTATGCGAGATAGGCACGGGCCACAGAGTTTACCTCGATAATCAAGGAACACAGACAGTTGTCACCACCCTCAGTGGGAGTCCAGGACAGCAGCAACAAGCCAGTAACGGGTTTCAAACCGGAAACTGGACATCACCGCCGGAGGTATTCCGCACGCCTAACGGTGTGGTGTTAAAGATTTCTACAGCGCAAGGAGATCATTTTATCCAAGTGCAAGGAAGCAGCATGAGCGTAACCAGTGGAACTCCGTCTAGTTCCCAACAAATGCAAGTGCAGCAAGTCGATAGCACCCCCGCTTCATCCATGCCTTCAATGGAACCGATGAAGCCCATGGAACCAATGAAACCCATGGAACCGATGAAGCCGATGAATATGGGAGACATGCAAATGAACATGAACCCCATGGAAATGCGGATGGGCAATATGGAAATGCGGATGGGATCGGGATCACCCGCGTCATCGTCGTCTTCAGCGCAAAGCAGTAAACGGTTTTGCCCTCAATGCGGCTCATCTCTGACGCCTAGCGCTCGCTTTTGTTCAAGTTGCGGACATCAGCTAAATTAACGGCGATCGAAGAAACTCGAACAAGGTACACCATCGATTGTCAAGTCATCGTGGTGTAGCATAGCTAATTCGGTGGATTAGATTCCGTTGGGTTTCCTTGCGTCAACCCAACCTACAACTTCCATTCAGAAACCGTAGGGGCGCATAGCGTGCGCCCATAAAATCGACAAAGCTAATCCACCATTTTAGGTGTGTCAATCCAGTCGGTTGGATTTAACTCAGATCTTGCCATTGTGTAGGTTGGATTTCGACTTCGCTCAACCCAACAAAATCTGGTTTGCTTCCAAACTCTAATCCAACCTACGCCTTAACATAAGTAGTCGGACAAAACTAATGTTGACGGTTGGGATGAGACAACAGGCATAACGAATGACAAATGACGAATGACAAATGACAAATGACGAATGACAAAAGGATGACCAATGCCCATTAAAGTTAGCCTAAATCATCAACTTGCTTATCACTTCGAGCGCCCCATTATTCTAGGTCCTCATACCCTAGGATTACATCCATCCCCTCACTGTCGCACACCCATTCAAAGTTATTCTCTAACCATCCAGCCTCAAGAGCATAATTTAACCTGGCAAAATGACCCCTACGGGAACCGCCTCGCCCGGTTGAATTTCCCCAAGCCTACCGATACTCTCGCGATTGAAGTCGATATTATTGCCCAACTGCAACCGATTAATCCCTTCAATTTCTTAGTTGAACAGTATGCTGAACGCTATCCCTTTAACTATGATCCCCAACTCCAAAAAGAACTGAGTCCCTTCCTAGACATCAGCGAATCAGGAAAACTCTTATCTGATTGGGTAGAAGAAAATCGAAAAAATGACATCTACATTACCGGATTTTTAGGGGCAATTAATCAACAGCTTGCCCAAGATATTACTCATACTATCCGGTTAGAAACTGGGATTCAATCCTGCGAAGAAACCCTGACCAAAAAAGTCGGTTCTTGTCGCGATACCGCCTGGTTACTGGTGCAAATCTTGCGACATTATGGTTTAGCGGCGCGATTTGTTTCCGGCTATCTGATTCAACTCAAAGCAGACAATCCCCCTGTTGATGGACCCCCAGGCATCGAAGCCGATTGTGCCGATTTTCACGCTTGGGCAGAAGTCTATCTTCCCGGCGCTGGTTGGATTGGTTTAGATCCCACATCCGGGTACTTAGCAGCGGAAGGACATATTCCCCTCGTCTGTACTCCAACCCCAGAGGCGGCGTCTCCGGTGAGGGGTACAAGTGAACCCTGCCCGTCTCAGTTAGAGTTTGCGGTGAAGGTATCGCGCCATGAGAACATCGCCAGCCCCAGTAAACCCTATACAGAAGCCCAATGGCAACAGATTGATAGTTTAGGTAAAGCCGTAGACGAAACCCTACACCGTGCAGGTGTGGGCTTAACCATGGGAGGTGAACCCACCTTTGTCTCCATTGACGATTTTGAATCTCCCCAATGGCAAATTGCCGCCCTCGGTGACGAGAAACGCAAAATTGCCGGACAGTTACTCAAACGTTTGGAAGCCCGGTTTTCTAAAGGAGGGGGATTACTGCATTATGGGTTAGGAAAATGGTATCCGGGTGAGATTTTACCCCGATGGGCATTAGGATGCTACTGGCGCAGTGATGGTACTCCGATTTGGCGGAATCGAGAGTGGTATGCAGAGGAAGGGAAGGATTATGGACATACAGCCAAACAGGGGGAGATATTTATTCAGGCGTTAGCGAAACATTTAGGTGTTAATCCTGACTGTATTATTCCCGCCTATGAATATGAAGGGGACATTGGTGGGTATGTTTTACCAATATTACCGGTATTAAAAGATGAGCAATTGTATTGGAGTACCTGTCATTGGCGATTTCCTGATGAGAGGCTGAATCTTCTGGTTGGTGATTCTCCCGCCGGATTCCGTTTACCCCTAAATTCTATTGATTGGTCCGAGGAATTGGTACAGGAAGGAATTGTCCCCTTGGAGGCGAATCCAGCCCGCCCCAGTCCAGAATTTATTGACTCACATGATAATACGATTCGGATTGGCTTAGGTGTAGAAGCTAGGCAAGGAATTTTGCATATTTTTCTACCGCCTTTGACTTCGGCGCGAAGTTTCTTAGATTTAATCACCGCGATTGAAGAAACAGCGGCAAAGGTAAAAACTCCAGTATTAATTGAAGGGTATACCCCTCCCGGTAATGGGGGAATTGAAGGGTTTCAAATTACCCCTGATCCAGGTGTGATTGAGGCGAATATTCATCCAGCCGGAAATTGGCAAGAATTGGTTGAAATTACCACAACTCTGCACGAAGAGGCGCGGCTTTGTCGTCTGGGAACTGAAAAATATACTTTAGATGGACGGCGGGTAAGTACAGGGGGCGGTGCCCATATTACGATTGGCGGCAAAACGCCCTTAGAGAGTCCCTTATTGCGGCGTCCGGATTTACTCAGGAGTTTGATTAGTTATTGGCAAAATCATCCCAGTTTATCTTATTTGTTTGCAGGGTTATTTGTCGGACCCACCAGTCAATCGCCCCGTGTGGATGAGGCACGACATGAGAGTTTGTATGAGTTAGAGATTGCCTTTCAAACGTTACAGCCGGGTGAAGATGTAGCGCCAGAATTAGTAGACAGACTGTTACGGAATCTCTTAGTTGATGTAACGGGGAATACTCACCGCAGCGCTTTCTGTATTGATAAGCTGTATCCGGTAGAAAATTACCGCAATCAGTTGGGATTATTAGAATTTCGGGCGTTTGCCATGCCCCCTAATATGAGAATGAGTTTACTCCAAATGCTGCTAATTCGGGCGCTGGTGGCATGGTTTTGGGAGCATCCCTATACCCAGAACTTAATTCGCTGGGGTACGAGGTTGCACGATCGCTTTCTGTTACCGTACTACATTGGCGAGGATTTGCGGCAGGTGATCCGCGAGTTACAGGAGGCGGGGTATCCGTTTAAATTGGAGTGGTTTGAGCCGTTTTTTGAGTTCCGGTTCCCCCAGTATGGCGAGATTAGCCGAGAGGGAATAGAGTTAGAATTACGACACGCGATCGAACCCTGGCACGTTTTAGGGGAAGAAACGGGTACTGGTGGAACCGCTCGTTATGTGGATTCTTCCATGGAACGGATACAGGTAAGATTGCGAGGAGCGATGGGACATTCCCCCAATCCAGATAATTTTTCATCTCGTTATCAGGTGACTTGTAATGGTTATCCAGTGCCATTAAAGTCTACCGGAATACCGGGAGACTATGTGGGTGGGGTACGCTTCCGCGCCAGGGAATATGCGGCGTTATTGCATCCTTCGATTAATTCTCATTCCCCATTAGTCTTTGACATTGTAGATACTTGGACTCAACGGTCAATTGGCGGATGTCGCTATTCTGTTAATCATCCCAATGGCATCGTTTATGATAAGTTTCCCGTTAATCACCGAGAAGCGGAGTCCCGGATGTTGGAACGATTTATTCCCCAGGATCATACACCGGGAATAATTTCGATTCCACCATTATCATTGAGTCCGGAGTATCCGTTGACATTAGATTTGCGACGGGTGAATTCGTTTAATCAAGAGACATAACTTGATAAAATCCTGTTTGTTGTAGGCGAGAGAAGCGCTGAAGAAAAGAGGACTAAAGTCCTCACTACAAACATACCACTACCTTGATTAGCTTTCTTATGACGATGGTTATTCATGGGTTTCGAGTTGTTTCTCAACCAGCTCAAGCGCATCTTTGGCGGTTAAATTCTGTTCTAGGATAGCCAGAATACCAGGGAGATATTGATCCATTGTCATGACATTGGTGTAGACAAGATTTTGCACCAAGGTAGGGGTGAGCCTATCTCCCTCAACGTCTATGCTGGTTTTGTAGCGAATTTCACCGTCATCGAAATCAAGTTCAAAATTGCCGAGAATCATGCCATAGTTGGCGCGGGTGAGAAATTCGGCAAGGGTTGAGCGTTTATCTTCAGGAACGGCTTCAGGATATAAGGAGTAAAATACACATTGGTCTTCTGCTTCTCTCGCCTTAGCAAGACAGTGCCATTGACCATTTTCACCCTGGAAGTTCATGTATAGGATGGGTTCATCTTCGTCTTCAACAAGGGGCCAATCATCAGCTTCAAAGAAGTTGAGCATGGCTTTATAAATGAGTTGGTTTCCTGCACCGTCGGGATCAAGTTCCTCGCGAGCCGTTTTTGCCCAGTCTTGAAAGGTGGCTTCGATAGCATCAATGAATTCGCCAGTAGCGTCTTGAGTGATGGCTTCAAATTCAGTATCGGCTAGTTGCTCAAGGGATTTAGTAATTTCTTCAAGGGTTTCAGCCGAGGTATCTTCGCTGAGTTCGCTAAACTCTGGCAGATTTTCCTTCGCCCAGTTTTCGAGGTAATTGCGAAGGGTTTGTTGAAGTTCTTCGTCGGAAGGAGAATTTGGCATTGCAATATAGGGAGTAGAAGTCATAATCCAGAATTCCCATAAGTGTAAAATTTGTTATGGCTAAAACGGATATCCTCAAGTATCTGTCAGTTCTACTCCCAAAGTAAAGTGAGCGTGTCAGTGTTGCATTCATTTAACACTCGTGGAGAGTTGCTGGTGGAGATGTAAAATTATAATGACATCATGCTACCCATCCTACAAAACTTTCAATTAGATTTAAAAAATGCTACACTATCCCAAAATTCCTGATAGCCGCAACTCTCCTAGTGGTCGCTGTATTGCCTTTGAGAAATATGATGGAACTAATTTGCACTGGGATTGGGAGCGAGAATTCGGCTGGCATGGTTTTGGAACTCGTCGTGATATGTTTAACCTAGATTCTCATGGCATTGAAAAATTCACTTTTGCTCATAAGCATCTAAAAGAATGTGTGCCAATTTTCTTTAAAGATTTAGCAGATCAAATTGAAAAAATATTTCTTGAACACTCAAACTATCAATCTTTCGATGATTTTAAGGTATTTACAGAGTTTTTAGGAACTAACTCATTTGCTGGTTTACATAAAGCTAATGATCCTAAGGATCTGAAATTATTTGATGTATGGGCTGAACCATTTGGGATGATAGGGCCAGAACAGTTTATCGCTGACTTTGGCCACTTAAACTCTGCTCATGTTGTCTATAAAGGCAAGCTAACAGGTAGATTTGTAGAAGATGTTCGACAAGGAAAATATGAAGTGAATGAAGGTGTTGTTTGTAAAGGGGTGAAAGGTGGCAAGGATATATGGATGGTCAAGATTAAAACCTATGCTTACATGGAAAAGCTGGAGAAGTCAGTTGCACAGAACTGGGAAAACTATTGGGAATAATGAGGACAAAACTGGAGGAAGTTATAGTTTTTGCTCAATCCAGTTGTTAAATCTATTGATGGCGATGAAAAGCGGATTTAGGTCTTGGCAGAAGAGGGGCATCAACCTGAAATGTATAGAAACGTATTATGGGATCATCGGGAAAAAAACTCGACTTGGTCACGTATCCTGTTTGCCATAAAGAAATAACAGGTTCAAAAGGATTAAGCAACTCTGAAAAGAGTTTCCACTTAACTTGAGAAGGAGGCCAATAGGCTCCTGGTACCTCTAGCTCTTCCTCAATTGCACGCTCCCAACCTACGTTGGCTCGTACTACATCATTAACAAACTGAGGTAACTGAGGATGATCTGGGGACAAACTATTAGGTTCAATTTCCATCTCTTCTAGAACATATTGGAGAGAGTAAAGTGCACAATCAAAAGCTGGGCCAAAACGGAGAGATATAGGGCGCTTGTGGCTTAGACAAAACCATTCAATATCGTCTCCAGCCTTACCTCCCCAAGGTTCAAGTCTTCTACCAAGTTCAATCGCCAACTTCTCCGCTTCTAGCATCTGATTGGCATCTGAGCCAAAGGTTATAACAGCAGAGATTGTTGGAGGATATAGGTATCGTTCTATACTTTCTACCTGATTTAAAGGATAGCGACGGCTGAGATCAAGTACACAAAATTTTCGTTTTGGGGATTGGGAAAACTCTTCTGGAATCAGTTTTTCCTCTATCAAGGTGTGCCATGCTGCTTTTGGATCACAGTAGTTCTCTGCTATTTTGCTAGCAACTGATAAATAAGGTCTAGATGGCTGCAAAAAATGTTCAGCGAGTGTATCACTAACAGAGTCTTGGATGCCATCTCCTGGTATGACACTCTCTATATTTGTATTATCCAATTGTGTTTCTTTTTCCATTTGCTTTGCCTATTTTTGTTTGAGTGAATTAACGAGTTTTGTTAAAGCCTGTGGAAAACTTGACTTTGCCTGAGCAAGAACACTTAAATCATCAGCTTCAAAGAAGTTGAGCATGGCTTTGTAAATGAGTGGGTTCCCTGCACCGTCTGGATCAAGTTCCTCGCGAGCCGTTTTTGCCCAGTCTTGAAAGGTGGCTTCGATAGCATCAATGAATTCGCCAGTAGCGTCTTGAGTAATCGCTTCAAATTCAGTATCGGCTAGTTGCTCAAGGGATTTGGTAATTTCCTCCAGGGTTTCAGCAGAGGTATCTTCGCTAAGTTCGTTAAAGTCAGGTAGGTTTTCCTTCGCCCAGTTTTCAAGATAGCTGCGAAGAGTTTGTTGGAGTTCTTCTTCGGAAAGAGGATTTTGCATAAGCTGGAAATACGCTGATTGTGCTAGACTTTTGTTTTTTTATTTCTAATAGCCAAGCAATTATTTTCTATTAAACATTGTGAGAATTTATCTTGTCAATATTCTTAAGATTCTCACAAAGTATTTCGCAATCCTCTTTAACACTCTGATCGCTTTCTATATCGGTTAACCTATTTAGCAGTTCTATAAACTGTTTCCAACCCACATAAGCAATTGCCAGAACTGTCGCACCTCTAATCTCAGCATCTGAGTCAAACAGTCTATCTTGAAAAATTCTAAATATTTCTAAGTTATACCTGTTAGGTGCAACGAGAGCTAAATAATAAATCGATAAAATTTTATCTTCTCTGCTTTTAGCACTTTCCATAAAAGAGAATATTTGATTTTTTCTATATGTGTGAAGGGATGAATGAATTTCTTCAATAGTTGCTTCCAAGTCATGACCCACAATAACTAAATAGTTCAAACCTAGCTTAAAATCTTCAATGTAATGAACTCGTAGTTTTTGTTCAGGAACTTGATAAATCACTTCGTTTGGCGTGATTTTGTTGTCGCCCTGAATTACTCGTATTATTTGCCAGTTAAGATCATATAATGCTGCTGACACTTTATTCCTTGACACTGACTTATGGAGAATAATTCGTACTAAATTTTCACACATATTCTTTTCAAGAACTTAACTTTTTAAGAGCAAAGAATTTTTCTAGTTTACGCAGAACATATTCTACACCGTCCTCTCGGCTCTTGAAGACAGGTGACTCAACATCGAGTTCAGTCTTGAGCCATCTTTCAGCGAGTGCTACTTCTCGATTTGCCATCTCCGTAGCTTGAGGATTTCTGGTTTCATATGATGACTGTTGTCCCTGGTCTCTTATTTTCCATTCTTCCTCTAGTTGTTCAGAAGCTTTTTCTGCACCACCACTAAGTGTCATTGGGAATGCACCACCACCATGTGGGCTTGTTCTTTCGTGTCCAGCAAATGCTTCTCCCCAAGTCATTTCCCCTTTGGCAATGAGGTCTACTGTCATCATTGAGTATGCCGGTGCATCTTGATTTCGGAATCCCTCAGTGCCAAACATCAAAAATTGAAGCTCATTAAATTTGTTGACATGAGGGCGTAACTCATCTGGCAAACCTTCATCACCTTTACTTACGTACTGTCTAAAGACAGCAGCGATTTCCTGAGAAGTTATTCCTGTGTCATCTGCAACATTATTTAAGTTTCGCGCTATCTCAGGATATCTTTCTGCTTTACCTCGGGGGGCATCACTACTTCTCACAAGAGGCGCTTTCCCAAATGACTGCTGTTCAATCACAGATCTTTCTGTTTCTATGGAGCTAGTTTGATGATAACGTGTCTTTCCTCTTTTAGGTATAGCAGGTCTAGCACGAAGAGATTGTGCTAGAGAAGCAACTCCAATGCCCGGAACTATATAAGACGGCTCATCTTTAGTCCCTGGCATAACTGTCTGAGCTTCTGCCATTTTTAATACATCTTGTCTACTATTTAATTTTTTCATCGCATCGTGAATTAATGCACGAAGTTCTTCACCTTTAGGATAGTAAAACTGTGTAACTTCCTCTCCAGGATTAACTCGTGCAAATATGCGAGCGCGATTACTTCCCTGGCGTTCTATAGATAGTTGACTTAACCTATATTTTATCCGCCAAGCAGTCAGTTGTGCCTGTAAGCGAATCCTTGAAACTCCACGATCTAGTAGAGACTGAATTTTTGGTCTTAGTACCTGTACAGCTTTATCTAGCTTCTCTTTCTTTTTCTTTTTCTTATTGTCATCTTTTTCCTCATCGCTCCTATCTTTATTCTTTTTGCCTTTCTTCCCTTTCTTCCCTTTCTTACCTTTCTTACCTTTCTTGCCCTTAAACCGCTTCATCAAACTCTTCGCCAAGCCCTTCAGCTTACCTGCCACCTTCCGCGCAGCCTTGGCAATCTTGGCGATGATGAAATTAGTAATAAAGTCCAGCAACACGATCGCGGCTGAAGCCAACAATGCCCCAAACTGAGGACCGGCTGCCCCTGTCTTAATCGCCTTCAAGAACTCGATGAAGCGTCCAAAGGCTTGAATAATCTGACTAACTGTACCCCAAGCCGCCTGTAATCCCTGGATAATCGCCAATACTGCCCCCGCCGCAGGCACAATCATTGAGACAAGACGCTCCAGCAAAACACCAATAATAATCGTGGGTAATGCTTGCTTAACCGCCGTCCAAGCCATCTTGCCAACCTCTGCCATGGCGATACCGCCTTGGGTCAAGATCTTCCAAACGGCTGCACCTAAACCGAGAACTGCCTCTAACTTTTGATTGAACCAGGTTTGTACCTGTTCTTTGAAAGCACTCCAGAGGTGATTGCGGATACCATCAGATACTGCTGCCCCTAAGTTACCAATCCATTGTCCGGGGTTGGCGGCAATATCCTTTGCCAAAACTGCAAAAGCGCCCAAAGCTTTGGCAATCCCTTCACCAAACTTAATCGCCCCCCTGACAACGCCTTGGTAGACGCTGACGACAGCTAACATTCCTTTCTCAAGTAAACCTAGGGCGGCATCTAGGGCACCACCTAAAACATCCAAGGCTTTCTGGATTCCCTGATTCAGGTTTTCGGCTAGCTGATTAACCGTATCTTCTGCCTGCTGAACTTTTTTGGCGATCGCGCTACGCCATTTGTCTCGCAATCCGGGCCATTTGGCTAGAAGGGTATCGCCTAAAGCAATTAACGCATCTCCCACCCGACGAATGACTGCCACAATTGCTTGCCGTGCCTTTTCAATTGCGGCGGCTGCCAGCTTTTTAGCCGCTTCAATCGCTTTTCGCATCGCTGCACGAGCCGCTTCAAAGGCTTTCTGAATCGCCTTCTTAATCCCGTCAAAGAAGGCTTTTGCCTTACTCGCTAACCAGCCAAATAACCCACTTGACTCTTTTTTCCCTTTCTGCTTCTCCTCAGCCGCCTTGGCTTCACCCTTCTGACGCTCGGCTTCTGCCTCTGTTTCGCCCTTTTCGATTTCCTTGACAGCTTCGGCATCCCCTTCTGCCTGTTTCGTCTCAACTTCTTGCAGCCCTTCACTCACCAGTGTGTCGCCCTCTTTGCGCGACTGGCTGACTAAATCATCCTGTTCTTTGCTCCATTGACCTTGTAACTCATCAACTTCGCCCTTTGCCTTCGTCCGCTCTTGGGCTTGTTGAGCGATATTGTCTTGTTTGAGTTGTTCAACCTCTTGCTTGGCAGTGGCTTGTTCTTCTGCCACCTTAGTAGCATGGTCTTGTTTTTTGGCGGCTAAATCACTTTGAGCTTTAGCAGCAGCCGCTTGAATTTCGCCCCCTTTCTCTTGTTGGGCAAAGATAGACGCGGCATCTCCCATCCCATCTCCCCCGACTCCCGTCGCCAGGGCAGCGCCAGCCCCAGCAGCAGCACCTGCGGCTCCCCCACCCGCGCCTCCAGTAATCTGTGCCTTCAGGGTCTTTTGCGGTATCGTTGGTTGAATGTTCTCTACGCCCGTGGGTTTAGCCAGTTCTTGCTGCCCTTTGGCTTGGGCTTCTGTTAAGCTGGTTTCCAATTCAACCCTTTGTTCCTGGGCTTTTTGCGGATCAGCATTGCCCTCCAGCGCCAGTTTCGGCGGAGGTCCAGCAGACACTTGATTCGCCCCTGGATCACTGACTGGCAATCGCGTCACTGATGCCTTCATGTTGCTGATATCAGCATCTGACAATTTACCTTCTTCATTCCCCTGAACGGCTGGTGCTGGTGCAGATACCTGGGGCGGGGCTTTTTCTGGGGGTAAGGGTTTAGGTTCGGGGACGGGTTTTTCTTGACCTTCGGCTTTTTTGGCGACGGGTTTAGGTTTGTCGCCGCCTGAATCTGCTTTCACTACTGCCGATTTCCCGGTTCCTGGTAACGTATCGGCGCTAGGCGGATTGGCGGCGAGTTCAGATTTTTGTTTGCCAACATCATTAGAAACAGCTGCGGTGACACCCCCTAAGGCAGATACCAATTGAGCAGGAGGCAAGCCACTCACCGCACCGAGGGCAGCCGCCGGATCAGCTTGGGAAACATCCGGGGGTGCTGGGTGAGGTGCAGATTCCGCGATCGCACCACCACCTCCACCGCCTCCAGCCGGGAGACTGCCTGTCGCGGGTTCTTCTGCTAGGGCGGCGAGAGCCACGTCTTTTTCGGCGGATGAGAGCTGGTTGCTTTCAGTCTCTGTTTCTGGAGCCACTTCAGCCAATCGCTCATCCATGGCATTGGCTTCAGCCTCTTCATCAACCGTTGCGGCTGCAACGTCACCCCCGCCAGCACTGGCTCCCCCTGCGGCGCCTGCGCCACCTCCTCCGGCTTTAGCAGGACTACTGATGGCGGTTGCGGGAGCGGTAACACTCTTTGTCTTCGTTTCAGGAGATTGAACTGAACCTGCATCAGGTTGGACGGCTGATTTCGGAGCCGCCTCTTGTCCCGATTTTTCCGGATTTGCCCCAGGCTGTGGAGTTGGGGTATCAGCCTGTGTTGAGGGTGTCGAGGTTGGGCTTTCGGGTGCGACTTCGGTTGGTGTCGTCTGATCGCTCTCAGAATTACCTGCCGTTAAGGGTAGGGTTCCCGTATCCGTAGATTTGCTCACCGCTTCGGCTTGTGGCTTGTCTGAGGGTTGCTCAGAAACAGCTTTATCTGCACCAGCTTTCTTCGCTTCAGAGGGTTGAGGATGAGGAACTCCCCCAGCATCTGGTAGCGGGGTTCTGTTGGGACTCGATGTAACTCCCTTGGCTGCGGCAGTATCACCCGGTTCTATTAATTGATCCGCTTCACTGGGTTTCAATGTCTGGGGTAAGGACGCAGATCTATTCGTTTTCAGCGATGTGAGCGGTTTTTTATCCCTGGCTACTTTGGCGGGTAAGTTCGCGAATTGCTTCGCCTTGGCTAAAGGATTTTTATCGGCTGATGAGGATTGCTGATCACGGTCAACATTAGGGGAAAACTCAGGACTTTTCTCGGTTTCATCCTGGGATTCTGGAAATAGCTTTCGCCTTAGCTGCGCCTTCGTTTGAGGAGAAAAGGTTTTAGAAACACTGACCGATTTTGGTTGAATTGTCTCTGTCTTTGGTGGTGGAGTTGGCGTCTCTTTGTCTCCAGGTTCAGCAATTTCCTGGGGTTGAATCCCCCGATCTAAAATCGGTTGTGGATCTGATTCCTGTAATCGTTGTACCACCGCCGCTTCTGGCGATGCCTCCTGCTCTTCTCGCTCAGAAACCTCTTCAGATTCTCCAGTCTCAGCTTGACCGAGTTGCTGATCCCGCCACAAATTCAACCGATTCGTTACCGGATTGACTCTCTGAATCGGTGGTGGATTCCACCCGCCAAACTGTCCGGCTTTCGTCTGAATCGGTAACTGGGATCTTTCCGGTGCATAAGCTGGGATATTTGCTGCATTATAACCAAATTGCTCTGTCCCTTCCTTTTGTTCTTGTTGTTCTTGAAGAGAATGGGTTTCCTGCTGTTGGGATAACCCTGGCTTCTGAGCGCCAAAGGGACGTGTCTGTAACGGATTGCCATGAGGTAGCTGGGCATTTCTTGCCTGGATGCCTTTACCGAACCCCCGGGTTCGCAACGGATTGATTGGAGTGGTTTTAGGCTCCAAGGATGCTCTTTTGCGAACCTGCCGTCGGCTACTCATTGCCTACCTGGTATCAATTGTTCTAAATTTTGCGCTTTTAGTTTAGCATTTTTTCTGCTTGCTAAATCAAATTAAACGTAACATAATGTGAAGTCTTGTTGAGTACAGTCGAGGTGATTATCGTCTGATTTTAACCTGAATCTATATCAGGGCATGATGGTATCGTGCCTCTACCCCATCTCAGGAATAATTGATTGGGTAGGGGTACGGCATTGCCGTACCCTATGATAGTTAGTGATAATCTCTCAACAAAAACTGAAATCGCCAAGCGATCACCTCTTCCGCCTACCTTCCCCAAAGCCGATGAAGCCAAGCGATCGCGCCAGGGAATCGCACCCAAGATTCAATCCACCATAATCTGTCGCCTCAACAGACTCATCATTTCTCCCGAAGCACCATAAGGAATCGGTGGACTCCATTCCCTCACCTCCGCAAACCGTAAGCGATGCAGCGTTTTGATAATGCTGTTGATCCCTTTACGGGAACCAATCACCATCACCTTGATCAATTCTTTCTGAGAAACCGGATCAGTAGAAGCCTGAATAGAAACCTCAGCAGAGGGCAATTGATTCTCATTCGGCACAAAGTACGCTTGCATTTGAGTTCACCTGATTGATTCAATGTGGTCTACTAAGACCACACAAAGTCTAGCAAACTGTGGTCGCATAAGACAACATTTACTTGCTTACCGTCCTCTGACACGATTAGAGGCATGGGAAAAGCGGGACAAGCTCTCAGGCAAACATTAGACACATACGGCATCAGTCAAAACAAACTAGCCGTAACTTTGGGAGTTGATCGTTCGATGATTTTCAAGTGGTATCACGAGAAAAGAGATCCCACGGCTGAAACCGTGGTGCAGATTGCACAGGCACTCAAAAGCATTAATCCGAGTGCAGCAGCAGAATTTATCCGGTTGTATGTGGGTGAGTTCCTTGAGACTGAGGAGGATAGTTGAAGGGAAGTGACTCCTGCACTCCTGCACTCCTACCATCAGCGATTCCCTTTGGAGCTAGGATAGAAACGTTAGATGTTGTTTTGAGAACTGCGCCAGAAAGAGTTTGAGAATTTGTGGAACCAATCATGGCGGCTAAAGACCTATTCCATAATTCTGTAAAACAAGCACTCCTCAAAGAGGATTGGGTGATCACAGCAGATCCCCTAAAACTCAAAATTGAGGGAGTTAAGTTGGAAGTTGATTTAGCAGCAGAGAAAATCATTGCCGCTCAAAAAGCAGAATGTAAAATAGCCGTTGAAATAAAAAGTTTTCTCAATACTTCGGTGATTACAGATTTTCATGCCGCATTAGGTCAATTCTTAAACTATCGCTTGGCATTACAAATGACCGAATCAGAGAGAATACTTTATCTGGCTGTTCCTATTGATACATTTGGAACATTTTTTCAAGAAACTTTTATTGAAGAAGCAGTTAAGCTTTATCAAGTCAAGTTAATTATTTACGATCCTGTTGAAGAGGTAATTAGCGAATGGAAAAATTAGAAAAATATCGCTCATTAGTCCGCCAGCTATTAAATGATCATACCCCTGAAGATGCAAACCGCTCAGATTCAGAAATAGAGTGTCAACTCATTTTTGACACAGAACATGACCACTATCAGCTTCTAGATATCGGTTGGGATGGACTAAAAAGAGTTTACAACTGTTTCATTCATATAGATATTAAAGATGACAAAATTTGGATTCAGCGAAATATGACAGAAGCTGATTTGGCACAAGATTTAGTAGAAATGGGTATACCCAAAGAGGATATTATTCTCGGTTTACATCCTAGTTATAAACGTCCTTACACAGGCTACGGAGTCGCTTAGTGCGATCGCCTTCCTGATCCCTAAGTTTGTCAAACGCTGTCTGTGATTGGCATAACAGACGATAGCTGAGGTGATTATCGTCTGATTGTAACCTGAACCTATATCAGGACACGATGGTATCGTGCCCCTACCCCATCTCAGGGATAATTGATTCAGTAGGGGTACGGCATTGCCGTACCCTATGATAGTTAGCGATAACCTCTCAATTTAATCAATAATAAACCTTCTGCCTTCTGCTATATCGCGCCAGGGAATTACACCCAGGATTCAATCCACCATGATTTGTCGCCTCAATAGACTCATCATTTCTCCCGAAGCACCATAGGGAATTGGTGGACTCCATTCCCTGACCTCCGCAAACCGTAAGCGATGCAGCGTTTTGATAATGCTGTTGATCCCTTTACGGGAACCGATAACCATCACCTTAATAAATTCTTTCTGAGAAACCGGATCAGTAGAAGCCTGAATAGAAACCTCAGCAGAGGGCGATTGATTCTCATTCGGCACAAAGTACGCTTGCATTTGAGTTCACCTGATTTTGAGTTGCCACTGGATGACTATATAAATGTAGTCATTTTCATCATACACGATGGCTATATAAATGTAGTCATTTACTTGCTCGTGAGGCTCTGACACGATTAAGAGTATGGGAAGAGTCGGCAAAGCCCTTAAGCAGGTACTAAAGAATTACGACATCAGTCAGAACAAACTGGCGGTAGCGCTGGGAGTAAGACGTTCTGTTGTTTACCGTTGGTATCACGAACTTACAGATCCCACAGCCGAAACGGTTGCGGACATTGCACAGGCACTCAAAAGCATTAATCCGAGTGCAGCAGCAGAATTGATCCGGTTGTATTTGGGTGAGTTCCTAGAGAGTGATCAGGAAGATTGACGGGAAGTTGTGTCCCGATTGTAGAGACGTTGCATGCAACGTCTCTACAAGGTTTTGGCTTTGGAGCTACCATAGAAACGTTAGATGTTAGTATAAAGCGGACTATTATGCTCAGTTTTAAGAAAAAAATTGTCACTGATGAAGCGATGCGTCCTGTTGCAGTGTTGATTGATTATCAGGACTGGCAGAAAATTGAGCAATTATTAGAGGCTTATCAATTACAACAAAAACAAGACTTTAATTTAAACCAGTATGCTGGTGTGATTCAATTAACTCAAGATCCTTTGGAGTATCAGCAGCAAATGAGGGATGAGTGGCATTGACGCAGAATTTAATTTTACTGGATACGAATGTAGTTTTGTACTTCTTAGGCGGGCGTTTAACTAACCCGTTACCGTCAGGACAGTATTTTGATTTCCTGGGCTGTTTGTAAAACACTTTGATACTCAGCGTCTACTTCACGACGATGGGTTTCAATGTAGGATAAGTTCCCTCTTGGACTAACTGATGTCCTTTCCGTACCTCGTAGTGCTATATAGCATCAATTTCGATGACTGGACTGGTGTTCTATAGTGATTTTCAGTATGATGCGATATATAGGTAAAGATGCAAGCCTTCATCCGTGTCAACTTAAGCCAAAACCCCCTCACCCCCAGCCCCTCTCCCACCAGGGGAGAGGGGAGCAAGAAAGTCTGGTTCCCCTTCTCCCTTGATGGGAGAAGGGGTTAGGGGATGAGGGTGAAATGCTTGCCAGTCGTGCTTTTGACCTTAAGTTGATACCAATGGCCAGCCTTGCGCCCCTACATTCGGGGATTTTGTCTTTATCGGAACTCACTGTGAATTTCATCTAGAAGATACTTGAGCATGATTAATTTTCTTTCTTTGTTCTGCTCTAAGTTTCCGCATCCGAATAGCCGTAGGCGATGGGTTAAGTTGTTGGGCTTTAACTTGCTGGTGATTCCACTCTAACCAGTCGGCTAGATATTTACTGAAAGCTTCTTTATTATGGAGGTAATAGAGAATTGTTGCATAGACTTGCTCTAAGGTGAGGGATGGATAAGTTTGGGCAATTTCTTCGGGAGTACGGGCGCGATGGATGAAATCATAAAGGATGGTTTCAATGCCTACTCTAGTTCCTTTGAGACGAATGTCGTTAGGGGCGAGGAAATTAAAATAATCTTCGAGTTGCATAGCTGAAGGAAGATACAGAAAGAGCATAAAGCCTAATCTATCCTAGCAAGCGAATCGCACTTTCTGTTCCTAATGCGATCGCTCTCTACGTTACCTGGGAAACCTAATGCTTGCGATTGTTTGGATTATCCGTTTGGAGTATTGAATATTGATGTGCCGCCAACCTCGAACCATTCAACCTGGATACTGTTACCCCATCACGCCAAATACCGTAAGATGGGCAAAAGTAGCGAACAATAACCTAAGCATTTGAGGTTGATAAATTTTGCCCACCCTACCTAACTTCAAAGCCTATGAATTCGTAGAAATGTAATTTGTTAAGGAATTTTTAGAGAAGTCTGGAACGCTTATGTGTTACAGTCTACAAGTTGCCGTGATAGAGAAGAGATCACCCATAGAATACCGCCCCGTCCTTGATGCCGACCACACTAGCTGACCCCGGTAATCCCGATACAACAAATACTCCCCGAGCTTACCCAGGTAGAGATCCCACACTGATCGCGGAATGTGTCCTTTCTTGGCTTTCTTTGGATTGAAAACCACATGGCTCAACCACTCTCCTTCTTCTCTCCATCCTATCTTCTCATAAAATCCCTCCCAGTTTACCTCATCATAACGATCGGGCTGGGAGGCAAATTCATCCAAAATAGTCTTTTGCACACTGAAACCAAACGTCCCATCTGAGCGTTCTACCCAAAGCCTATCGATACTACTCAAGTCTCGACAGGAAATATTCTCTATCTCAAAACCTGTTTCGGTACTACCAGCAAAAGCAATTAAATCATAGGTGTTTATATCAGCATCTTTCCAGTTGCCTGATTCCATCAAAAAGTTTAGTTCTGCTAAGAGGTAACGTTTGAGCGATTCTTTTATCTGGGAATCATCTTCACCTGCTTCTTTCAGCAATACCATAAACTCACGATGTAAGTTCTCAATAGCATTCGCCGAGAGAATCGGTTGTTGCTGAGGCAGATACTGCGGAATAGGAATCTCCGTGTCTATATCAATATTTGGCAGTTTTTTCCAAGCCGCCTCCAGCCGAGTAAAGGCTTGCCGATACGCCTCTATTGCCTTTGGCGTTTCTCCCTTTTCCCGATACCAACTACCCTGCACTCGCTGGACATGGACACGAATTGACCATTGTTCAGGCGTCTCTCCAGTAATCTTTGACGGTAATAACGTCTGACTTTGTTGAATCGCTTGCTCAGCTTTACTCCAATAGTCTTGCGCTTTTTCTTGCTGATCCAGTTCCTGATACCTTTGACTCAGTTGCAAAGAGGCTAAAGAAATAGAGGCTTGCAGCATGGCTTGCTTCAGCTCCCGATTTTCCTCCTTTTCCAGGACTTCATTGCTTGCCTGACTCGCCTGACTCCAGGCTTCTTGAGCATCGTTAGAGAGTCCATTATTTTGCAATTCTGCTGCTAGTTTGGAGAGTAGGGATACTGTCTCAATTTCGGTTTTAACCTTGTCTAAGGAGGCTTGAGTTTGTTCATAGTTTTTCTGGACAATGGCTAAATTCTCGTTTGCTTGCTTTTGCTCCTCTTGTGCTATCCTCAGTTCTGCCTGTGCCTGCTTGAGTTCCTCTGCTTTCTGCTTTCCGGCTTGATTTAACTGTTGAACATTTTGCTCGGCTTTTTTCACTCTTTCCTGAGCTTCTCCTAGCTTGGCTTGAGCCTGTCGAGTTTCTTGAGCGGCTTGTTGCGCTTGTCGCGCTAATTGTTGAGACTGTTGACGGGAATTTTCCAGTTTATCGTTCGCTACCGCTAAAGCTTTTTGTGACGCTTTGACTTTCTGGGCTGCATCTTCAGCACTTGTCTGCATGAGTTTCTCATTTTCTATCGCTTGTTCTTCTCGTTTCTCGGCTGCTGTCGCTCTTTGGTTCGCTTCGGCTACCTGAGAGTTTGCCTTATCAACTTTGGAGTTAGCTTCAATAACCTTATTTCCGGCAAGTACCCCGGAAATTACTGCCCCCAACACCGCAACAATTAGCACTACTCCACCAATACTAATCCGTCTTTTGGCTTTGCGATTCGCCTCAGCTAGAGCCAGGTTTCTTTGTTCTGCGGCTTCTCTATCTTTCCGTTCCCGTTCTAATTCCGCTTCCTTTTCCGCTACCGCAATTTGCGCCTCAATTGCCTTTTTTTCACCAGCAGCAAGAAATTGCTGATCCAGATAACTTAAAGTTTTTCCCTTTGCCCAAGCTTGCGCCTCGTGCAACGCCTTACCCTGCAACAGAAAATCATCCTGATACCCAGAGGCTACCCACTTTCTAAAAGTCTCCGCGTAGGGGCGTAGATTCCTTAATTCTTGGTCAATCCAATTTTGGTCAAAGACTTCCCGATAAATCGGATTGTAAGCCCTTAAACTTCCTCCCTGCTTTACCACCAACCCCGCCAGCTTTAATCGGGCTTCATCATCACTATTCGTGGCGGCGACTTCCCCATCCTGCCAAATCTGCCGATAGAGTTCTAGTAAATACCCTGCCCGTTGTTCATTGCTTAAAACGCGATCGCGGATTGTCCGGAGATGTTCTGGCTCATCCTGGGCTTCCCAGTTTTCCAGTATACGCGATCGCACTAACTTTTCGATTAATAATTCTGCCTCACGACCAGACGCAATGGCAAAGGGAGAAGTCAGCACCAACTGACATAACTTTTGCGTCAGAAAGGGTTGTCCCCCTGTCCAGTTTATAATCTCCCTGAGAACCGTTTGCGGATTCTCCGCCTTACCCGCTAATCCCGGCGCTAAGGGTGACACTTCCGATAAACCAAACCCGCGCAATTCAATCGCCCTACCAATATTAAACGGCGTGCGAGTTTTATCCTGAATTAAATCTGAAGGTGTCGCCACTCCCAACAAGGCAAATGTCAGGCGTTGATACTCTAAATTGTCTGCCCGTTCGTTAAAACAAGCGCGAATTAGGGCAAAAAAATCGTCTTTTAGGTCTAACTTGAGAATACTATCGATTTCATCAATAAAAATAACAATCGGTTGGGAAATCTCAGCTAGCAATACCGTCTCGATGAACTCACCCAAACGCTGTGTCGGGGACAATCCCTCCCGTTCATTCCACCATTTGATCACCTTAACCTTAATTCCCAAACTCCGCGCCAGTCGGCGAATTAACCCCAGATACCACTCCGATGGGGCAATATTGTGACTCCCAATGGCGGTAATATCAATCACACCACAAGCAACGCCTTCGTTTTGCAACCGCCGCATGGTTTGCACCCGCAAGCTAGATTTACCCATTTGGCGGGAATTGAGAACATAGCAGAATTCGCCTGCTTTTAAGGCTTCATAGAAATCCTGATCCGCTTGACGCACTACATAGGTGGGATCATCCTGTTTAAGACTCCCGCCGACTTGATAGCTGTAGTCTGGATAGGATGCGGTACTCATCCTCAAATCCCCCGAAATGGTGTGTATCTGGTAATCCTGTAGGGTGCGTTAGCGTAGCGTAACGCACCGCCTTTATTGTCTCCCAGAATTGGTGCATTCTGGCGTTAAATTATTTTATCCTAACAATTTACCTTGATGCTTTCCCAGAATTGGTGCGTTACGGCGCTAACTCATTTAATCCTCACAATTGATACTAAATCAGCGCCTAACGCACCCTACATTCCTACATTCCTACATTCCATTTCTGTAGGGGCGCACCGACGTGCGCCCTTCTGACGTGCGCCCTTTTACTACGCCCGCTACCCCATGTTTATGGTTTCGTAAAATGAAGGCGATCGCGTTGATTATATTTCTGATTTACGCTTGTAGTCAATGATGCCAGATTAGGGCGCTAAAGCGCAACTACAAACCTAACTGAAAGACTGTGCTATTCCCCCCAAATTGGTGCGTTACGGCGCTAAATTATTTAATCCTCACGATTGATACTAAATCAGCGCCTAACGCACCCTACATCGACTATCTGAAGTTACTACCATCACCCCGCAAGAGCCAGAGAATTTAAGGTTGAAAGCGAAGGTTCTGGAGATCTCGAACTTGGGCAATTATCTCAAAGTCCCGATCATTGTGAATTAGAAGCAAATCATTTTCCAGCGCTGCTTGAGCAATACAGCAATCGATTGGACTGCGAACAGTCAATCCTTGACGACGCAGGTCATAGTAAATACGTGCAGCTGCTTGCCAAGAAGAAGAAGTGAGTTCAACGTAATCTTGTGCTTCAAGATAAGTAGAGAGAATTGTCCACTCTTGTTCATTTAGGCTCCCTTGAAGCAGCTCAAGCTGAGTAAAGCGGGTAAGTAAAATTTCACGATCTGCGATTAACGTTTCAAGTTGCTGGCGTACTTGACCACTGCGATCGCGGAAGACGCTGATCCAAACGGATGTATCAATCAGCAGCATAGCGAGTTTCGCGCATAGCCTTGTGATCAAAATTAGGAACGAACTGAATTTGCCCTGCCAGATCAAGCAAATTTTTCTTGCGGCGAGATCGTACTAGCTCTTGCAAAGCAAGGTTCAGTAACTCTTCTTGGGTAGTGAGCTTTGTTAATTTCAAGGCTTCGTTGAGCAGGGCTTCATCAAGGTTAAGAGTGACTTGCATAGGTGACAGTAACTAAGTCAAAAGTGCTTTTAATATTTTACTCTAAAAACTTACATAGTTTCGTAGGGTACTCTCTTCGTAGCGTAACGCACCGCCTTTTATTATCTCCCAAAATTGGTGCGTTACGGCGCTAACTCATTTAGTCCTCACAATTTACACCAAATCAGCGCCTAACGCACCCTACGTTGATGATGAAACGCTTGAGTTCCCCTTCTCCCACCCCCCTCGTTCCCCCCTACCCCCCTCGTTCCCCCCTACAAGAGGGGGGAGGACAGAGGATGCTTCGCTTTTTTGGCAGGGGGGAGGACAGAGGATGCTTCGCATTTTGTTTCATAGGAGAAGGGGTTAGGGGATGAGGGTGAAGTACGAAGGATTTAATCCCCCAAATTATCGCGGAAATAATTCCGATACAAATCACAGCGCGGAATTGCTTCATTCCCCTCCAACTGCACTAACCCCATACTGTCTAATTTAAACGCTAATTCAGCATCTAGTTCCACTGACTTATTTTTAACCACTACCTGACGAAACGCTTCCTTTAATTTGGGATACTCTTTCAAATTCCACCAATGACGCCGCAAATGATCGCTATAAATCCCCGCTTCTGTCGCCGCTGTTTCTGCTAACTCCGCTAATGTCACATCCTGACGCCGCAAATGATATAATGCTTTTTGTACTAAATAGGGATGTCCCCCGATTAACTGCGTTAATTCCTCAACCTGAGTTGTTGTCCAATTCAGTCCATACCGCCCCGCTAAATCTAACATTTGCTCCGGATTGAATTCCGGCAACTCCACATTTTTGCCCACATTAAACGGCGATTGATTAATATCCAACGGCACATACACCTCCGTTGAATGGACTACCACTAACCGCAACTTTTCCCACAATTCACTACTAAAATCACCATACCGCGCCCCCTCATACCAAGAGCGCAATAAGGCAAAAAAGTCATCCGCAATAGCTCGATGGGGAAATACCCGATCCACTTCATCCAACCCCAAAACCAGCGGCTGGTCAATTTCTTCTAATAAACATTCCTCAAAATATGCCGTACATTTATCCTTACTTCCATAACCACTCCAATAGTCATCCAACTGATTTAACCGCTTGAGTCGCCGCCCCACCTGTTCACAAAACCAGCGTAAAAATTGATCTAAATTGCCTAAAAGCTGACTATCTGCCCGTTGGAAACTTAGGGGAATGGCATGATACCCTTGTTCTTTAGCATGATGCAGAATTCGCGCCATTAACGAGGTTTTTCCCATCTGTCGAGGCGCTTTAATCCGAATCAAGCTACCCGGTTGTAAAATTTCTTGATAACAATCGGTTTCTATCGGCAAACGCTCCACATATAACCCAGATTTGAGTGAAACCGCCCCTCCCGGTTCTCGTTGTAATTCCGGTTCCGCCACAGGTAAGGGCGGAAAATCGGGACTGGCTACGACAGGTGCAGCAGGTTCTGGAGTCTCCGCCAGGGGAACCACCCAAGGTTCTCCCCCATCTTCCTGGGATATCAGCGCCAATAGTTCCTGCACAATCACTGGCGTATCGTCAGGAGAATGCCATTCCCGTTGCTGAATCCGCTGTAAATACCCGCGCAGGTCATAATTTAACGGGGAATCCATGGGAAAGTTGACCCGAATCGGCAGAATTATGGGTTTCTTTTCTTCCCGTCTATCCCGCAATTCCCTCGCCCGTCGCACCTCCTCTGTGACCATTTCACTGGTTGCTGATTGGGAGGATAATAAGAGGAGGAAATAATCACAGTGTTCTAATTCCTGATCAATCCGTTCCGCCCAATTTTCCCCTAAGCGAATACTTGCTCCCGCCATAAACGGTTCATGTCCAGCCGCTTTCAAGGCTTCATAGAATTGCTGTGCCAAACTGACATCGGGATCACGGCTGCGGTAGCTGATAAAGATTTTGGCAGTTTGAGGCGAAGGGGAGGCGATAGGATGAGGAGGTGTTGGGGTTAAGAATTCCTGGAGGGTTGACCATTTTTTACTGATGGTGGTTAATGGCAATGCTAGCGCCCCTTGACTATGGTCAAACGCCGCAATTAAGCCAATCACCGCCTGAGTTTCGGCATCAAAGACAGGGGAACCGCTATAGCCCCCCTGAACCCGTTGAGCATCTGCCATTACCCGCAGCCGCAGCATGGGTAAGTTACCAAAATTAGCTTGGGGATTGATATCGGTAATCGCCCCATCAATAGACGCGCCTTCTGGAAAATCTGGACGCCCATAACCGATACTTAAGAAGCGGTGCATTGGTGTGACGGAGAGGGATAACGGAACACCATTCCCCTGATACCCAGCTATCTGCAATACCGCAAAATCATCCTGGCGACTGTCTCCCAGATACACCAAGGAAACCGATTTCCCTTGCACTCGTACCTGTTCCCAGCCGCCAGCCGCTTCCACAACATGGGCGCAGGTGAGCAAATACCCGTCAGACGAGACAAAAAACCCCGTCCCTCGGATACTACCATCCTCAGCCGCCGCGATCGCAACCGTTGCCCGTTTTACCTCTTCCCAACTCATCAGGCTTGATTACCGTTTCTGTTGATCCATCTTCCAACTCACTTTAACCCTCAAACCCTTACAAATGACAAATGACCAATGACAAAGGACAATCCCCACCGACTTAACCCTGCCCCAATCAATCTCCAGAAATATGAACCACAACTTCTCGATTGTGTCGATATTGTCGATGCTCCCAAATATAAATTCCTTGCCAGGTTCCTAACATTAATCTGCCATTGCCAATGGGAATTTGTTCTGAGGTTTTAGTTAAAGCCGTCCGGATATGGGCGGGCATATCATCGGGTCCTTCGGTATCGTGGATGTAGCTGTCATCTTCTGGCACTAATTTGGCAAAGAAATTCGATAAATCAGTCAGGACATCGGGGTCAGCATTTTCTTGAATCACCAGACTGGCTGACGTGTGGCGCAAAAATACGGTACACAGTCCAGTGTCGATTCCTGACTCCTCAACGATGTCTTTGATGTTTGAGGTGATGCGGGTAAAGGATTTTGCGGTTGTCTTGATCGTAAATTTCTGTTGATAATGGGTCATCGATTCATTAAACTAGGATATAGAGTCTCAAGTCGTCGGCTAGAAGGCTAACCCAGTTGCTTGAGTTCGTGGTCTTCGTCTTCTTCGTCTTCAGCGAATTCTTCGTCATCCTCCTCATTGTCTTCTTCGCGATCGCCAATTCCTAATTTCTCTGACAGGTGGGCGACTAAAGGGTCTTCCTCATCTACGTTTTCGACTTCATCATATTCGTCTTCCACGTTAATGTCGGATGCTTCAGATTCTATCTCGGCGGATTCTACCTGTTCTAAGGTTTCTAACGCTTCTGTTTCATCGGATTCTTGATCACATTCATTAGTTACCGATGTTTCGACGAATTCAGTAACCACCTCTACCAATTCTGCCTCATCTGTGTCATCCTCAATGTCATCCTCCAATTCCTCTGGAGTGTCAGCCATAACCTGTTCAGAACTGTCTTCCTCATCGGTATCCGATACCTGATCATCTAGTACCTCAGACTCATCCGCCTGTTTCACCTGAGGGTCCCGCCAAGGAGAATCATAACGATGCCACGGTAGGATTGGCTTATTGGGCAGGTTGCGCGTCAACACCGTGATGTTGTCTGCGTCGGGTTCTGGTAAATTTAACCGTTTCCCAGAAGAGTTGTTGTGAACGTGTTGAGAAGTCATAATCGCAAGACCTAGCCAAAACTACTCAGGTCAATCAACGGCACGAAGTAAATCCCTACAACATGCAGGGTAATAACCAAGGCTAACCCCCAGGTCACATAAGCAGAATATTGTAAGGATGATGAGACATCCTCCAATCGCTGCTTGTTTGCATTATAGGTCTCTACTAGGTTAACAATCATTCGCAGGTGATATTCATCTGGCGACAGGACGAGATAACGTTCCAAAAATTTCTTATCGCCCAAATTGGGGCTAACGGCTAACTGGCGCGGTAAGAAGGCGTTGATCAGCAGAGTGAAATTTACCAGAAATCCGAAAAGTTCGGCAAGGCTAAACCCGTTGGGAAAGAATAATAACCGTGATATGGTTAAGCTAGTGAACAAAGCGCCGTTGGTAACAAATAAGATATTTAACTTCGTGGTTAAGCTTTGGCTTTGCTCCCGTTGCTGATCAATGACCAAGCGGACATCATGGGCGGCTAATTCCAGGGTAGACGATGATGTACTCTCTTTTTCTTTTTTCTGGTCTGAGGGTTTGGTCGTCTTAGTGGTTTTCGTCGTCTTGGCTGTTTTCGTCTTAGTCGCCTCTGGGGTTTTAGGGGGTTGGGCAGGTTTGACGGTTTCAGGGGGTTCTGAACCTTTCTGGTTTTTTGCGGTTTCCGTTGTCTTGGGCGTTTTAGCTGTCTTTACCCTCTCTGTAGTCTCTGGCGTTTTCGGCTTGTCTAGGGTTTCAGTGGTTTCTGGACTATTGCTTGTCTTGGGCGTTTCTGATCCATCTGAGGTTTTCGAGGTAGGTGCGGTTTTGTCTAGCAGAGAATTCACAGTAGCTATCATGTCAGGTTAGGAAGATGAGAGAGTTTGTAAATAATGGACAACAGCTTGTGCGATCGCGTCAGCCCCATTTTTGGCGATAGGCTGGGATTGTCTGGGAGGATTGAGAGATTGGTGTAAAAATTCCCAGTCACCTAGGAAAAATTCTTTGGGGGTCACAATTTGATGGTACGCATAATTTTGAATACCTTCCAGTAGCAAGGGAGATTCGGCAAAATCTTCGCGGGTGAGGGAAACGATGGGAATGTCTAGACGTAGTGCTTCGGCGAAGGTACTGTATCCCGGTTTAGATACCACTCGTCCACACAAGGGCATCATATCCACAGGGCGATAGTCTCGACCCAAAATTTTCACTAAATTGGGTAAATCGGGGGCATGGGGATCAAAGGTGATGAATTGCCAGTCGGGAAACTGAGACAGTGTACTGTAGGGAATTGCCTGCAAACTAAGTCCACCAAAGGTGAGTAATACTGTTTTCTCTGGGGGTGAGGTTAACCCAAATTTTTCTCGCAACTGGCTGACTGGATAACTGGGTGTTCCCCCCGTGAGTCCGACATCGGTGATCTCGGGGAATGCTGTCATCGGTTCGTGTAAGGGGAGACGAAACAAGCGATCGCAGACGCTGTAACATTCGCTAATCCAATCCGCAATCTCGACAAATTCTCCACCCCACGCCCGGTAAATAAAGTCCCAGCCAAAGTTACTCATCATCCAACCGGGAACCCCTGCGGTTTTAGCGATTTTGGCAGCTAAGGGGGGAATATCTGCGAGTACAAGTTCCACACGATTGGTTTGGATAAAATTAACTTCACCGGCAATGATTGAATTTTCCGAGGCACGAATTTGCTTGAGTTTTGCCAATGTCGCCCCCTTATCCATGGTCAAGCTATCCGACTGAATCACGCCAATATCAAAGGCGCGGGGGCGATGAATAAAATCTCCGGGAATATAAGAGTCCAATAACCAACGTGGGGCTGTGGTTACTAAAATTAGTAGGATGTCTGGACAGAGATTTTGGATGGCGGCGGCGGCACAAGCCGCACGAACCGCATGACCAAAGCCATGGTTGGTGATCGCGATGTATACGGTAGGTCGAGACATGCTTAGGTGTTTAAAAATAGGGAACAGGGAACAGGGAACAGACAATCTGTAATTTAGAAGTGTCTTCGCTTAAGGGATTCCGTTATTTATTTTATCGGTGTTTTTTGTTGGCTTTTTTTGGTGATCGAGATAATTTATAATTTTTTTAAAATTCTTATGATTCTGTATAATTGCTTTGAGAAAACAAGTTGAAGTCAGATGAGCATCTGATGCAATTGCCATAATTCACAAGAAGGCAGGGTAATCTCTGGCGAAAAGAAAATAACTCAGTTGACGCGACCTTTCCGGGGTGGCGAGTTTTGTCCTGAATCCAGAAGGCAATTTCTGTAAAACAAGACAACACCCTTGGAAGGATTTAAGACTGTGACAGCCAAACTGAACGCGAATGGTCGTTATCAAAATTTACATCCTGCTACTAAATGTTACACAAGGGAACATCAACCTGTTCCGCAAACGTTAGATAAAAAAAGCAATAGCCGCCTGAACTCATCTCTACAGAATGTTTCTAGCCTTGCCCTCTATAGCGTAGCGGCATTTGCTGTCCCCGGTTTTTTCCATCCCGCTTGGGCAACGTCTTCAGTGAAGACAACCTATCAGCCTGATATTGCTGTCCCAACCCCAATTGAACCCAGTGAAACCCAGGCAGGATCATCAGTAACATCAACAACTAGCGCTCAAGCTGTTGCCTCACCAGAATCTATTATTGTCCAGGAATTTACACCAGAATCGAAGGTAGAGGGCAGTGGTTCGACAATAGAGGAAGATAGAATTAAGCTTGAGTTTTCCGGGGAATCCGAGTTAACCTTGCCCACTCTAGACGCATCTGAGTTGGAGATAGCATCGCCAGAATTAGAACGTCCCGACCAAATTGTGCCAACTGTGGTGAGTGCTAGACAGACAGGGACAAATCGCCAATCTAGAGTGGACGAATATACACAAGATGATACTGATGTCAATACCTTTGCCATAGACAGGGAAAATCACGCCGACAAGGAGGATAAGGAAAACAGACAACCTGTTGCCCTTAATCCGAAAAAGCCCTGTAGTGCGACTCAACAAACGATGTTGGCACAAGCACCCAATCAACGGACACAACCCTCACCCTGTCGGGAGGTTAACCGCTTGCAAGAAGAGTTGCGATCGCTCGAAGATATAGACATTCAATCTCAATTACGCGCCTCTCCAGCTCTGAGTATTGTCATTCCTACAGCCTATGGCGCTCATCGCAATACAGGGTTTGTTAGCGCTACCTATCAAGAACGCACCCGCTATAGTGATGTTGATGATGGGGCGTTAGGCATTGGGATTGGGTTGGGTGATGCTGAGAAGTCTGTGGGGGTAGAACTTTCATACGCACTTGCCAGTTTCGGGTCGAGTCGGGATTTTGGCAGTGGTGGTTTTAACGCTAAAGTGCATCGTCGCTTACCCCAAGGTTGGGCAGTCGCAGCGGGTTGGAATGGCTTGATTAACCTGGGTGATGATAATGACTTTGAGAATTCCGTTTATGGCGTGGTGAGTAAGATTATTCGGACACGAGAGGATATTAATCAACCCTTTAGTCGGGTGGCGATAACGGCAGGAATTGGTAATGGGCAGTTTCGCACGGAGGAGGCGGTAGAGGATGATAATGGCACGATTAATGTGTTTGGTAACGTTGCGGTGCGGGTGGCTGAACCTGTGAGTTTAATTGCTGAATGGACGGGACAAGACTTGGGTGTGGGTGTGTCTATTGCTCCCTTTAAAAATATCCCATTGGTGATTACCCCAGCATTGCGAGATATTGCTGGAGCTGGAGATGGGGCGCGATTTGTTTTGGGTGCAGGGTTCGCGTTTAAGTTTTGAGTATGTAGGGGCGGGTTTAGGGACTTTCTTTTTGCTGTTGATGATAACGTTTGTGCAAAATCCGCCCTGACGTAGGGGCGGGTTTAGGGACTTTCTTTTTGCATTGATGATAACGTTTGTGCAAAATCTACCCTGACGTAGGGGCGGGTTTAGGGACTTTCTTTTTGCATTGATGATAACGTTTGTGCAGAACCCGCCCTGACTGAGTGTTGTATAAATTGGAATATGGAGTGAGTGTGATGAAAGTAAAGCAACGGATAGTTTGGACAATAACAACGTTAGTCATGGGTACTGGGTTAATCTCAACATCTGCTAATGCTCAACCCCCAAGCCAGGGCGATATTACCGGAACGAATATCTGGAATAATACTGCACCTATTTTTGATCAAGATGGCGAATTAGATCCAGCCATATTAGAGAATGCCCGTCGTCTGGATCAAGCCTTAGAAGAAGCGGCTGAGGGTTGCTGTAATGCAGTTCAGCCAGAGGCTCCGCGTCGATTTGCTAGAGAACCGGGAAATCCGAATCCAGCTTGTGCAGATTGTCTAGAGTTGAATCGTTTAGTTGAGGAAACCGAGATATTTTTGGATGAAGTCAATCGCACTCAGGGAGCGCGAGTTAACACCAGTCGTAATCGTCTTTGGTAGGGATAAGGTAGATGGCAAAAGGGTTAAGTCGGGGCGGGTTTAGTCACTTATGGGTGCAACCGAAAACCATTTGCTCCCCTCTCCCCGGCGTGGGAGAGGGGCTGGGGGTGAGGGGTTGAGCTTAAGTTGACACGGATGACCGAAAACCCGCCCCTACACAAAACCATATCCTCCCCAGCTTCCCCGCTCAAACCTGAAAATCCGGGTCAGAGTTAGCGGAGAAAATGCGATCGCGTCCTAAGGCTTTGGCTTTGTAGAGGGCGCGATCGGCTAGTTGGACTAATTCACTGGACGAAAGTTGATGGGATGGAGTCGTTGTCGCAATTCCTAAACTGAGCGTTACCCAGGGATGAATCGGAGATTTAGCATGGGGACGCTTGAGTTTATCCATTTGGTAGCGGATTTTTTGGGCAACGATAAAAGCGCCTGGATTATCTGTATTGGAAAGAATCACGACAAATTCTTCACCGCCATAACGAGCGACTAAATCACTCGGTCGTTGAGCCGCTTGGCAGATGGCTTCAGCAACTTCTTTTAAACAATTATCTCCCACCCAATGACCGTAGGTATCGTTGTAGGCTTTAAAAAAGTCAATATCACACAAGATTAAGGATAGAGGAGTTAAGTTACGTCTAGAACAGATTAATTCCTCGGCTAAGACTTGATCGAAACGGCGGCGATTGGCAATTCCGGTTAAACTGTCTATTTTGACCAGTTTCTGTAGATGTTGGTTGTCTGTCTTTACCTTTTGATAAAGTTCTGATTGTTGAATCGCAATAGACACCTGTTTGACTAACTGGTTTAAACAATCAATTTCCCAAGTTTGCCATTGACGATTAGGGGTACAATGATGAGCGATAATTATCCCCCATAATTGATGGTACACAGGAGACTGAGGTTTTTTTAGATCAGACTCACTGTTACAGATGGGTATCGCTAAAACAGATTGCTTGTGCAAATTGAACAATTTTGGTTTTAGGTTAGACATTTTTTTACTGTTAATAACTTGAATAAACTCTTCATTGTCGGACAATATCTGAGGCAAATTAAAAAGTTCATGAATTGCCGGAATCTCTGGATAACTATTGCTATAGTCAGCCGCTTCTAAAAGCATAGTAGGAGATTTATCTGCTTGATAGCGATAGATGAGAACCCGATCGGTTTTCAGGAATTGACGGATTTGGGTGACAGTGGTGTGTAAAATTTCTTCGAGATCTAATGAGCGTCGGATCTGCTCAACCATACGCTCTAAAATCCGCTCCCGTTTAGCCTGCTGTCGAATTGACTCGCGATCGCGTTCCCGTTCAATGGCGTAGCGTATAGCCCGGATCAAGTTTTCTCCAGCAAATTGCCCCTTTATTAAATAATCTTGAGCGCCTTCACGAACCACTTGAATTGCCAACTTTTGATCGTTAAGAGAGGTTAAAACAACAATCGGAGTCGTGGGCGCTTTTGCTTTGACTTGAATTACAGTATTTAGTCCTTGACTATCCGGAAGAGATAGATCGAGTAAAATAATGTCGAAGGTAAAGTCTATCAATTTTTTTATGCCCTGACTCAAGCGTTGAGCATGGGTTATGGCGAATTGATTACTGTTTACTTCTGAAAATAATTCTTGGATTAATTCAGCTTCTACACGGTTATCTTCAATTAAGAGGATTTTTATAATTTGACTGTCCGATAAAACAGGTTGGTTGCATTTTAGTCTATTCATGATTATAATCCTATGACTTATTAATTAGATCTAAAGTTTAGCTTAAATTATAAATATCGTAAGGAGTCGGACAAGAATAAAGTTTAGGATTTGGACTGAGCGACAAGGAATTGAAGATTATTACGATTATATTTTATCGATTCTGGATTATGAATCTGGAAACATGACCTTAATGGTTTTAGGCGATTCCTAATTTCCAAGTTTTAGATTAACATCCGACTCCTATAAATTATTACTAACTTAAGGGAGAAGTTCGGTATACGCGAAGACGTATTTCAGTAATATAGTGCCAGATTATATACAATTTACCTGACCTAAATTATTATCGGCAGCCTGAATGCAAACTTGCTGAGTCAATGACTCATATATAAGAATTTTTCTCCTATCTTGGGGTTGAATTGACTGCGCTAATTTCCATCTCTTTAGGTAGATGCTCCCCTAATCACATCAGTTCAATAATCGAAGTATCTAACTTATCGCAAAAGGCAGAAGGTTATTACTGATCCGTAGTTGTTTCAGTGATTTAACTTTTGACATTCTGGAAAATTGTCCCCACCTACTTATTAGCCTTTTTATTTCGCCTGTAGTCTTTGCCAAAGGGTAAAACTTAGAAGAATAATTATAGTACCACTTGTAACAATAATCACCATTGAGGTCATCCCTTGCAGTTTCATCGCCAGTCCGTTACATGCCAACGTCACCCCCCACAGGGTAAAAGCCGCATGACGTTGAGAAAAACCCCAAGCTAGTAAGCGGTGGTGTAAGTGATCTTTGCCTGGAGTTTTCAGTGGGTTTTTTCCCGCCATGAGTCGCCGAACAAATACCTGAGTCGTATCTAGCACAGGCAATAATAAAAAGAATGCGGGCGGTACTAGAGCAAATACCGTCGTCACTTTCAGGTTGCCTAAAATACTGGTTGCGGCTAGCACATAGCCAAAAAAGTAAGCCCCCGCATCTCCCATAATGATTCGGGAGGGATAGAAATTGTGTCGTAAAAATCCCAGTGCAGCACCTCCTAAGGCTGCCAAAAGTAAGGTGGCGGCGGCTCTCGTTTCAAATTGCGCCGAAACTGCTAACAAACTCATGGCGGTAATGAAGCTGATCCCACCCGCCAAACCATCCATTCCATCCATTAAATTAATCGCATTGGTAATTCCCACAACCCACAACCAGGTCAACACAATGGAGAATATTGGGTCAATGGGAGTGCCAAAAGGCGTTTCGATGCGGATATCGCTGGCAATCAGTAAGAGGGCGGTAAGGGTTTGACTAAACAGGCGTACATACGCAGGTAGACCAAATTGGTCATCGATAAAGCCCACGAGGACGAGGATGGAACCACCGAGCAAAATCGTCAGCACTTGGGCTAAGACGCCTTCGATGACAATGGGTCTTAATAGAGTAGCCAGGACTAGCGCCGCTATGACACCCGCATAAATTGCCAATCCACCCGCGTTAGGTAGGGGTTCTTGATTGAGTCGTCGGGCATTCGGTTGATCCGCCCAACCCACTTGCAGTGCAAATGAGCGTACTGCTGGAATCAAACACCAGGTTACCCCCCACGCTAACCCGAAGGTGAATATAACTGCTAGCCAGCCACTGCCACTAGGGTTAGCAATGCCGAGAGACTCTAGGAAGCTGTACAAATCTATCTCCCACTTCACGCTCAGACTGCCAATTATTATTATTCTCAACTGTACAGGAATCAATTCGGCAAAGTGCTACTGCAATTTTGGATATTGATTCGGTGTAGTAGTACTTACCGGACACCATTGTATTGATCCGGGTTGTTGTAGCTCATACTAAATTCAGGTTAACAAGGCTCCAAGGTAGAAGGCAGAAGGCTGTGAGCCGATTATTCGGGAGAGGATGAGGGCGGATTGGGATCAGAATGCTGATGACTCTCTACTGTCTCAAGGTATTGACTATCCAGTAAAAAAGCGCCCTTAGAAAAGCGAACTCCCCAAAATCCGCCGGGACGTCGATCAAGGATCACCCCTTCTTCACCAATGCTAATCACGTCCGGAGGTCGCAGCATCGGCATAGGTTCGGCTGTTTTAACATAGCGGGGTAGGGCAATTAGGCGAACGCGATCGCCAACTTTAAATTCTTCAGACATATTACTCGGTATGGGTCAGTGCTGATCAGTTCCTAGCTTATGACGAGATCTTGCCACACGGGTAATAAATCTTAAGATACCTTCTGGCGATCGCACCCCTGATCAATTAAACCTCCGTCATTCTTATGTAGGGGCGACCCGCCTCCACAAATCGACAACTGTATCTACTCAATTGGCTCGGGTCGCCCTTTCCTCAAACGTTGGTGTCAGAACATGACCGATCATGAATCATTAGCAAAAACCAATGACATAAGCCATAAGCCATAAGACATAAGACCAATTTAAGGAACTTGCCAAATGCGCTGATGGTAAGCTTCGGGTTCAGCGTAAGGGTCAGGAGGATGCTCTGAGTGATTATGGCTATGGTGGTGATGATCATGGTGATGACCGTGATCATGATTATGAGTGTGACCCGTATTATCCCCCACTGCCGCTAATCGGAACTTACACAATTCACAATTCATCTGCACCTGTCCCAGTTGCGTCTCGATTTCTCGTTCCCGCAATACCGAGAGTAATTCCGGTTGAATACCCATTTCCGGTAAACAGGTCATCGTAATATCCGGATATTGCTCCTGCTGCTGCGCTGTGATATCAAATATTTTTTTCACCAGCACTCCAGTAAACAGGAAATAAGGCAGAACAATAATCCGCTTAGGCTGGAAAAGTCGAGCGCGATTGAATCCTTCCTCTAACCGGGGATGAGTAATCCCAATAAAGCAGATTTCCACCGTTTTGTAGCCACTGCCTTCCCAGAGCAGACGCGCTAATTTGTAAACATCACCATTGGCATCGGGATCACTAGAACCGCGACCAACAACTAGAAGAACCGTTTCACTTCTGGGAATTGAGGACATTGAACTGTTCTCTGATGGTTGATCCAGTTCAGCCAGTCGCCGATGCCATAACTCCAGAATTGCCGGAGTAATGCCAAAATGACGCCCATAATAGAATCGGATTTGCGGATGTCTGGCTTTAGCGCGGTCTAACTCGTTGGTGACATCAAATTTATTATGTCGCGCTGCAAATAGCAAAATCGGCAGGACGGAGAATTCTGTATACCCTTGTGCCACACATTGGTCTACGCCCTCCTGAATACTGGGAGTAGTTAATTCCAGAAAACAAGGAACAACCGGGCGAGACGAGTCTAACCCTTGGTAAGCCTGGGCAAAATCCAAAAACCCCTGACGCCCTTGCATATCCCGGCTACCGTGACCAATCATTAACAGGGGGCGGTTAAGGGGGAGTGGTGGCAAAGATAGTGAATCTGGGGTGAAATGAGTCGTATCTACAGTCGGCATTAAAATTAAGCTCCCTTCCCGTGCGAGGCAGGAATATAGGGTGGACAAGCAACAGCTAGGTATTCTGGCTTAGGTGGAACGTCAGCGAGGTTCGTCGTTGCGCTGTCTTCGCCATAAACACTGAAGCATCGACTACAAACCTTAAAGAGCGTGCCATTTCAACCTTGACAGTTGCCGCACAGCCCCGGACTTACACCGGAGTTTCCCTAGGTTGTTGCCATTCAATTGTGCCTTGATATCTTATCCGATTCGGCAACGAGTCAAAATCCAGGGTAGGGGGTTTTTCCCTAGCTTGTAGTTGTAGTGGCGATCTAGGATTGGGTTTTCATGATCCTGACAATCTCACTGAGGGTTTGGGATACCGATCGCGGATTCCAGCCTAAGTCTTGACGCGCTTTGGTTGCATCGACGCGCACGCACCGATCATAGACGTAATGCACCCGTTCCCGACTCAGGGGCGGTTGCCAATTCAACAGGCGTCCGATGGGGTCAAGGATGTTTCCGGCGAGTCTCACCAAGGGTTTGGGGGCTTCCACCGGAACTGGAATCCCAGTGTCTTGACTGAGAAGGGTGAACATCTCACGGGTGGAAAGATCGCCCGCCGAAATGATATATTTTTCGCCCGGTTGACCTTTTTGGGCTGCCAGAATCATGGCGTTAGCTAAGTCATCAACGTGGACAATTCCGGTAATGCGATCGCCCCCCGCCCATACTTTTAAGCCGCCTTTGAGAAATTGCTTGAGTACGGGACCAAAATGGGGGTCATCTGCACCAAAGATACCAGACGGGAGGATACTCACCACGGGTAAGCCTTGGGCGGCAAATTGGTCTACAATTTGTTGGGCTTGGTATTTGGTGCTGTCATAAGCCCCGGAAAAGTCGGTTTGTTGGCGTTGAAAGGTTTCATTCACCACTTGACCTTTAGTGTCACCAAACACGCCAATGGTGCTACAGTAGACGAGTTTGGCTACACCAACCGCTTGAGCCACCTCTAAAACAGCGCGAGTTCCCTCAACATTCACCCGTTCCATTTCTTTGGCATCCACGAGTCCTAATTCCACATAAGCAGCGGTGTGAAATACCCAGTCTACCCCAGTCATGGCTGTTTTTAGGGCGTCGCGATCGCTAATATCGCCGTAAACCAGTTCGACTTGGCAATCCGAGAGACGCTGAAGGTTGCTAGACTTGCGGACGAAACCGACAACGGTATCCCCCCGTTGTTCTAAGGCTTTAACTAAATGAGAACCGGTAAATCCGTTGGCTCCGGTGACTAGGGCTTTCATCACACCTCCTGGCTGTTAGCGTTAACCAGCCTTGGGTTCAAACCCAAGGCTAAAAGCTTAAGTCAGCTAAAGCTGACTAGATAAGCATAGCCAGGAAATAAATTTCCGGCTGAAAGCTAAAGTAAGCTTTAGCTTACTGGAGAAGTCTTTGAACCCGTTTAAACGGGTTTAAGCTCTTAGCCCAGAGTTTGAACTCCGGGCTGATTTTCTATTGATTTTGTAAAAGTTCTCGAATTCGTTGGCGAAACAACCGCACGGCTGTTCGCTGTCCCTGGAGATTACTTTGTTCAATAAAACCGGGAATCTCGGTTACAGGTAAAAAGGGAAACGTCATGCTTTGTTCTCTCGGTTCATATTCTCCTTCAACTAATTGATAAACCTGGAGAGTTTGACGAGTATATCTCCACAATTCTGGAACACCCAGCGCCGCATAAATAGATTGTTTATCAACAGAGGAACTGGTATAATCTGACTCAATATATAATACCAGGTAGGGTGGGTTAGGCGGTAATTCAATTCAAAAAATCACCATTTAATTTGGTGTCCGCCGTAACCCACCAATCACAAGGCTTGTAGTATATTAATTAACAATACTGTGTAAATTGGCGCAAAGAGATTGGCGCGATCGCACACTTGTAATCCAAAATCCGCATTTTTTACCCCATTTTTGCCACGGCGATTAAAATCGCTGCTACACAAACAAAGTCCGCCTACGCGGACTGAATTATAACGGGGGCGGGAAACCTGGATTTAATATAATTTAATATAATTTACAAACGCTGTCCCAGTTTCAACCAGGAGAATACCTGTTCAATAGTTAGCTGTAGACTGAGGAAATCGGGTACAGGTAGTCTATCCTCTGGTTGTCGTATAATTTCTGGTAATTGATTGGGATAAAAACAGATTACTGCTTTCTCATGGGGGTCAATTAACCACCCCAAACGGGTTTGATCTCTGAGACAGAATAAAATATTATCTGTTACCTTTGTTTGTGACCGATCTGATGAAAGAATTTCAATTGTCCAATCTGGAGAACATTCAAATACGTTTGCTACTTCTCCATCAGCATCGAAGGGAATTCTCTCCCATTGAAATACCGCAACATCTGGCACAATAGAGCGTCCGCCAAACGTGCAGCGCAATTCTGGGAAAGCATAAGCTATTTTTTCAGGAAATCCCACCTCGTTTACTGTATTGGCGAGGCATATTTGGAGAGTGCTGTGTTTCCCTTGTGGTATGGGTTTTTGATAGATTTTACCGTCCATAAATTCTCTAGGTGGTTGGGTTTCAGGAAGTTTGAGAAAGTCAGCTAGGGTGAGGGTTTGAGTTGTTGTTGTCATAGTGAACTGCCCTTGATACCTTGATTCAATTGTATTACCTGCCTAAGCTAGGCGTGATGATCAAGTATTGTTTACCCCATTTTTGCCACGGCGATTAAAATCGCTGCTACACAAACTAAGTCCGCCTACGCGGACTGAATTATAACGGGGGGCGGGAAACCTGGATTTAATCGCTAACCGCATCAACTGACTACAGCGTTTTTTCATAAATTCGATAGGTTTTATAAATTGTCCCCCCCGACGCTTCAATCAACTTACGAGACGGGAAATTATCTTCCCAAACCCAACCTAGTTCTGCTCGCTTATAGGGCTTGCCTTTCTTAATTCCCCCTTGCATACCCAAATAAATTAACGCCAGCGGCACCATTTTGCGGCGATATTCTGGCAATGAAGCAATCGCAATTACCCGTCCTTGGTCAATCTGGCGACGATGCCAAATAAACTTAAGAATTCCTAGCCAGTTTAGTTTACCCTTAACGTGTTTTAGGGGAATATTATAGTCCGGTAATCCCATAAAAAAGCCGATCATTTCACCCTTGTCTTCGGCAATGGGAAAAACATCTGGATCAACTAAACTCTGTAATGACTTGGCTTCTTCTAGAAATTCGGCTTCCGTTCTCGGTGCAGAACTCCAGTTGTTGGCAAAGGCACGGTTAAAAAGGTGATAAAGGCTGATACAATCTTGTTCAAATCCTTCCCCTTTGGTTCTAATCGGACGAAACGTAATACCCGATTTACAGGCAATCTGATAGGCTTTCTTAAATTTATCCGATAAGGGCTTATCTAAAGGAAAATCATAAGCATAAGTATCCTTCGCTTTCTGCCAGCCATCTTTTTCCAAAAATTCGGGATAGTAGGGGGGGTTATAGGGCATCATCACCATGGGCGGTGTATCAAAGCCATCGACCAAAAATAAACAATTATTGTGGGTCGATAAATCAATCGGTCCCCGCGCCACAGTCATTCCTTGTTCTCGTAACCACTGACAAGCCGCATTCAGGAGAGATTGCGCGATCGCGCAATCTGGGACACACTCAAAAAATCCAAATAAACCAACCGTTTTTCCCTCTCGTTCAATTAACCGTTGATTCACCGCCGCCACAATTCGCCCCACCGCTTGGGAAGGGTGGGACGAGTCGAGGGCAATAAATTGCTGTAATTTGCCGTAGCCAAAAAAGGGATTATCGGGGGCAAATTGCTTCGCTACATCGCTACGCAGCGGCGGTATCCAATTGGGATCATTCCCATAGACTCGTGCAGGCACATCCAGAAACAAGTCCTGGTCGGCTGGAGTGGTTACAGTGCGAATTTTGTCATTTGTCATTTGTCATTCGTCAAATAACCAATAACCCAAGACGAGTTAGGCGCTGATCATGGGTTTATATAAAAAATCTCGTGTTGCTACCATGGCGGCGACTAATTTATCCATTTCCTCCTTAGTATGCAGAGCATTTGCCGTCATCCGGATACGGGGTTTAGCAATAAACCAAATGGGTGATACCCAAATCCCATGATTCTCTAACATATACTGACCAAACAATTTCGGATTAATTTCTGAGGGTAAAATAACCGGGATCACGTTCGTTTCACCAATGGCATCAAATCCGGCTTCGACTAAGCGCGATCGCAAGTAGCGAGTATTTGCCTGAAGCTTTTTCACCATGTCGGGATGACGGCGCACCTGACGGATGCTCTCTAAGGCGGCGGCTGCTAGAGGTGGCGACAAGGAAACCGTACCGATAGACGTGGGCGAAACATTTAATAAGGGAATCAATTCTGCCAGAGGACTGCTAATTGCCGCCCCTGCTGATGCGGCAAACTTAGAGAATGTGGTCATAATCAGCGGCACAACACCTTGCTCCATGGTGTATTGGGGTAGGATGCCAAAATGCTCATAGATGCCGCCACCTGTCGCCCCAATCGCCCCACTAGCATGAGCTTCATCCATCACCAAGACACTGCCTTCGTAATGTCGCAGCACCTCGATCATATCGGGGAGGGGGGCAATATCCCCATCCATGGAGAACACTGCATCAGAAATCACCATAATTCGATCTTGGGGACGAGCATAGCGACGCAGTTTCCGCGATAAGTCCTCTACATCACAGTGGCGATAGGCTCTCACCCGCACACGCGGACTATGACCAAATAACTTTCCAGAACGAGTTCCCGCGTTGACGACGGCTGAGAGAATACAGCCATGGTTGAGGACATCAGTCAAAATTAATGTCTCACGGGTATGCTGAAAGCCAGGAACGGGAATAGCCAAATGGCAGAACGCATCCATTAGGGCTTGCATCGCCATCCACGCATTCAAAAAGAGTTGGGTATGGGGTAGGTGCTTAAACTCCGAAATCTCTTGCTCGAGCTGCCGATGCAAATCGATGCGACCACTCAGGACTGAGGTTGAACTGTTGGACGTACCATATTGAAAAATAGCATCAACCGCTGCTTGGCGAACCGCCTCGTTCTGAACCAGACCCAAGACATCATTCGTACAGAACGTGAGAACCGTCTGACGCTTTCCTGTGGCGACTGATTCTATCTCGACTAAATTTCCCTGCTTTTGATGGCAAACATATTCGTCGGGCGCTAATCCACTTTCGTACCACCGCTGGACGTACTCTTTGACAACTTCCACAACCTTACTCCTCTCACCTTTTCCTAGATAGACTACCGCTTCTAGCTAAAAATGTGTGTTTTTCTCTCAACTTTAAGTGATTATCCCGACTGAATATCAAGCTCCATGTTGGCGATTTTATAGAGTACACGGTAATCCTATATAATACGGGGTGATTGGACAGGGCGGCTTATGACAGACAATAATGCTGGCACATTGGCGATCGCTCTGGTTGGTGCTTTTTTAATTTCTGCTCTAGCAGGGTAGCATAAAAAGCAACCCCCTGCGGGATTTGTTTTAATCCAAGCCTCCGGAATACCCCACAGACAATTCATTCCCGAGTAGAGGCACGACATGTCGTACCCCTACAGGTAGCTTAATCTTGCTCCTACACTCTCACACCTCTACACTCAGGCAATTTCAACCGAAAACCTTTCGAGCAATCTTCCTTAACCTGTCGATTGAGACGATGCAGGTTGAGACGATGCCGAATTCAATTTAGGAGCAGTTATTGGCGGCGAGGAAGGGGGTTTTTCTTCCCATCCTGGAGGCGCAAACTGGGGCAAAATTTCCCGACTGAAGGCTTCGGCGGCTTTGGAACGGTAGCGATGGGGATTGACGATTAAAGACAGCGTTCGCTTCACCACGACGCCTTCTATCGTTGCTCGGTGTAAGACACCCATTTGCAATTCTTTTTCGATGGCTGAAATAGATACAAATGCTGCACCCAATCCTGATTGCACGGCGTTTTTAATTGCCTCAATTGAGTTGAGTTCCATCTCAATCTTCAGGCGTCGGGTATCAATATCACAGCGCGTGAGAACCTGGTCGATTACCTTACGAATCGTGGATTGGGAGTCGAGTGCAATAAATTGTAACTTATACAAATCCTCCTTATGCACGGTTCCCACCTTTGCCAGGGGGTGGAAGGCGGGTAAAATGAACGCCAACTCGTCTTCCGAGTAGGGCATAATATGTAACGTTTCTTGAAGTTCCGTGGGGACTTCACCGCCAATGATAGCTAAATCAACCTGTCCATTGGACACAGACCAAGAAGTACGGCGCGTTGAGTGGACTTGTAATTGTACCGACACATCCGGATACTGCTGTCGAAACAAGCCAATCATTCGAGGTAAGAGATAGGTTCCCGTGGTTTGAGAGGCGCCCACAATCAGCGTCCCACCCTGGAGATTCTGTAAATCCTCAATCGCCCGACAGGTTTCCTGACAAAGGGTGAGAATCTTTTCACCGTAGCTTAGGAGTAAGTGTCCGGCTTCTGTCAATTGAGCGCGACGCCCGCCTCGGTCAAATAAGGGGACATCAAGCTGTCGTTCCAAGTTTTGCACTTGTAAACTCACAGCCGGTTGGGAAACGTACAAACTATCCGCCGCACGTTTAAAACTCCCCTCAGAAGCGATTGCTTTGAGAATCCGGAGTTGATCGAGAGTGAAAGGAAGGTCAGACATAGGAGCTAAACCATCAAAAAAGGAGCAATAACAGGCAATCCCAGGGGGGTTGAAGATGGGATTTAACGTCAACGATAGTAGGAATTGCCAACAACGAACGTGTAAACCTGTGCCTGAAATCGACAGTAACACAACACGGGATCAAGTCCTTGAGTATTCTTGCTAGGATAAATTGGGCAACTTTCAAGGGCATCAGGATTTATGGGGGTCTGGACTAACGTGACATCCAGTCATTGGGTAATGGCTGGACTACTTTTGAGCTTTGCGATCGCGCATAGTGGTCTAGCTGCATTGCGACCTTGGGCTGAACAACGGATTGGCGCGAGGTTCTATCGAATTTTATTTGCTCTGGTTAGCCTATCTCTTGCTGTTGTATTAATTATTTACTTTTTCAACCACCGCTATGATGGGATTCAATTGTGGCGGGTGCAGGGAATTCCGGGGATCAAGTCCCTAGTCTGGTGGCTTTCAGCGGTTTCTTTTTTGTTTCTGTACCCTGCTACATTTAACCTGTTAGAAATCGCCGCCATCCAGAAACCCCAAGTTCATCTCTACGAAACCGGAATCATTCGGATTACCCGACATCCGCAAATGGTGGGACAGGTAATTTGGTGTATTGCTCACACCCTCTGGATTGGCACAAGCTTCACTCTACTCACCTCGGTAGGATTAATTTTGCACCATTGTTTTGGCGTTTGGCATGGGGATCAACGGCTTTCCAAACGCTATGGCGACGCCTTTGAGTCTGTCAAGGAGCGTACCTCGGTTTTTCCTTTCCTGGCGCTAATTCAGGGACGCCAAACCCTGAAATGGGAAGAATTTATCCGTCCCGCCTATCTAGGCGTAATTGGCTTTGTCGGCTTGTTGTGGTGGGCGCATCCCCTACTTATGCGAGCAACTGCCCAAATAAATTGGTAAAATTAGCGGATTTGTTGTTCAAATAATCCCAATTCGATGTAGCATGATCCCAAGGAAGCGAGTAAAAATTCAATAGAATTCGAGGGATCATGGTGTTGTCGGTGAACGAGCAGACGTTTAAGCAATACGTTTTAGAAAACTCCAAGATGGTTCTGGTTGATTTTTGGGCACCTTGGTGTGGGCTGTGCCGCCTAATCCAGCCAATCTTGGAGGACGTACAGCAGGAATGGAGCGATCGGATTGAAGTGGTGCGGGTGAATGCGGATAATAGTCTCAGGCTTGCCAGTACCTATCAACTCAAATCTTTACCCACCTTGCTTTTATTTGAAAACGGTCAGTTAGTGGAGCGATTAGAAGGCTTTCAAGGACGAGATGACTTGCGCTTGGCGATTCAAAATTTGATCGGGAACAATCAATCGCAGTTTTCCGCCTCTATTGGCGGAGGTTTAACTCATACTACCAGTGCAACTCAATCAGCCGCCTAGCTAGTGCAAAAAAGCAGGAGGCAGAAGGCAGGAGGTAGGAGGGGAGAAAGCTTATACAGTAAGATTTGCAATCTACAAAACTTAGTACAGTGCCGTGTCAACCGCTCAAAAATATCTGTGCAAACCTATGCAAGATACGCCGTCATGCGGTACTAACGACTTCCCGTCGGATTCTCACCGACCTCTCTAAGCTCCCCGAAGGGATTGACAGTAGCCGATGACGGTTCATCCGGTGATTCCCCATCCGCAGCAGAGCGTAACAAGCGAGTAGACTGTTAGTCTAGGCTGGTAAAAGGAGTGGCGAGACGAACCTTTGAGGAGTTTCGCCACCAACCGCCAGTGTGACCAGACGTGCTTCCGTGGTTCCCTTCCTTGGTAGGCGGTTCTGGCTGGCAGTCTTTCCGATAAAAACATCCCACGTCGCGCTAGCACAAAGGCAGCAGCTGTGGCAGAGTTCATTCCATAAGTAGACATGAACTTAATCAATCCAATCCAGCTACTGTAAGCCGGATTGACCTCAATCACTTGGATGCCCAGTTTGAAGCATCTAGCTAATAGAAGTTTAAGAAATTTTGAGTAAGCCAAGTTACTCAGCATACGGCGAGCCCTTGCATTTAGTTCGCGCAACCGTTTTTTCTTATCGCTAAAGTCGAGCTTTTCGACAACGATGGGGCGCTTATGTTCTAGGGCGAGGTTTGTCAGTTGGGTTACGACATCAACCAAGAGAGCCTCAGTACGTCCTTTAGGTTGAGACTGGATATTAACCTTGAATTGACCAAAGCCATCCAGATTTCCGTCAAAGTCAGTCATCGCCCAGCCGATACAGTTGGGATTGAGATCTACACCAATAGCTCCCCAAGAAACGGGGGCAGTTATCCTGGGTGCCGGTTCGACATCAAAGGTGATATGGATTTCCCACTCCGTTAGACTTTTTTGAATGAATCGATAGGTTAAAGCTTGCTTGTTGTACCAGGCTGTTGCTAGGTTATCGGTTCCATGTTTGGGTAAACGGATAGGAAACTGAATATATTTCCCATATCGCAATTCTAGTCCATAAGGAACTCGAATATGAAGTTCGGAGCCGATTAAGTCCAACTGGCAAATCTGATTTCCGTAGGATTCATCCTTGGAACCAACCATCTCCACGGTATACTTGTTCCCCAAGTTTACGTGCAAGGGAGACGCTTTGATATTGGATATCTTCTGCTTTAACTTGTGGGCATACCGTTTCTTCTGATGAAGTTTGACTTGGGCTTGCCTGTATCGGGTTAAATGATGAGGACACCGCATTGGGCAAGCGTCTGGGTACTTAGGCTTGAGGGACTTGGGAACTTTCTTCTTTTTCCCTCGGTTCACCTGTTCTACGGCTTGTAGGTAATCGGAGTGTGCTTTGATTTTCTTTTCTAAATTCTGGCTGGACTTCGGTTGTGTGTTTGAGTTTACCCTGAAGTTGTTCTAAGTGATTGCGACGACAAACTTTAGCCGACTTAACTGCACCTTCAACGTAAGCGATGATGCTGTTCGCTTGTCGCTTATTAATGTCGTGGTTTTGCTGTAGCTTAGTATTCAGCTTTGACTTACTCGGAGGGGTTTGCTCCAAGAGCAACTTCAAGGCATCAATCTTGGCATCATAGCCGACAGTCGCCGCGTCATTCAAAAACGCAACCGCCCCACGGTTGGTTGTTGTCGTGACATAAGTGCGGGATTGGGCTTGAGTCATGACCGCCTAAAAATCTATAGTAGCAAGGCTTGTCGCTCTAAGTCATTTTTCTGGTCATGGCTTGAAACACGAGCGTAGGCAATCGTTTTGCGGTTTTCCTTGAAATCAATAAGTGTATCGATATCGTAACGCCGATGCCCTCCTTGTGTTCGCACCGACTGAATCTTTCCTTCTTTTTCCCATCGCCTCAAGGTGTCTATCGACACTCCCTTGACGGCGGCGGCTTCCCCTATAGACAATAATCGACAAGCGAGATTTTTAAGTGAAAACCGCGCTTGTCGATTATAGGTAAATCTAGGTATTTGGGCTACTGCTGCAAACCCCCCAAGAAGCAGCTACTCTACTAGGTGTGACGGTCTTGCACGTTGCACCGATGGGAACTCAACGGCTCTCATACGAGCTTCTCGGACGGCTGGCGGTCATCGTCGATACGATATTGTTGACTTAATTGGCAATAAATCGGGTAATGAATTAACCGTTGGTTATGCCAGAGTATCTAGTCACGACCAAAAAGACGATTTAAATAGACAAGTTTTAGTTTTAGAAAGCTATTGTGCCAAACAGGGATGGGAATTTGAGATTATTCAAGATCTCGGTAGTGGCATGAACTACAAAAAGAAAGGACTGTATGGAAGTCGAAGTCATAAGCACAAAAAAAATAGTGACCGAACTGAGGGAGGTAGCCAAAAAGCTATGACGACGATAACTTATTGCAAGGGCTTGCCAACTCCCGCCGATGAACTTAACCCCATCGGTTTCACCGACTTGGAGATGTTTTTAACTTCATTGTCCGATATATTTTATCAAGCAACAGTTGAAACAGTTAACCATTTATTAAATAAAGAAATAAAATTTAATCAATCCAGTTGGAATAGTCTTATGCAAGAGAAATACGGAATCAGTAAGCGTTATGCTAATGGAGTAATTTCATTAGCTAAAGGAAAAACTGCCTCAGCTACATATTGTAGAAAAAGACAGATAAAGCAATTAAAATCACGAGTTCAGTCAGGGAAAGATTGGGTAGCCAGAGCCACAAAGAAAATTAATTTAGCTCGGAAGTTCTATGGAAAAAAGAACTGGCAATCCTCCAAAAATGGCTGCAACTTTCCCTTATCGTCAAACCTCAAGACGAGAAAAACTAACTGGCATCATTTGCGTCAAGGTTTGCATCACAAAAAGCGATATATCCACCGACTTCAAAATCAAATTAAACATCTATTGAGGGCGAAAATTAGAGTGAAGGTATCCAGAGGGTCAGTATTTATTGTTGGTTCAAAGGATGAAAGTTATGGGAATCAAACTTGTCAATGGTCTGGGGATACACTCAAGTTGACGCTTCGACTTCGCTCAGCGTCAACACCGAGCGAAGCCGAGGTGTTGAGAGTCCCCGGTTGTCTGGAAACCAAATTTGGGAAATATGTCACATCAAAAATTGGCAGCTTCTCAAGAAAAATTAATAGATTACCCAATAGTGGGGCGAAAACATGGCACTTCTATAGAAAGGAGAATCGATGGGTGGTTGCTGTTCAATTCACGCCCGCAGCGGTGGAGAAAGTTAGTAGAGAAATTCAGTATGGTGCCCTGGGTATCGATCTAAATCCTAGTTCTATCGGTTGGGCTTATGTTGATGGTCAAGGAAATTTAAAAGCTCAGGGAACTATTCCTTTTCAGTCAGGTTTACCCAAAGGTAAACAAGATGCTCAAATTGTCGATGTTTGTTTGAAATTGGCAGCTTTAGCCAGGAATTTTGCCTGCCCCGTTCTGTGCGAAAGCTTGGATTTTTCCACCAAGAAAGCTCAATTAAGAGAGCGTGGGAAAAAATATGCTAGAATGCTTTTTGCCTGGGCATACAGTCGTTTTTATCAGATTTTGTCATCGATTTTATCCAACCGAGGAATAACTATAAAGTTGTGCAATCCAGCTTACACGAGTTTGATAGGCTGTGTTAAATATAGTCGGATGTATGGACTATCATCTGATGTGGCAGCTGCCCTAGCAATTGCCAGAAGAGGAATGAATTTGAGTGAGCGATTGCCGCGCTCTGTGTCCGCCTATCTCGGAGTGAATCCGAGAAAGCACGTATGGAGCGCTCTATATCAATTTAATAATTTTATTGGTCGATGCCCTGTAGTCAATCGTAGACACGATTACTATAGTGTCTCTAACTGGGAGCCGTTGGTTAAGGCTGATATCGAGCAACAATGCCGGGTATCAGCCAAGCGTAAGCGTTAATGGTTATCGACCAAAAGTTACACCGTGGACTTATACCAAGACAGAATTACTTATGGGTAGGTTTGTCTAGGTTTTTAGAAGCGGTAGTTTACTCCACTTATCCTCTTCATCTCCCCAATCTCCCCAATCTTCCTCATCTCCCCTTAAGTCAGGAAGTCGGGTAGGATATCAAATGTCACACTTGTTTACAGTTTGTCAAAATAGTAAAGAAATCTAAAGTAAGCTGTCTTCCATGGAACCGCTTTATCAATATGCCTGGTTGATCCCGGTCTTGCCCTTGGCAGGGGCAATGCTAGTCGGCTTAGGGCTTATCTCATTCAACAAAACCACGAATCAGCTACGGCAGTTATCCTCCGTGTTCGTCGTCTCCCTGCTGGGGGCGGCGATGGTGCTGTCATTTGCCATCTTCTGGAGTCAATTTCACGGACATGAACCGTTTACCCGTACCCTGGAATGGGCAACAGCGGGGAATTTTCACCTGATGATGGGGTACACCATCGACAACTTAACCGCGTTGATGCTAGTAGTCGTTACCACCGTCGCCTTTCTGGTCATGGTGTATACCGACGGCTACATGGCACACGACTCCGGTTATGTGCGCTTCTATGCCTATTTGAGCCTGTTTAGTTCCTCAATGTTGGGTCTGGTGATTAGTCCCAACCTGATACAGGTTTATATTTTCTGGGAACTGGTGGGCATGTGTTCGTACCTACTCATCGGATTCTGGTACGATCGCAAAGCCGCCGCCGATGCTTGTCAAAAAGCATTTGTGGTGAACCGCGTGGGGGACTTTGGTCTCCTTTTGGGTATCCTGGGGCTGTACTGGGCAACCGGTAGCTTTGAGTTTGATGTCATCGGTGCCCACTTAGAGGCTTTTGTCGAATCCGGTTATATTAGCAGCGGACTCGCCGCCCTGTTAGCTGTATTAGTCTTTTTAGGACCCGTTGCCAAATCTGCTCAATTTCCCTTGCACGTTTGGCTTCCTGACGCGATGGAAGGTCCGACGCCCATTTCTGCACTGATTCACGCCGCGACAATGGTGGCGGCTGGGGTATTTCTGATTGCCCGTATGTACCCAGTGTTTGAAAATATTCCTGTGGCGATGACGGTGATTGCCTGGACGGGAGGATTTACTGCCTTTTTAGGGGCAACCATCGCCCTGACCCAAAATGACATCAAAAAGGGTCTTGCCTATTCCACAATCTCCCAGTTGGGCTACATGGTCATGGCAATGGGAATTGGCGCATACAGTGCCGGACTATTCCACCTGATGACCCACGCTTATTTTAAAGCCATGCTCTTCCTCTGTTCCGGTTCCGTGATTCATGGCATGGAAGCCGTGGTGGGTCATGATCCGGATTTAGCCCAGGATATGCGGCTGATGGGGGGATTGCGGAAGTATATGCCCATTACGTCCCTAACCTTTCTAATTGGAACTCTGGCAATTTGTGGGATTCCTCCCTTTGCTGGGTTCTGGTCAAAGGATGAAATCTTAGGCAATGCCTTTGCCGCGTCTCCAGGACTGTGGGTTGTCGGTTGGCTAACGGCGGGACTGACTGCCTTTTATATGTTCCGGATGTATTTCATGACCTTTGAGGGCGATTTCCGAGGCAATATCACCAGCATTAAGGAACAAATTAAAGGGGCTGTGGCTGAACCCGTACCCGCGTTTGGACCTGGTGCCATGGATAGACGGGAATTAGAGGCTGAGGATCATGATCATGGGCATAGTGAGTCGCCCCATGAATCTCCGTTAACCATGACCTTACCTTTACTGTTACTTGCTGTTCCCTCCACTCTAGTTGGTTTGGTGGGGATGCCCTTTAATAACTACTTTGAGGAATTCATCCACGCCCCCGGCGAAACCGTGGCGGAAGTGGTGAGTCATGAAGCGGCGTTTAACTGGAGTGAGTTTCTGGTGATGGCGGGTTCGTCGGTGGGGATTGCCTTAATTGGCATTACCGTGGCATCCCTGATGTACCGGATGGGTCAAATTGACCCGGGTGCGATCGCGAAAAACTTTACATCGCTTTACAACTTTTCCCTCAACAAGTGGTATTTCGATGATATCTATGATCGGATATTCGTCCAGGGAAGTCGCCGCCTCGCCCGCCAAGTGATGGAAGTAGACTACCGTGTGGTGGATGGTGCGGTTAATTTAACCGGTTTAGTTGCCCTGATCAGTGGTGAAGGACTGAAATATCTCGAAAACGGTCGCGCCCAATTCTATGCGCTGATTGTTTTTGGGGCAGTTCTCGGTTTTGTGATTGTTTCTGGGTTGTCTTGATAATGTGTCATTTGTCATTTGTCATTTGTCCTTTGTTCTATCCTGTGGCAAATTGTGTCTGTGTTGTCGCTAGTGAGAGAGTTGGTGAGCTTGATGACGAATGAGGAATGAGGAATGATTAATGACGAATGACTAATGACCAATAACCAATGACGAATGACTAATGACTGATTTTCCTTGGTTAACCGTAATTATTCTGTTTCCCATCGTCGCTTCTCTGGGCATTCCTTTATTGCCGGATCAGAATGGCGTCTGGGAACGCTGGTATGCCCTGATTGTTGGGCTAATTGATTTTACGTTGATCGTTTGTGCCTTTGTCATCAACTATGACTTTGACAATCCGGGCTTGCAATTGGTGGAAAAATATGCTTGGGTACCCACGCTGGACTTGAATTGGTCGGTGGGGGTGGATGGCTTATCCATGCCGTTGGTACTGCTGACGGGGTTTATGACGACGTTGGCAATCCTGGCGGCTTGGCCCGTAACCCTAAAGCCGAAGCTGTTTTACTTCCTGATGCTGGCAATGTACGGCGGTCAAATTGCCGTGTTTGCAGTTCAGGATATGCTGTTGTTTTTCCTGGCGTGGGAACTGGAGTTAATTCCGGTATATTTGCTGCTATCGATTTGGGGCGGCAAAAAGCGCCTGTATGCGGCGACCAAGTTTATCCTGTATACGGCAGGGGGATCGCTGTTTATTTTGATTGCAGCGTTGGCGATGGCATTCTATGGGGATACTGTCACCTTTGATATGCGATCGCTCGCTTTAAAGGATTATGCCCTAAATCTAGAACTGTTGCTGTATGCGGCGTTTCTGATTTCCTACGGGGTCAAGTTACCGATTTTCCCCTTACATACCTGGTTACCGGATGCCCACGGCGAAGCCACCGCACCCGTTCACATGTTGCTGGCGGGGATTCTGTTGAAGATGGGTGGATATGCCCTGATTCGTATGAATGCCGGGATGTTACCCGATGCCCATGCCTATTTTGCCCCAGTGTTGGTGATTTTAGGGGTGGTGAATATCGTGTATGCGGCATTAACGTCTTTTGCCCAACGCAACCTCAAGCGCAAGATTGCCTATTCCTCGATTTCCCACATGGGCTTTGTTTTAATCGGGATTGGCTCATTTACCGACTTGGGTTTGAGTGGGGCGGTGTTGCAAATGGTGTCCCACGGCTTAATTGGGGCGAGTCTGTTCTTCTTAGTTGGGGCAACTTATGACCGCACCCATACCCTAATGTTGGATGAAATGGGGGGTGTCGGTCAAAAGATGCGGAAGATTTTTGCCATGTGGACAACTTGTTCCATGGCGTCTCTGGCGTTACCGGGGATGAGTGGGTTTGTGGCAGAGTTAATGGTGTTTGTCGGATTTGCCACTTCGGATGCCTACAATTCCACGTTTAAGGTAATTGTGGTCTTTTTGGCAGCCGTTGGGGTGATTCTTACGCCGATTTATCTGCTGTCTAATCTGCGGGAAATCTTCTACGGTTCTGAGAATAAGGAACTGGTGGAACACGAGGTTTTACAAGATGCGGAACCGCGTGAGGTGTTTATTATTGCGTGTTTGCTGGTGCCGATTATTGGTATTGGCTTGTATCCCAAGCTATAGCAATCCTAAATAGGATGCAACAAGTGAACGGTTTGAAACCCAGGTATAGCAAGGGTTCCAGTTTTGAAAATTGCCACAACCTAAATAGGATTGCTATAGTCACGCAGATGTATGACTCAACAACACAGCAGTTAACTGCCCGGTTGCGCGGTTCGGTACCGACGTTAGCGGAAGGGAAACCGCCCGTCGTATCCATGGTAGCCCCAGAAATCGGGGGACGCGATCGCGTGGGGTTAAAGGTTCCTCCACCGGTGCGGTAGCGCTTCTGGTTTCAATTTGAGGTAGGGGTACGGCATTGCCGTACCTCTATTTTTTGTGCAGCAAGCCCTAGTTAACAGGCGAATCATCTACCGGATCAGGCTGAGAATTCGGTGGCTCAATACCCTCAATCTCTAAGGGGGTTTCCCTATCAGCCGTTGGATTCACATCCAGTAGCGGCGCCGTTTCAGATTCTTGTTGCAGGCTTTCCTCCGCTTCCGGATTGTCTTCCTGGAGAGTGCGAATTTCTCGCTCTAATTGCTCCCATCCCTGCTCGAAAAATTCTTGAGTGGGAGTTCTGGCTTGAACCATTGCTCCACTCGTTATGCCGATTGTGGTGATAATTGTAGTTAGTATAACAATTGTGAATTTCATGGCGATCGCCTTCCTTAAATTACTGTTGTAGAATACCGAATCTGAAACCCTGCCAGCCTCACCCTGAATCTATAAGAGTTAGAAAAACTTGCCCCGCTTCAGAACGGTAAATCTACTGCTCTTAGCTTGACGTATATTTCTCTTTATGATAAACATTTTAGCCTAAGTTTCAGGAACATGTCTGAAAACTGTTTCCAGAAGAAAAAGGTACAGATGAGCAAAGATGCAGAAGTTGTAGAGAGGTTGCATGCAACGTCTCTACTCTACCTGTTCCCTGTTTCCTTACCAAATAACTATTCCTCCAACCGATACCCCAACTCTGCTAATCTCAGACGAGATTGTCGCCACTTAGGTTGCACTTTCACAAATAATTCTAGATAAACTTTACCCGCAATTAACTTTTGAATTTGCTGACGCGCCGCCGAACCAATGCTTTTCAGCATACTGCCCTTTTTGCCAATTAAAATTCCTTTTTGCGACTCCCGTTCAACGTGAATCGTGGCGAGGATGCGGGTAATTTTAGGTTCTTCCTCAACAGCATCAATAGTAATCGCGACGGAATGGGGAACTTCCTGGCGAGTCAACAGCAGAATTTGCTCTCGAATTAATTCTCCCATAATAAAACGTTCGGGTTGATCGGTGACTAAGTTCGGCGGATAATAATAGGGACCTTGTTCTAGCCGATCAATTAACTGTTCCTGCAAGGTTGCCAACCCGTCACCCGTCAGGGCAGAGAATTTTGTTACCTGCCAATTGTGGGGATCTGCCAGTTGATGATACCCTTCATCTAAGCCTTTCCCTGGCGATTGTAAATCTGATTTGTTAATGCCTAGAATGACAGGTGTTGAGGTTTGGCTGAGTAGATTACTAATGTAGCGATCGCCTCCTCCTGCGGGTGTCGCTCCATCCACGACAAACAGCACTACATCTACCGCTTCAATAGCAATCTTAGCATTTTGTACCAAAACTTTCCCCAGTTGATGATGAGGCTTATGGATTCCTGGCGTATCCACAAAAATCAGTTGAGCATTGTCTGTTGTCAGAATCCCCTGCAAGCGGTTGCGAGTGGTTTGGGCGACGGGGGAGGTGATGGCAATTTTCTGCCCCACCAATTCATTCATTAATGTCGATTTGCCCACATTCGGGCGTCCAATGATACCGACAAAGCCAGATTTAAATCCCTCTGGGGCTTGAGGAATCATTACGGTGTCTGCGTCGGGAATTAAGGTGAAATTGTTGCTGTCTTCCATTTTATAATCTTATAATTTTTTGAGCTACAAAAGCTTTAGTACAATTCTAGCCATAACCGTAGAGACGAATATGGCACATTTGTCTAACTGTAGGGGCGGGTTTAGGTACTAAATTTCGCTATCCACCGATAACGGAAAAACAAAACCCGCTCTCCCCACCAATAACGGAACAACAACATCTATCTTTATCTACATAATTGATAAAACATACTCCCCTTCATTAACCGCATAATTCTTGGCAACGCTAAACACCAAACCATCGGATTCAGCCTGAACGTCAATTATTTGAGGTAAATCCCCCTCTCGATTAAAACTCAGTAATTGATACAAAGGCTGCTCGGCTTGAATTTGACTGCCCAACGGAACTCGTGATTGAATCATCCCCCCGGCTGGAGCGTAGTACGGCTTAATTTGGCTTTTTATGGTAAAGTTAACGGATTGAGAGGTTGTCTTCTCTAAGGGCAGATCTGGAAAATCGACCAATTGTTTTTGTGCCAGATAATTTTTGATCCCCATAACTCCTTTTTTTACCGAGTCGGGATTCATTTCCATCCCCGAACCCAGTTCAAGTGTCCAAGACTCGACATCAAACTGAATCGCTTTACCAAAGGCAGCTAATTGCTTCTCCAATGCCAACCACGGCTTCATAAAAGCTTCGTCAAAGGCATCACCGTCATATTCATTCATTAAAATTCCGCGATCCAAGAGAAAAGCTTTGGCACTTTCCTCACGACTCTGGAAACAATACAAATAATCAATCGCCTGATTGGTGGAACTATGAATATCAATCACATAGTTAGCATCTAAACAAAGGGATTGAAGCTGATAGCGATAGCGTTCAGTAAAAGGAAGTCCGCTAGGAGACTGAAGTGCGTCCAAATGTTGCTCAAAGCTGGATTGAATGTGTTCTAAATAATTGCGGCGGATTTCTTCAGGAGAGTGATGCACCTGAAATTTAGCCAACTCAGTTAAATTATCACATTCTTTTTCGTAGTCCCAAAATATCCGATTCCAATCTTTACCATCGTAGGGATTGAAGCGCCCAGTGGCAAAGAAATGATTCCGCTGGTTAGTACCGATGGGATTACAGACAGGAACTAGCCAAATTTCTCCAGTGAGTTGACTATCCTCTAAGTGGCTGAAAAATTCAATCAGTTGGTGAATGACAGCATTGCCAACAATTTCTGAACCATGGAGATTGGCTTGAATGTATGCCTTTTTCCCAGGGTTAGCGCCCATAAACTTATAGACTGGGATAGAAAGGCGATCGCCTGAGGCAAGATGCTGAATCGGAATTGTGGTAACGGTGGGAACCATAGCGATTGGGTACAGGAAAGTATGATGGCTAGGGTGTAGGGTGGGCGGAGACGGCTAAATCGTTGCTAACATAAGAATCTTAACGGCATCATCTCGATCATTATGGGCAATAGTTTCGGGCATCTGTTTCGGATTACGACTTATGGGGAATCCCACGGCGGCGGTGTCGGTGTGGTGATTGATGGATGTCCACCCCAATTGGAGATTTCCGCCGCAGAGATTCAGTTTGAACTCGATCGCAGGCGTCCCGGACAAAGCAAGATTACCACCCCGCGCAAGGAAACCGATACCTGTGAAATTCTATCGGGCGTCTTTGAAGGAAAAACCTTGGGTACTTCCATTTCTATTTTTGTCCCCAACAAAGATACTCGTCCCCAAGATTACTCAGAGATGGCGGTCAAATATCGCCCATCCCACGCCGATGCCACCTATGATGCTAAATATGGGATTCGCAATTGGCAGGGCGGTGGACGTTCCTCAGCACGGGAAACCATTGGTCGAGTTGCAGCGGGTGCGATCGCCAAAAAAATCCTTAAACAGGTTGCCAATGTGGACATTGTTGGCTATGTTAAACGCATTCATGATTTAGAAGGCATCGTTGATCCCCACACCATCACCCTGGAACAGGTTGAAAGTAATATCGTCCGTTGTCCTGATAGTGAATGCGCCCAACGAATGATAGAAAAAATCGAGTTAATCCGGCGTGAAGGGGATTCCATTGGTGGGGTAGTCGAATGTGTCGCTCGCAATGTGCCAAAAGGACTAGGAGAACCCGTCTTTGATAAGCTGGAAGCGGATCTCGCCAAAGGGGTGATGTCCCTACCCGCTAGCAAAGGCTTTGAGATTGGGTCTGGCTTTGCCGGAACCTTACTCACGGGTTCTGAACATAATGATGAATTCTATCTCGATGATACGGGAACGGTGCGGACGACAACCAACCGTTCTGGCGGCATTCAGGGAGGTATCACAAACGGAGAATCGATTATTTTGCGAGTGGCGTTTAAGCCCACTGCTACTATACGAAAAGAACAGCGTACAGTGACCAGTACCGGTGAAGAAACAATATTAGCAGCCAAAGGACGTCACGACCCTTGCGTCTTGCCCAGGGCTGTGCCTATGGTAGAAGCAATGGTCGCCTTAGTATTATGTGATCACCTACTGCGTCATCAGGGTCAGTGCCATACATTAAAGCCTTAAAATTCCGATGGAAAGCAGTCCTTCCTCTGAGTTCGTTGTCCAATTCTGGGGCGTGCGGGGTAGTATTCCCTCCCCCGGCAAAGAAACCATTCGCTACGGCGGGAACACCTCCTGTGTGGAGATGCGTATCGCTGACAAACGCCTAATTTTTGATGGGGGTACCGGCATCCGGATGCTGGGTAAGAATCTCAAGCCCCAACTCCCCATTGAAGCCTATTGGTTTTTTACCCATTATCACTGGGATCATATTCAAGGCGTACCCTTTTTTGACCCCGCCTTTTTGGAGGGGAATCTGTTGCATATTCATGGCGCTGCACCCGATGGAGTGTCAATGCAACAGCATTTCAAAGAACGGGTATTGCATTTGAATTCCCCGGTTCCGAAACGAGAGATCCAGGCGGATTTGAAGTTCTATGACTTGATCTGTGGCGATACCATGACGCTAGGGGATATTACTATTGAAACCAGCCCCCTGAATCATCCCAATGGGGCGATGGGGTATCGGGTCACTTGGCAGGGACGTTCTGCGGTCTATTGTACCGATACCGAACATTATCCGGATCACTTGGATGAAAATGTACTGAATTTAGCTCGTGATGCGGATATCCTGATTTACGATGCCATGTACACTGACCAAGAATACCACAATCCCAAGTCTCCCAAGGTAGGTTGGGGACATTCAACCTGGCAAGAAGGGGTAAAACTCGCCAAAGCCGCTGGCGTTAAGCAACTAGCGATTTTCCACCACGAACCGAATCATTCCGATGATATGCTCGATGAAATTGCCATTGAGGTAAAAAGTGCTTGCGAAGGTTCGTTTTTGGCAAAGGAAGGACTCATTATTCCCCTTATTTAGAATTGACCGAATAAGGCAGAAGGCAGAGGACAGAGGGTAGAGGGCAGAAGGGGTTGACAAAAGCCGATTGGGTATGACGACTGGAGAGGCGATCGCATCTCCCCTAATCCAGCACTATATCTAGTGTGGGTTGTCCTTTGAAATCCGATAGGATAGGAAATTGGTCTATTGTAAGCGTCTACCCATTAAAAATTGATTATGACTGATTCGATTCGCTTTCTCATGTGCGCTCCAGACCACTACGATGTGGACTATGTGATTAATCCCTGGATGGAAGGAAATATTCATAAGTCCTCGCGCGATCGCGCTGTCGAACAATGGCATAAGTTGCACCATGTCCTCAAAGATCATGCGATCGTGGATTTGGTTAACCCGGAAAAAGGGTGGCCCGATATGGTGTTTACGGCAAATGCGGGGCTGGTTCTCGGTAAAAACGTTGTCCTGAGTCGCTTCTTGCACAAAGAACGCCAGGGTGAGGAACCCCATTTCAAGCAGTGGTTTGAAGCCCAAGGCTACACCGTCTATGAACTCCCTCCAGAACTCCCCTTTGAAGGCGCAGGGGATGCCCTCCTGGATCGGGAAGGGCGTTGGTTATGGGCGGGCTACGGCTTTCGTTCAGAATTGGATTCTCACCCCTATCTGGCAAAATGGCTAGATATTGAAGTCGTCTCCTTACGACTCACCGATGAGCGTTTCTATCACTTAGATACCTGTTTCTGTCCCCTGACGGGCGGCTATTTACTCTACTATCCCCCCGCCTTTGATGCATACTCCAATCGCTTAATTGAGATGCGAGTCGCACCAGAAAAACGCATCGCCCTGGAAGAAGCCGATGCGGTGAACTTCGCCTGCAATGCGGTGAATGTTGACCAAGTTGTGGTGATGAACAAAGCGAGCGATCGCCTGAAGCAACGGTTGGCTGAGGCAGGGTTTAGAGTCCTTGAAACCCCTCTGACGGAATTCCTCAAAGCAGGTGGTGCGGCGAAATGCTTGACTCTGCGGGTGACTGAACCAGTTCGCACTGAAATTCATGCGAATGTCCCGGTAGAAAGTCGCACCATTCGCCTAGAAGGGCATTTGTTAGACTCTGGCTTGATTAGTCGGGCGTTAGATCTAATTGTGGAAACGGGCGGTAGCTTCCAGGTTCTCAACTTCGATTTGGGTGTCCAACGGCAAAGTACCTCCAGCGCTGAGATTCGCGTCTCTGCACCTTCCCATGATGTGATGGAAGAGGTGATGAGCCAACTGATTGAGTTGGGTGCTGTTGCTCCCGTTCAAGAGGAGTGTGATGCAAATCTTGAACCTGTGATTCAATCGGGTGTAGCGCCGGATGACTTTTATGTCTCCACGATTTATCCCACAGAAGTCCGGATTAAGGGTGAGTGGGTGAAAGTCCAAAACCAGCGCATGGATGGGGCAATTGCGATTACCCAGATTGACTCTCAGCCGATCGCTCGCTGTAAAATTCTCCGGGATCTAGAAGTCGGTGAACAGGTGGTTGTTGGTGTGGAAGGAATCCGCACCGTTCACAAGCCGAAAACCCGTGAACAGCGTAGCAGTGAAGAATTTAGCTTCATGGGCGCTGGCGTTTCTAGTGAACGCCGGGTGGAATTAATTGTCGAGCAAATTGCCTGGGAATTGCGCCAAATTCGTGATCAAGGCGGTAAAGTGATTGTCACTGCCGGTCCGGTGGTGATTCATACGGGCGGTTCTCAACATTTATCCCGTCTGATTCGCCAAGGATATGTGCAGGCGCTGTTGGGCGGTAATGCGATCGCGGTTCATGATATTGAGCAATCCCTAATGGGAACCTCTTTGGGTGTGGATATGAAACGGGGGGTTCCGGTGCGGGGTGGACATCGCCACCATCTCAAGGTAATTAATACCATCCGTCGGTATGGCAGCATTGCTGGTGCTGTGGAGAAAGGGGCATTGACAAAAGGGATTATGTATGAATGCGTGACACATAACGTTCCCTTTTCCCTAGCCGGTTCCATTCGCGATGATGGACCCCTACCGGATACCCAGATGGATTTAATTAAAGCCCAAGCTGACTATGCCAAACTGCTGGAAGGGGCGGATATGATTTTAATGCTGTCCACGATGCTGCACTCCATTGGGGTAGGAAATATGACGCCATCTGGGGTGAAAATGGTGTGTGTAGATATCAATCCCGCCGTTGTTACCAAGTTAAGCGATCGCGGTTCCTTGGAATCCGTGGGTGTAGTTACTGATGTGGGCTTATTCCTGAGTTTGTTGGTACAGCAGTTGGATAAATTAACCAGCCCTTATCAACAATCTGCCTAACGGATTGAGGATTTCTCATAAAAAATGAAGGATAATTTTCATCCTTCATCTGTTATCTAAATTTGGCTGGAAAGCACCATTGTAGAGACGCGCCATGGCGCGTCTCTACAATTTTATGACTGATTAATTGCCTGGTTTAAAGTAGTCTAGTAAGCGATCGCCTGAATCTGCTCTTATTAAAGCGACGACTACTTCTGGTAAAGCTGTTGCACTAGGATAAACCAAATAGCGAGGTTCCCAATGGGGATGGAATTTATCTTTAAATGTATGTAAGCCCTGAAAATTATAAAATTGATTTAAGTGTTCATATAGGTAATGTAAAGCTTTTTCCAGACGTGGAGATTTTTTATGTTCACCAACTCCAGAAAGTGCTGATAAACCTAAGTTAAAACTGTCATAGCCCTGCTCTTTAAAATGCTGAAACAGAGAGATAAAGAGAAAATCCATCGTACCATTTTCTACCTCTGTCCGCTTACGCATCAAGTCGATAGTAATTTCATTTAACTGATACTCCGGGACAACATTAGCAAAAGCAGTTATCTCTCCCCCTGAGTTATGCACAGCAGCAATTTCACACTCTCTTAGATAGTTATCATCAAACCAACCGAGAGAAAATTGTTTTTCTGAACCCTGCATCATCTTCAACCACTCATCACTAATAACTCGCAGTTCTTTGAGTAATTCATTAGCAATAGAAGGTTGATAAAAATTGACCTCATATCCCAACCTTGCAAAACGATTCATCGTCGTCCTGAAATTTTTACCCGCTTTGCCTTGCAAGGTAAAAGCCTTAAGATCGACAATGGCTTCTTGACCAATAGTTAATACCTTAAAACCCAAAGATTGGTAGATTTCCAAATCCTCTGGTAGAGTTTGGTAAAAAGCAGGATACCAATCATTGCGTTGGCAAAATTCTTGGAAGCTGATAATGGTTTCTTTACGGTCTTCCTTCGGTCCAATGGGATCTCCTAAAGCAATTGCACCTCTACCCTTTGGTACATAGGCAATGAAACTACGTCCTGAAGGACTAAAATAATAGGCTTTGTCATTAAATAAAGTAAATCTTGCTAAAGAAGACTGTCCGTAGTCTGCAACAATTGCTTGAGCCAGTTTTCTTTCCTGGCTTGAAGCCGGCAAACCCCTTAGTAAAACTGGACGCAGTAACATGAATAAAGCGGTTAATAGAGTTACGGCTCCAACCAGATAAATTGAATCAGCAAAGAAGCGTCCGAAGCGGGTATTTGCTTGCATTCCAGCATTATCAAAGGTAAAAAACATTGCCAAGGTTTGGAGGATTGCACCGGGCAAACTAAAGTTAACATTGTATTGGCGATCAAGAAGAAAGAAGCCTGCTGTACTATAAGCTAAAGTGAAAAGTAATGCACCGATTAAAACCCTGACTCCTTGAGCAATAGAAGGTGGATCAGAGCGAGCAGTAAATAGAGACCGCATGACAAGCAATTGCAGCAGTAGTAACACTGAAAGCAAACTCTCCTCAAAATCTAATCCTTTGAGTAAGTGAGAGATAATAGAAATAATTAAAAAGATAACAGTGAGTAACCAGGCAACTCGCTTGCGTCGGAGGAGGTTAGTAGCTAAAGCCAGAAGGAAAAAGCCACTCAGTGCCGCAAAAATATGACTGCTAGCTCGCACTTCAAAAGGCAAAACTTCTTTAAGCAAAACTACTCGATCTTCTAAGCTAGGGGTAACAGAAGAAAGCAGGTTGACAATTCCCACTAAAGCAGTTAGTAGTACAGCTAAATAAACTCCTATTTTTTGAATTTGACGATTGCCCATTTAATTTATTTATCCTCGTGAGTTTTGACTAATTAATCATCCGCATAATATAATTATACTCTTTAGAGAAGGGGTCTTTTTTGCGTTTTCCAGACTGTTGCTGTACTTTTAATAAAACCTGCCATCGGTACAGCAATTAATAGTCCAACAACACCGCCAATTTTTGCCCCAATTAACAAAGAAACCAAAAGCCACACTGGATTAAGACCCGTGAAGCCTCCTAACAACCGTGGAGCAATCACATTTTCAATAATTTGCTCAATAATTATGGCTACAACCAACACTCTAACCCCTAACCAAAAGCTAGTTAAAGCGACCAATAAACTCACTATCTAGTAAGTAACTCAACAAAATAACTTAAAACAAAAGCTAATAAGGTTGAGATTATGCCAACGGTAATCAGTGACTGAAAATATTCAACAACAATAATGAATAGCCAGCCATTGAGAAATAATATGGGAAAAGCCAATCCAGCTTTAGTCCAGAAAGGTAAAGGTTCGATAGATTTCATTCAAGGTTAATAGATGAAAGCATTTAAGCCTAAAAAAGGTATAATAGTTATTATAATCCAGCTTGCTTAAACTGCTGATTTGATTAATTTCATAATAAATCGGCGATCACTCTATTAACCAGATCAGGGTATTCTCCTATGAGTAAATGCCCAGCTTCTGGTAAGTGTAGATGTTGCCCTAAAGGAAAGACAGCGGCTAGTTCTACTCCCATTGTCTTAGTAAACATAGGGTCTTTCCCGCCACTAATCACTAAAACTGGAAACTGAAACTTAACAGAGGAGCGATTGCGGGTAAAAAAGTTATAATCCCAGAATATTTCTAAAGCTTTATAGGGATGAGGTTCTGTGGGAACAGGGCTTTCAGCAAAAAAACGTTCGATCTTTTTTCCAGTGTGATCGCTTGATAGGTGGTTGGTTAGGGACTGAACTCCTGGTAAATAATAAAGATATCTCCCTCCCCAAGCGAAAAACTTCATCAAGGGAATTTCCCACCAAGGGGCAAGATCGTGAGTTCCTCCCGCAATTAAAACCAAACCTTGTACCGGATGTTTCCTTGCCCATTCTAAACCGAGGGGTACGCCATAGCTATGACAGCAGAGGAGAGGAGACTTAATGTGCAGGTGTTTTAACAAGCGATTTAAGTCCCGCCTGTGTCTGCCTAAAGAGTAACGTTGATAAGGTGTAGACTCTCCGTGTCCAGCTAAATCGTAGGCTAACACCTCCCTACCTTGCTGAGCAAAGAATTCGTACTGCGAGCGCCAATTATATCTATTTCCTAAGCCGCCGTGAATAAAAACTATTGCAGGTGTCACCCCTGGAGAATGACATACCTGCAAATCTACTCCTGACCTTAGATGTAGTTTTTTACCAGCAAGTTGGTCTTCTAGCACCTTATTTATGTCCTTTGCAAGACATCACACACTGTTGATAAAATAGCTCTCCGGAAACTTTTCTGTAATCATCATTACAGGTTTGCCATTGGTAAATACCCGATAGGTACGAGAGAGGAGATTGTCACTCGGTTCAATTGTAAAATACTTGGCTAAATCCTGAGCTGGTTCTTTTGCAGAATCCAAAATTTCTTTGAAGGTTTCCACCTTTTGCTCCAACCAAATCTTACCAATGGGGGTTTTGGTTTTAAACAATTCATGTCTAAAATTATCATCCAGGCGTTCGGGAACCAAGATGGATTCCGCGTAAATATAGTTTTTACGACTGATGCGTCCTTGCAGTAAGATGCGTCTATCAATCACGTCCGTCCCCTCCACTAATTCCATAATCGGAAGTGATTTGGGAATGGGGATAAGATTTTGGGAGATTTTGACAACCTGGATCTGTTCAAACAGATACGCTTCCAGAATATCAGTTAACGTGCCATCGGTGGTTAGCAAAATTCGCTGAAACGTACTCAATGTAGCGGGATTGATATGATGACGCTCTAGAGACTGTTGTAAATCGTCTCGCATTAGGTGTTCGTTGGCTATCACTTGGCTCATGGTGTTTGAACTCCTAGTTTCCATATTCGCTTGGTTGAATCAAAAATGCTCACACTGCGGTTTTGTCCACAGTTAGCGTTTTACTAATCAGAAGCTTTACATTTGTTTACGATTACAACTAATGTAGCACTCTGGCGACAATTTGACCGGAAGTTTGGGTTCAGGCTCCCCGTCCTTCGACAGGCTTAAGAACACCTTCCAGGACGGCTTGGATTTTTGTGCTAGAATCTTCTGTCCAAGCAAGCTGGGTCTAGGGACGAAGAATCTTTGTCAACACGGAAATATAAATTCTTTTCGCTCTTTTTCAGTTAATACCTAAACTCACTTCAACTTAAGAGGAATGGCACTGAAATAAGCATTATGAGATCGCCAAAACCCTTGATATACCGTAGGGTGGGCATTGCCCACCCGCTTTAAGTCAGTGACATTCAACTTAACGAGAGAGAGGGATGATTGTGACGTTTTTTGGGGAAGGCGATCGCGAATTTTCACGCTATAGGTAATCGGTTTATTGCCGCCGCGACGTTAGCGATCGCATAGTCTGGTATTTAATCGCTATCTTTGCACCAAGTAGTCGGACAAAAGAAAACAGCCCCATACTAAGTGCAAGTAAACAAGCCTCAAACCCTTACAAATAACAAATGACGAATGACGAATGACAAATGACGATCTTCACCGTTCACGTTAATTATGTCCACCTACTTATTGTAAGATTTGACTAGTGCAGCGCGGCAGAAATAACTAACCAGTTAACAAGCTCCTTGAAAGCAGCTACCATAAGTCTTATAGCCTTCTGCCCTCTGCCTTCGGACTTCTGCCTTCTTGCACTAGGTTGGGATGAGAATTTAGGTTCCTTTGATCACAACGACGGCTACCTCGCTACCATGTCCATAAGCCCCAAATTGAAAATCCCCGTAAACTTGGGAAATTTTCAACCCACAGGTTTCTAGTAACAATTGGAACTCACCCAGGAAGAAAAAGCGACTTTTCCATAATACCACTTGTTCCCGTTCTAAACAGCCGTCGTGAGCATAAATTCGGTAATGTCTATCTTGTTCCATAATCTGGGTGGATGAGTCGAAACGAAACGTACTCCACATTTCCGTTGTGTTTCCTGTTTCTGGGTTAATTGCCTGTTTAACTTTCATCAGCGCCGGATCATTATTCAACCACTTCTCATCTCGTGCTTCTTCCCAGGTGGGCAGATCAATCACTAACGTACCCCCATCGGCAAGATGTCGCCGCAGGCAATTTAGGCATGATTTTTGGTCTTCAATTGTCAAGAGATAGACAAAACTGCCAAAGGGAACAAATACAAAAGTAAATTTTTGATTTAAATCAAAATTCCGCATATCAGCCTGATATAAATGTATTCGGTTGCGGGTTGTTTCTGGGATATCGGACAGTTTATCTTTGAATTTTTGCAGCATCGCCGCAGAGTAATCGATGCCATGGACAATTCGCCCCTTTTCGGCTAAAGGAATTGCCAGTCTACCGGTGCCTACAGCACATTCCAGGATAGACTCATGTCCTTCAGTTAAACGACAATACATTTCAATGTCTTTAGTCGTTTTTTGGTACAACCAATCATATAATATTGGGCGTTCTGGCACTTGGGGAAAGACATCTTGGATCATAATTAAATCTCACAGTTTTAATTTATCTTATTTTAAATTAAACCATCTGCTTTCATCCAGTCAATTGTCTGAGCAAATGCGGCAATGGTTTGTTCGATATCTGCGGCTGAATGGGCTGTCATGGTGACACTGCTTAGGGAAATATCGACTCCAGAGAGTAACAAACCCTGGCGCAAACGTTGACGCAGTTCTGGGTTACCCCGACGCATTAACTGGCAAAAATTCCACTGATACGGGTCAAAATCAGCCGTTTTCAGGTGATGAACCTGATGTCCAATTAGGAACTTGATACAAGAAAATTTACCATATACCACCCAATCAAGATGGTGTTGGTCAATAATATCATTTAACCCCCGACGCAGGGTTTTGGCAAGTTGCTCAACCTGGGCTTGAGGTTCACCCGTTTTCACAATTTTTAACATAGCAATTCCCGCTGCTGCCGATAATGGGTTGGCGTTGAATGTGCCTAAATGGGAGACTTTTTTCCCTTGGGCTAGTTTAGCCTGTTCCCGTTTAGAAATTAAGTTTAAAATCTCCGTTTTTCCCACTACCGCACCTCCGGGTAATCCCCCCGCCAACACCTTTGCCAAGGTCGTTAAATCTGGCATCACCTGATAATAGGCTTGGGCACCGCCGGGAGCAATCCGAAATCCGGTGATAATTTCATCGAAAATTAATAGTACACCATAATATTGGGTGAGTTCTCGTAACTGAGATAGAAACTTACCCGTTGTGGGAATTACCCCAGAACAAGCCCCTGTGGGTTCTAAAATAATACCAGCAATATCGGGGTCAGTTTGTAACCATTTTTCCACGGCATGAATATCGTTGGGTGGACAAACAATTGTCATGTCGCTAATACTCTGAGAAATTCCCGATTCTGGTGTTTCATTTGCACCTAAAATCACGGAATCATGCCACCCGTGATAATGTCCAACAAATCTGATTAGCTTTTTTTTACCAGTGTAGGTGCGTGCGAGTCGAATTGCCAGTAAATTGGCTTCCGTTCCCGAATTAGTAAACCGTACTCGTTCGGCGGAAGGGATTAATTCCATCACCAAGTTTGCCCATTCGATTTCCAGGGAATGACAGGCGCTATAGTGGGTTCCGTTTTGGATTTGTTGGGTTACTGCGGCAACAATTTCTGGGGGATTATGTCCGAGCAATAATGCGCCATTTCCGCCCCAATAGTCGATCAATTCTTTGCCACAGATTCCCGTTTTTTTTGACCCTTGGGCTTGTTGGATGTAAATAGGGAAGGGTTCGGTATAGCGCCCATCACTGGTGATGCCATCAGGAAAGATCTGATTTGCCTGTTGTGCTAGGTTTCTGTGGTTTTGAAACTGCTGTTGATATCGTTCTAAGATGGTTGGCATTGAGGGTTTCCTCTATGGGGTTGTAGAGACGCGCCATGGCGCGTCTCTACACAATGGATGTTTTTTGATCGAATAGGTATAAGAAATATTCGTAACGTTCACCCAAATAAACTTGTGCTTTCTGCATCAGGTTTTCCAGGGTTAGAGTTGATGGATAGCGGTGAAATATATCTGACTGGCGGAATAGGGGATATAAACTTGTCATGGCGAGGATATAGAACAAGTCATGATCCATTTTATAGCTACGGCGTCTTTCCGAAGACCAATCGTGATTAATTTCTTGTTTATATTTATTGAGTAAGAAAAGGTAAGGAATAAAACAATTCCACAACTTCTTAGTAATTGGCTTAATTTCCGCCGCCGTCGCCTGGGGAAAATAGCCGCTAATCAACTCAAAGAGTGGATCGTATGTCAGGAGATTATTTAGGGTATAAATTCCCAACACCGCAGGAGTGCCAAATTTAGCCACGGTTCGGTATACCACAGAACCTAATTCTCGTAAGGCTTGCAAGGTACGAAACTCTGCTGGTATTTCTGCCATTTGTCGCGTGGAATCTAAGTCGGTAAAGAGTACCTCTTGGCGTTCAAAATCGTACTCAAAATTTGACCATTCCGGGGAATATCGGTATAATCCAGCTAGGGTAAAGTCATGCATACTTTTGCCAATTTTTCGGGCAAGACGATTAATGGTTTCTAACCGAGTGGTTTCATGAGTTGGATCACCTTCAATCCCTAAAGATTTACGAATGCGGTCATAATAATCATCAGCACCAGGATTCGTACCCCGTTGAGTGGCGCTGCCAAACTGTACTTCTGATAACCGATAAGGCGCCGTATCGGGTACTAGAGAAATCACCGCACCCATGGGTTTACCCAGAAATCGATAATTCTCTCCATACTGAATCACGGCTAGGGGAACAATTGTGGGTACACCGTTTTCCACTAGAATTTCGGCACTACGATACTCCAGGAGAGCGCGACTGTGGAGAATCCCACCAACGGGAGCCGGATCACTATAAACAAAGGTGTAGTCTCCTTCTGAGTTGAAGCCGAAATGGGGATAGGTGGCAAAACTTTCTAGGGGTTGGGTGGTGGGGGGAATGGGAGTTTCGGTAAAGGAATCCAAGAGTGGATCTCGATGACGACTGGTATCGGGGGGATTCCAAGCGCCTACTCCTTTTAGTTTGGCGGCTGTGAGTTGATAGTCGGGATTGGCAACTAAAGACGCTGGCTGTGCCAATTTATGCCATGCCATTCTGCCACGGCGAGGGAATTCCGGGATGCGTTGCCAACTGGCAAGCTCAATCAGGGTTTCCCATTCGCGATCGCTAATGTTAACACCTGGAAAATGATGGGTGATAGTATAATCGAGGCTTGGTTTTGTCATTTGTTATTGGTAAGGATTTCGGGGGGGTTTACACAAACTAATCGGGTTAAGTGTATTTCCACTAACTGACTTAATTTAAACGGTACCGACGGTTAAGACTTCCAATATGCCGTAATAGAAATCATCGCGATCGAGGATATAGGTGTCAGAATGGGGGTCAAAATATCCACTCCATTGATTTAGCTCTGCCTGGGAAAGATAGGGGGCGGCAATTTTTGTATACAGTTGGGCATTTCCTGTGATGTAATGCTTGGCAGCGGGCGAGAGCGGCGGCAGTAGCTGTAGGGCATAGGATGTAGTAGAAATGTCGGCAAATCCAGTCTGTCGAAAAATACTATGGGATTTTCGCCCAAAATAGTTATCAAAATACTGTTCTGGGGTTCTTTCTTCAAAGGCTTGGGCAACGGCTAACATAACTTTGCCCGATAAATAAGGGCTAATCGGATGCACAATAAACATACCATCATCCCAGCTGCGATCGGCAATTCTGCCGCATTTTTTTGTGATTTGTTTTTGCTGGGCTAAGACGGCGTGAATATCGGCTAAATACGGGGAACAACCGCTGATAAACACTAAATCAAAGGTTTCCGGGGCAAAGGAGAGATTCCTTAAATCGTCAACGCGATATTCAATCATGTCTTTGAGTGGGTTCTGCTCTAGATTTTGCTCCCCATACTCAATCCAGCGTGAGTCGATATCTACACCAATGACTCGCCCATTGGGTTTGACTTTTTCGGCAAACATAGAAGACCAAAGCCCAGCCCCACAGCCTAAGTCTAGCACCCAATCTCCTGGTTTTAGCTGCAAATCATTAACGATTTGTTGGCGATGTTGTTTTTTGGCAAAATGGTGATCCAGTTGCCATTCAATATTGAGAAGTTCTAGCTCTTTGATTCCTGTACCGTGTTCCATTTAATTGGTTGATTTGTTGAAGTTTTCAGATTAATTGGTAGGGGCGGGTTTAGTCAATTTATCGGTGTGTAGTGATAAGTTATCTGTGAAACCCGCCCCTACAACCAAACGCGCCAATTACACAGCTACACCATCGGTTCACGGTGCGTTACGCTTCGCTAACGCACCCTACGTAAGCCTTAATCAATTTGTACTTTCCACGCTGTTTTATATTGCCTAATTCTAACAGGTTTGGCAGCGCTCCAATGAGTACCAATAACGAGAATATCTGTGTCGCTGACATGGTTGAGAAATTCTCGTCGAGTTGTCTCGGCTTGCTGGGGAAAGGTATCGGCAACACATTCCCATTCTGGGTGCATACATTGACAGGGATGGTGCATAATATCTCCTGTAATCATAACGTTCTGTCCTTGGGAGGAAATGGCGACGCTAGAATGTCCAGGAGTATGACCGGGTGTTGGGATTAGTTGCAATTCTGGGGTAATTTGATAATTAGAATCCACTAAGTCTACCAATCCGGCGGCAAAGATGGGTGCGACAGAATCCCCAAAGGCTTTTGCCCAGAAATCGTCCTTTTGATTCCGACAATAGTCAAATTCAGGCTGGGTAATTAGATAGCGAGCATTGGGAAATGTGGGTATCCATTCTCCGTTAACGTTCATCGTATTCCAACCGATATGATCATAGTGCAAGTGGGTACAGACGACGATATCCACTTGTTCACGCTGGAAACCAGATTTCGCTATATCTTCAATAAACGGTTGATTGAGTTGGTTAAATACTGGCTCTGAGCGTTGTTTATCATTCCCCACACAGGTATCAATAATAATTTTATGCCCTGATGATTCAACTAGAAGTGCCTGAACTCTAAATTTGAGCTTACCGTCTGGCTCAACAAAATGGGGTTGGAGCCAGTCGAAGTCGGGGGCTAAGTTTTCTGGTGTCGCATCGGGGAGGCTAAATGATTCGTCTACTGATAAATCCAGTTCAATTACTGGGGTAATGGAAACATTGCCTATTTTCCAATTCATGGGTTCTTTCCTTGACTGCAATTAAGTAGAGACGTTGCATGCAACGTCTCTACAACTTATGATGTCCAAGCTTGGCGATAAAATACGCCTTTGCCTAAACTATTCTCAGTTTCGCTGGGGTGGAATTCATGCTGCTGCCATACTGAGTCGTAGCCACCCTCTTTAATAATCGAATCCGGCAGTTTAATTAGGGGGCGGTATTGATGATGATCTTGCCCTTCTTGAATAAAGGGGACATTATTAACGGCGTTATAAGAACAGTGCATTAACAGACGAGATGTATCAGAAGCATTGAAACCGGAACCATGGAGGGTGTTGGCGTGAAAAAATATAGCGTCTCCGGGTTCTATTTCGCAGTACACTACCTCAAATTTTTCCAATATTTTGGCTAATCGCTTGGATTCTGGAATATTCTGGTATCCTTTATCTTCTACGATTATATGATTAATCCGACCCAGTAAATGAGATTTCTTGATCACTTGCAAACAGCCATTATCTTTATTGGTGGGGCTGAGGGCAATGGTACAAGTGAGGAGTTGGGGAAACAGACAGCCATCTTGATACCAATGATCGTAGTCTTGATGCCATGCTAAACCACTGTTTCCGGGCTGAACTTTGACAATTTTTGAGTGCCAATGGTAACAGGGTTCGCCGAGTAAGGCTTCGGTGGCATCAACCATCCGAGCGATTCGAGGAATTACGCCGAATAGGGTGTTTCCGAGTTCTGTCCAAACCGAAACCCGAAAGTTATCACCCTGTTTATTGGTATTTCTTTGTGTCCAGTAACCGTTAAGATCTGGATCGTTTTCGAGTAATCGTTGTAAAGGCTCTATCTCCTCTGACTCAAAAAATTGAGGGATGATAATAAACCCATCTTCGTGATACTGGTTTACCTGCTCGACAGAGAGGGGGCGAGAGGTGCTCAGGGGTTGGTTTGACTCAAGGATTGAATTTGAGAGGGGTGATTGTTGCGTCAGATTCATGGTTTTTGATTAAACGTCACAGGTTATTCCTGAGAAAGGTTTCGGGAAGCTTCTGCATAGGCACTTTTGAGGGGAACGGTTAGTTTTCCGCCATCGATGGTAATGGTTTGTCCTGTCATGTAACTGAGTTGATCGGATGCCAAACACGTCACTAAAGCGGCGACTTCTGCCGGTGTTCCCATCCGTGCCATGGGAACACCAAATGCTAATTGATCTCTAGCAGTTTCCACCGAAATTTCTGTCGCCGCCGCCATGTTTTCGGCTAGGTTCAACATCGCACCTGTGGCAATTACTCCCGGACAAACGGTATGAATTAGCACATTATGTTCCGCCAACTCTGCCGCGATCGCGCGACTAAAAGCGGCTAATCCGGCTCGGAAGGTTGTGGAAATCAACAGATCGCCTCTGGGTTGTTCGACGGCGCTGGTGGCGATATTAATGACTCGCCCCCAACCGCGATCGCTCATCCCGGATACCACTCCTTTGATCAGTCGAATCGCACTCATCAAGACAAGCTGATAGGCATTATTCCAATCGGCATCCTTTAATTGGGAAAGACAACCAGCGGGTGGGTTGCCTGTATTATTTACTAAGATATCGATCGCACCGAGTTGAGTTTGTACGGTTTCCAGAAGTCGTTCTATATCCGACTTCACACTCAAATCGGCAACGACACCGATAATCTTGCCCTGAGTTTCAGCGGCTAAGGTTTGACGAGTGTCTTCCAGGGTTTTCGGGTTGCGACTGCATAGAGCGACAATTGCTCCTTCTTGAGCTAGAGATTTCGCGATCGCTTTTCCTAATCCTTGGCTACTGGCACAAACTAAGGCTACCCGATTCTTTAATCCCAGATCCATAATTTTATCCCATTACCAGGTGTTTAGGTTGTGGCGAGTACCGACTCGCGGGAGCGGGTAACAGTTGGTTTGAGTTGAAAACTATTTGACTCTAGAACATCCTGGTGTACGACTTGCCAGAAACGATTCCAGAAGGCAATGCTGTGATGAAAAGTGTCAAGCATTGATTTAATCTGATGCTCGTCAGAGCAGGAATTCATCCCCATAGTTATCGCCCGTTTAATGTGTTCCGGCTCAACTTGGAAATGTTCTTGGAAATAGGCAGTCTGTCGTAATTCTTCCCGACTACACTGATCAGGCTGCAAACATTCAAATACATGAGAGATATTGTGTTCCGCCAAAAGCTCGAAACCGAGAAAAAATCCGGCAATCTCATAGTCATTCTTGGCTTCGAGTAGTCGTTGTCTAAAGGGTTCCAGAACTTGATCCAGTTCAATTGTTGGATAAGCCAGTATGTCGTTTTTATCCATACCCGCTTTCTTATATGCCTCTAGCAGTAGAACCGAGTGAACCTGATCTGGCACTCCATTCCCCAATTCTTCATTAACGGTTTGGGCGACATAGCTGCGATTCCGATGATTTTGCAGCAAGGATAGGGCTAAACAGAGAAAATCGGCGGCAAAAACACTGAAATGATACCAATAGGCAGCGACTCGCACAGCCGATGTTGCTTCTTGAATACTAGACAGTTCTTGGCAAGAGGCACTGGCAAGCCAAGCCTGTTGTGATACAACTTGCTTAACTAGATTTTCCCAGTTTTCTATGTTGTTATTGTGGTTCAACGACGAGATTTTATTATGCTTCATTTTTCGGAAAATATCGATGACATATTCTATCTCTATTGTTGTACCCCTGTGGAATAATCAGACTTACCCAAAATACCATAAGTGGCTGAAATTACTTGAGCATCAATGTGAAATATTGTAACTTTTTGGGATCAGTCAATCGAATACACCAGGATTTCGATACATTAGACAGACGCCAAAATTTTCCCGTAGGGGCGCACAGCGTGCCATTGGTGTCAACTTAAGCGCCAAAAGCACGACTGGCAAGCTTTTCACCCTCATCCCCTAACCCCTTCTCCCGACCCCCCTCGTTCCCCCCTGCCAAAAAAGCGAAGCATCCTCAAATGCAGGGCGCAAGGATGGTGCCCCTACAGTACGGATCAACGGATAGAAACTGTTAAAAATTTCGCTTGATGAAGCATCGCCGCAAGTTCAGCACGGGTAGCTGGTTTATTGGGATTGAGCAAATTTCCTCGAGGATAGCCAGTGACTAAACCCGCTTTTACCGCCGCCGCAACGTTGGCGATCGCGTAATCGGGTATTTTGTTACTATCTGCGTACTTTTGTAAAGTTTTACTGGGTTCGGATGGGGGTTTCAGGTTCAGGGCTTTAGCCAAAACCACTAAGGCTTCTGCACGGGTAATGGGTTGATTGGGACGAAATTTATGATCCGGGTATCCAATAATAATTCCCGCTTTAGCCACCGCCTTAATTGCTGCATCACCCCAGTAATTTGGCGGTAAATCCTTAAATGCGATCGCACGTTGCTTGGATTTGGGCTTAAATACCTGCTGTAACATCACCGCTAACTCGCCACGGGTAGCAAATCGCTGCGGTTTAAACTCACCCTCAGGGAAACCCACCACAATATTCCGCTTTGCCAAAGTTGCGATCGCATTTTTTGCCCAAAATTCATCGGGTACATCTGAAAATTCTACTGAGGGAGTGGGTGTAGTTGGCGTTGGAGATGAGGGTTCCTGATGTGTTGGAGGTGTTGAATCAGCTTTCATTCTCCCTTGCTTTCCTGCATCCCTGTTTCCCTTTACCTCAGCCTCCTGGCGAGATATTCTCTCAGACTCCGATAACTCAGGAGTCGTCGGCGTGGGTTTAGTGGGTGGCGGAGATTCCGGCGTGGAGTCAGGTTGAGGCGAAGGCGGGGAAAACCCCAAATCTTGCAGAATTTGCTGCTTTTGTTCTTTACCCATCGCCCAATAGAAAATACCGCCAATCGTTGTCAATGTCACAAGAATCGCAATCCACTCATCCAAATCGAGAGGAGATGGGGGTTCTGGCGGAGAGGGAGGGGACATAGCGATCGCGTAACCCATGAAACATATACGCTCTTACAGGAGATTAGCGATCGCGTCTGGATAATTCACAACTTTCAAAGAGAGAGGGAACCCAGAACATGGACAATTCTTAGAAGATTCGGGAGAGCGTTATAATAATGAATCGAAAGCGCGATCGCAGGTTGAATCTGATTAATCATAATGAATGCAGGGAGATGATACCTGATGACGACGGTAACAACTCAGCCTAAAATTACCTGGGAGAAGCTACCCGATGATTTTCCCTTACCCGATGATCCAGTGGATAATATTGATCAGCCCACATTAGCCGCCGCACTCAGCGACAGTTTAGAACAAACCGGGCGATTGCAAGAAACGATGCTCGTCGCCACAAATTACGGTGTCTGCGCTCGGTTAGATGGCAAGATTGTGGTTAAAGCTCCCGATTGGATGTATGTACCTCGGATTAATGTATCCCAAGAGATTGTCCGCCGCAGTTATACGCCACACCTGCAAGGGGATATTCCAGGAATTGTCATTGAATTTCTCTCCGATACAGAAGGCAGTGAATATTCGAGCAAGCCGACTTATCCTCCAGGGAAATGGTATTTTTATGAGCAAGTGTTGCGAGTTCCCCAATATGGGATTTTTGAACCTGAAGAAGGTGTGCTGGAAATGTATCAGCTCAATGATGCTGGACATTATGTCTTGCAGCCGCCACAACAGAACCGCTATTGGGTAGAAGCACTGGGTTTATTTTTAGGTGTGTGGCAAGGAAGGAAGGGAAACCGTCAGGGGTATTGGTTGCGGTGGTGGGATGAATCTGGGCAACTTGTACCCTGGGGGGTAGAATTGGTTGAACAAGAACGACTTCGAGCTGAACAAGAACGACTTCGGGCTGAACAAGAACGACTTCGAGTTCAAGCCTTGATTGAACAGTTACGAGCGGCTGGAATTGAGCCAGAGGTTTGACTAGAAGCTATAGGTACAAAGCACTACAACTGTTGCCCCCTTAGCTAGCCATTTTTGAGCGCATTTGTTTACCTGAGTGGAGCAATTCCTGCGATCGCACTCTATCTTTATCTAAAATAGGGCTTACAGATGCAGGGAGATGATACGGATGACAACGGTTACAACTCAGCCGAAAATTACCTGGGAGAAGCTACCCGATGATTTTCCCTTACCTGATGATCCTGTGGACAATATTGATCAGCCGACATTAGCCGCCGCACTCAGCGACAGTTTAGAACAAACCGGGCGATTGCAAGAAACGATGCTCGTCGCCACAAATTACGGTGTCTGCGCTCGGTTAGATGGCAAGATTGTGGTTAAAGCTCCCGATTGGATGTATGTACCTCGGATTAATGTATCCCAAGAGATTGTCCGCCGCAGTTATACGCCACACCTGCAAGGGGATATTCCAGGAATTGTCATTGAATTTCTCTCCGATACAGAAGGCAGTGAATATTCGAGCAAGCCGACTTATCCTCCAGGGAAATGGTATTTTTATGAGCAAGTGTTGCGAGTTCCCCAATATGGGATTTTTGAACCTGAAGAAGGTGTGCTGGAAATGTATCAGCTCAATGATGCTGGACATTATGTCTTGCAGCCGCCACAACAGAACCGCTATTGGGTAGAAGCACTGGGTTTATTTTTAGGTGTGTGGCAAGGAAGGAAGGGAAACCGTCAGGGGTATTGGTTGCGGTGGTGGGATGAATCTGGGCAACTTGTACCCTGGGGGGTAGAATTGGTTGAACAAGAACGACTTCGAGTTCAAGCCTTGATTGAACAGTTACGAGCGGCTGGAATTGAGCCAGAGGTTTGACTAGAAGCTATAGGTACAAAGCACTACAACTGTTGCCCCCTTAGCTAGCCATTTTTGAGCGCATTTGTTTACCTGAGTGGATCAAGTCCTGCGATCGCACTCTATCTTTATCTAAAATAGGGCTTACAGATGCAGGGAGATGATACGGATGACAACGGTTACAACTCAGCCGAAAATTACCTGGGAGAAGCTACCCGATGATTTTCCCTTACCCGATGATCCTGTGGATAATATTGATCAGCCGACATTAGCCGCCGCACTCAGCGACAGTTTAGAACAAACCGGGCGATTGCAAGAAACGATGCTCGTCGCCACAAATTACGGTGTCTGCGCTCGGTTAGATGGCAAGATGGTGGTAAAAGCTCCTGATTGGATGTATGTACCTCGGATTAATGTATCCCAAGAGATTGTCCGCCGCAGTTATACGCCACACCTGCAAGGGGATATTCCAGGAATTGTCATTGAATTTCTCTCCGATACAGAAGGCAGTGAATATTCGATTAAGCCGACTTATCCTCCAGGGAAATGGTATTTTTATGAGCAAGTGTTGCGAGTTCCCCAATATGGGATTTTTGAACCTGAAGAAGGTGTGCTGGAAATGTATCAGCTCAATGATGCTGGACATTATGTCTTGCAGCCGCCACAACAGAACCGCTATTGGGTAGAAGCACTGGGTTTATTTTTAGGTGTGTGGCAAGGAAGGAAGGGAAACCGTCAGGGGTATTGGTTGCGGTGGTGGGATGAATCGGGGCAACTTGTACCCTGGGGGGTAGAATTGGTTGAACAAGAACGACTTCGGGCTGAACAAGAGCAGCAACGAGCTGAACAAGAACGCCTTCGGGCTGAACAAGAGCAGCAACGGGCTGAACAAGAACGACTTCGAGCTGAACAAGAGCAGCAACGAGCTGAACAAGAACGACTTCGAGTTCAAACCTTGATCGCACAGTTACGAGCCGCTGGAATTGAGCCAGAGGCGTGAGTACAGCTACAAAATTAGTAGAGACGTTCCGATGGAACGTCTCTTCGGTGGAAAAGCCCTACCTAAAACCTAAAAGCTAGGTTCTAATCTGGACCATCCGGATCAACGCCAAGGGAGGGTTCAGCATCCAACAATGACTCAGGGTCAAAGAATGACTTAGTACCAGGCTTAGAGAGTTGAGTTTCTAAGGATTCCACAGGCATTTGCGAAACTAATTCTGGCGTTTTGCCATTAGTGGCAGCATGGTGGATGCGAATATCTTGCTGGGGTATGATTGAGATCCCTTCTTTGTCCAAGCGTTCCTGAACCGTGTAGAGTATCTCTTCATAAGCTGTCCAAAAGTCCTCAGTTTTCGTCCAAAAGTTAAACCCCATAATCACATAATAGTCACTACCTTTATAAGGAAAAATGGACGGCGGTGGATTGTCTAGAGTCAAGGGGTGTGACTTTCCAATCTCCAACAAAATTTCCTTGACCCAGCGCAGGTTAGTTTCCAAGGAAATATTAAGACTCAATCCACCCTTACGAATATCCTGGGTGGTCAGGTTTTCAATGGTACTGCTCCAAATCGTGTTGTTGGGAACCGTATAAATTTGAGCGCCAAAGCCTTTAAGTCTTGTATTGGCAAGGGTGATTGAATCAACGTAACACCACAAATCACCGATTTTGACTTCATCGCCAACATCGAAGGGCTTGTACGCCATAATCATCAAGCCACTTGCCAAATTTCCTAGGTTACTTTGCAGTGCGAAGGCGAGTACGAAACTCACCCCCCCAAGCAGGGCGAGGATTGGACCGAGGCTGACTTCAAGTGCAGTTAGAGCGAGTAGGAAGGCAACCAGGATACCACCGCGCTGGATCACGATAACCACGAAGTTACGTAACAGTTGGGATATATGGCTCAATCGCAAAAAAGCTTGGTTAACAATGATACCGAGGACCTGAGACGCGATCGCGACGCCGATAAAAACACCTAAAAACTTGCCCGTATTATTGACCCAGCGTAAGCCACCTTCTTCAGATGAGAACCAGTTGAGCAGCCGTAGCCCTAAACCTTCGGTGTCGGTTATGTCAAGTTCAACACCACTAACGGCTTGAATATATTTACGGTAAAACTCAGGATCGCCGCCTTTTTTCTCCAATTCGTCCAGGATAACGCTAAAGCGATCAATAATTGCAGTTCGTTCCTCTTGAAGTTCGGTAACCGCAATCACCAGTTGATTTTTCTCTTCCGAATCGGCTTCGGCATTCTCTTCAAGTTGTGTGCCTGCCTCTTCAAGCTGCTGTTGTTGTTCTTGAAGTTCCCCTTGGCTCTCCGCGACTTCCGGCGGTCCAGCGACTTTTTCCTCTCCGTCAACGTCTACTTCCGTGTTTTCCAGAGTGGCTGTCAGTTCATCGAGATTTGTGGAGGATTGTTCTTCAGGGGCATCCACTCCTTCAATGGCTTCCCTGGCTTGTTTGAGCGCTTCTAGGCTGGTTTCAAGTTGCTGAGTTGCTTCTTTATGTTCCGGTGAGTCAGGAATCGTACCCTCTTGGGCTTCTTTGGCATCCTCAACGTCTTTGATCGCGGCTTCTAGGGTATCAATGTTTTCCGTCGTGGCTTCATAGCCCAACGAGCCGGCTTCCATCTCCTCCCGTGCTTTCTTGGCATCCTCAACTGCTTGTTTTGCCGCCTCCAGTTCCCCGGTTTCCTCGGCTTTTTTCAGGGCGCTGCTTGAGGTTTCGTCTTCTTCAATCTTCTGTTTCGTTTCGGCAGCTTCCTCGGTGGCGTCTTGAGCCACTTTCAGGTTTTCTTTGGCTGCTTCTACCTTTTTCGCCGCTTCTTCGTATTCTGGAGAGCCAGGATTGGCATTGGCTTGAGCTTCCTCGGCTTCGGCAAGGGCTGTCTTGGCTTCGTCTAACGCATTGGCGGCTTCTTCCTGTTTGCCAATGGCTAAATTTTGCCGTTTTATGGCAATTTCAGCGGCGCTAATTTCTTTGGCTTTTTCTTTGAGCAGCACTAGCCAAGCAGCTGCCTCAATTTCCAGTTCGGCTAGGGTAAGGGGTTGAACCAACAGTCTCAATTCCTCTACGGGAATGGTGGGATCTGCCGTCGTAGTTGCCGTGCTAGGATCTACCTCTGTGGGAGTTTCCACTTGTTCCGTGGTGGTTTCTTCCGCTTCAGCGTCTTGGGCTCGCACCGGAGTCCACCACACCGCGAAGGCACAGACAACTCCCGTCAGGACAATTGCACCCACTCGATAACGCTTTCTGGGCGGTTTATCCCTCAATGTTTTTCGTTTTAATGCCAGCATTTTGTTAGTTAAAAAACGCAATTACAGCTACAACAGTCTAAAAGCTAAACTGATTCGATTTATCTTGAGCAGGCAGAGAGTTCGGCTCGATTAGAATAATTTAATCTTACTATTATATTATTACTGTTGACTCTTTGTCAATACGTCACGTTCCTCTGTTCTATCCAGCGCAACTAACAATGGTATCGCTATGCAGCATTGTCGCCTTCTGCTCTTGGCGAGCCTTTTGCGTTATTGTACTAGCAGCTGTATTTCCTATACCACCAACTTATGACCACCACAAAAGAACAATTGCTCATCGCGATCGAATCTACTCCAGAACCCATTCTGGCGCAAATTCTTGATTATCTGGAATATCTCAAAACCAAACCTAGAATCTTGGGTTTGAATTATACTTTGCATCCGGATCAATCAAATAATTCCCCCTGTTTGGCTCTATAGCAATCCTAAATAGGATGCAACAAGTAGACGGCTTGAAATCAAGGTATAGCAAGGGTTTCAGTTTTGAAAATTGCCACAATCAATTTAGGATTGCTATATTGAGAATTCTGGAACCATTCTGTCACCCCATCCGCGATCGCACTCGCTAATCTCTGTTGTTGTTGCGGATTCGTAATCCACTCAAATTCCTCTGGATTAATCATAAATCCCAGTTCTAATAACACCGATGGTGCGGTATGAGGACGAGTCAGTGCTAGATTATTCCAAAACACTCCATAAGCCGGACGATCTAACTGATTCACGAGATAATCCTGCAAAAATATGGCTAAATTATGCGCCTGAGGATGATACCAAAACATACCAACCCCTTTGGTATTTATCGCATCACCTGCATCCGGGAGGGCGTTGTAATGAATCGAAAGTGCGATCGCAGGTTTAACTTGGTTAATCATAGTCACGCGATCGCCCAATGACACCGCCTGATCGGTTTCCCGTGTCATATATACCGTTGCACCCTTTTTCTGAAGTTGTTCGCGCAGTAACTTCGACACAATTAAATTCACATCTTTTTCCGGATAACCTGTTGGTCCCCTCGCCCCTAATTCTGCCCCCCCATGTCCCGGATCAAGAAGAATTTTAATTCCTTTTAAAGGTTGTAAAGCATTTTCAGGATTGAGTTCTACGTTTTGAGTGCGAACAGTTGGCGGATGACGTAAGGTAAGAATCAGATTAGTTTGGTCATATCTCAGGTCATACCCCCATTGTTGATCAGATTTCAAGTTAAATGTATAGTTGACCTGAGTTGGTGTAACTTGTTGCCAATCTAGGCGTTTAATCAGGGGGTCATCATCCAAGCGAATCACATCCGTTTGGGCGGTTGTATTATGCAGCGTTAAAGTAAACGTGCGATCGCCTTGCTGAACCGTCACAGGTACAGGTGTATTTAACGGAAACACCACTTCTGTCGCCCCAGGAATCTGACGGGCGCGGATACTGCGAATCACGGCGGTTGGCGGAACCGTATTCGGAACAATACGCACTTCTTCGGCTTTAATCCACGCCCCATAATCTAAACGTACCCATTCACCTTCACGCCCTGTCACCGTCGCCCTGACGCCTTTGGGTAAGGGGGTAAGGCGAGAATAGGTGGTACTAGGTCCGGTTCGGGCTACACCTGCATCAACAATCACCTCAGCCACCTCTAATTCAACAGGGTTGAGAATGGAAATCTGTCCAGGTGCAGCTTGACTTATGGTTTTCCCATTCAAGGTTAATTGATAGTTTGGTTGTCCTAAATTTGCCGCAATTTCTGCGGTTGCACAGCCCTGATAGTCACCCGTCGTCGATTGAACACCAGCCTGATTTTGGTCAATTAATCCGGCGGAATTGGGCGGTAACTGGATATCCTGGGATTGAGCCATTAACGGAATGGTTTGATTTGCCAGGTTCACTGTTACCGTAGCATTTGGCGGCGCGATCGCACGAAAACAGATTAGTTCTCCAGGTAATCTGGCAATATCCACGTTTGGGGTGAGGTAATCCTGGGCAAAACTTAACTCAGTTGGCACGTTTGGCGTCGGGTCAATGCGAGTTACATTAATCTGAATGGTCTGATTTTGATAGCGCAGGGTAAAGCGATTTTTGCCCAATTTTAAGGGGAAACTCGGCGCAAAATGTCCAGCCGGACTGCGGGGGATAACTTGACCATTGACCCGCACGTCTTCTGCTGGTGGTGCTGTTCCAATTAAGAAAATTTGTTCCGCAGTAGTTTGATGATTGTCAGACGGATACGTCAGGAAAAGAGGCTGTTCCGCCAAAGCTGGAGATGCCATGACTGATGCTAATACAGCTAATCCTAGGATGGTTTTCATTTATTATTCGTCATTCGTCATTCGTCATTCGTCATTTATTCAGTCATTCGTCATTTAGACAGGGCGGGTTTAGTGACATTAGGGTGGGCAAAAAACGATAGTAGTGAAACCCGCCCCTACACCCTGCCTACTTTTTCAATCGGATAAAAGATGAGTGGGTAATCCATCAATGCTTTGGATATTTTTCGCCTGCCAATATTCATAAATGCCCTGTTCTCCCTTTTTCTCTGACCATTCAACCAGAGTTTCTCGTTCACCTTGAAATTCATATAGGGGAACACCATAGCCACAAGAGGTTTGCACGGATTCAATATCTAGAACAATAATTTGCCGTTGTCCTGGCAGCGAATTAAAGTGGGTATAAAAGGTGTCCCATTCTGGAGCAACGGGGCGAATTACCCGCCCTTGACCGTAAAGGCGTAAAATTAGAGGTTTATCGGTAAAACTGCAAAACATGATCGTTAGTCTACCATCGTCCTGCAAATGAGCCGCCGTTTCATTGCCACTACCTGTTAAATCCAGATAAGCGACGGTTTTCGGATCAAGACAGCGCAACGTGTCCATCCCTTTGGGAGATAGATTAATCCGCCCCTGTCGAGGTGCTGTCGCCGTAAAAAAAATCTGTTGTTCTTTGATAAAGTTTTGTAAATTTGGGGGGAGTTCTGAATAAAATTTTGCCATAGTCCTCTTAATCTTCGTAATATTTATCCATGCTGCTATGAATAAATTCTACGGGAACAAGCGTACCATGGCGTTTAACCTGAATGGGTTTAACTTCAACCAGTCTATTATTGATTATCAAGGACGACTTTTGCGCTTACATCTTAGACCCAATGCGAACACGATCGCACCTGTCAATAGAGAAAACGAGGGTTCTGGAACAGTAGCTGTGCGAGTCACATAAATTCCTGCCCAAGAATCTTCTTCCGCATCCCCTACCATACTAGCCGTCAGTGCCAACCAGCCGTCGCGATAGCCATCACGCTCAATGCCAACCGAAGAAATAGTTAGACCCGTCGCTTCCGGATCTAACACCTCACCGAGCATAGAGGTATCCACTACAGTTAACAGCTCTGAATCTAGCCCCAACAGAGCATAAATCCCTTCAATTCCGGAATCTTTGCTGCCTTTAAAAGCAATTTGCGAACCATCAACCGTAACAAAAGCTGTGGAACGCCAGCGTGCCAGTTCCAAGTCACCCTCCTCATCTTCACCCTCACCAACCCCAGGTGGACGACCGGAGAAATTCCAGAATAGAAAGTCAGAGAAACCTTCCTCACCCGTTTGGGCAATAAGCTGAGTCTCTAGCGTTTCGGTATTCGTGAGGAAAATACCTTGGTTAGCAGCGACTTCAGTGGTAAAGCCATTGGGATACAAGCTTTGGCAATAATCAACCCGCGCTTGATTGCCCTCTTCCGGACAAAATAGGGTAATCGGTTTCGTCTCGCTACCCAATGCTCCCCAAAATGCCAGATAATTTCCATCGAAGGACAATGCCTCACCCAATCGAGTGAAGGGCAAACTGCTACCTGGTGCAGTTTCACCAAGAGACACTAATGGATTAAGGGTTCTCGGCTCAAGCAACGATACTTGATAGATACCGCCCAAAGTTGGCGATTCCTCATTATCAACGCCGAGAAATACAGCATTTCCCCTCGCGGCACTCGGCGGTGCTGTTGAACCAAAGAGAATGCCCGTAGGATTGTTACCAGGGATAACGGTATTGCTATCGGCAATCAACTCAACGGAATTCGTGCCACCATTCGCCAAGACATCCCGAAAATAAACCCCCGTCTTCCCTTCTCCTGTTGCCTGATCCGTCCAATTTCCCTTAAAGACGATGGTGCTGCCATCGGTGGGTGCAGGTGCGCCAGGAAACTGGTCAAATCGCGTAGTGGGGCTACTGCTTGGAACGCTGAAGTAGTCAAATCCACTCACTTCACCAAGCTGGCTAGCTCCCGTGACCAGCTCTCCCATGGGATTGGTGTAAATTCCGGAAGTCCCCAACTGAGTCACTGTTTCCCCCGTGACCGGATCGATAACCTGCCATACTGGGTTAGATTGTCCACGGGTCGCTGTCATGCTAGAATCGATATCGATTCGCGGGAAAGACGGAAACTCCGTAAACTCGGCGCTGGTGTTGTTCGGCTCAGGTACAAGAGAACCCCGTGTTGCGATCGCTTCGATCGAACCAAGATTGAGCAGATCACGGCTAAAGATGCCAGTACTCGGTTGCCCACCTTGTCCACCTCGACTGCGAGCACGAAAGACAACAAGACCACTGCTATTGACTGAGGGTTGATTATAGCTGTTAAATAACCGATTAGTGCCAGGAATGTTATCACCGTTGTTGACGACTGTGGTGAAATGAAACGGTGAAGTGTCTGAAAAGGTAGCTGCCTGTAGGGGCGATTCATAGACTAGAAAACAAGTGGTTCCTAGAAGTGCAGCTTTGAAGAATAAAGTAGCTTTTTTCATAAACAACCTAAACAACACCCTATATTTAGGTTGAGTATACGGAAAATCGCCCTATTTTTGGTAAAGAAGCTGTAAAATTTGAGAGCTGATTTATAAAGTAGAGATGAAGAGGCTCTCCTTGTGCAGTGAGTTTAGGGCTATGTTGAGTACAGTGACTATATATATATTAGATAACGAAACATCAACTTTTGTAAAGGTATGCGGATAATTTGTTACCTTGCCAGTCGGAAGCGATCGCAAGTCGTCTAGCTTGGGAAGAGGGATGAGCGTTGAGTGGGAGAGGGGCTAGGGGCATTGTCAGGTATAGTTCATCGGGCTTGGGGAGAAAAGCAGGACGAAAAAAGCGTCAGGCTTTCGGGGTGGACATTCCAGACGAGAGCGGATGTTCAACGTAAAGGATAAAAGAATCCCAAAAACTAATCGGGCAGAGCGTAGACGAGTTGTGCATAGAAAATGGAGAAAGGATGTTCTCAGCGTGACTTGTGGCGTCTGAAATTAGGAGAAGCGAGTTTCATTGGTTTGGGTGTACAGGGTGATGGCAATTTCAATAACCGGTCAGGGGAAGATTACTCTTATCAGTGATTGAGGGCGTCACACTCCAGCCCGACTCCCAACAATCTGAAAAGACTGTGGCACAATTAACGGGGTGCATCTTGAAAAGTCTGGCGTACTTAAAAATTCTATGGCTAAATTTGTCTTTGTAACAGGTGGGGTTGTATCTAGCATCGGTAAGGGTATCGTTGCTGCTAGCTTAGGACGATTACTCAAATCACGGGACTATTCGGTGTCGATTCTTAAGCTAGACCCCTATATTAACGTCGATCCAGGAACTATGAGTCCCTTTCAACATGGGGAAGTCTTTGTCACAGCAGATGGGGCGGAGACGGATTTAGACTTGGGACATTATGAGCGGTTTACGGATACGCTGATGTCTCGCCTCAATAGTGTCACCACCGGATCAATCTATCAGGCGGTTCTGAATAAAGAGCGTCGCGGTGACTACATGGGGGGAACGGTTCAGGTGATTCCCCATATTACCAATGAGATTAAAGAACGGATTCATCGGGTGGCAAAAAATACCAATCCGGATGTGGTAATTACCGAAATTGGGGGAACCGTCGGGGATATTGAATCCTTACCATTTTTGGAAGCGATTCGTCAATTCCGTAAGGATGTGGGGCGCAATAATGTGCTGTATATGCACGTCACCCTGCTACCGTGGATTCCGTCAGCGGGTGAAATGAAAACCAAGCCGACTCAGCATTCGGTGAAAGAACTGCGTTCGATTGGCATTCAACCGGATATTTTAGTTTGTCGGTGCGATCGCCCCCTGCAACCAGGGATTAAAGAGAAACTCTCGGAGTTCTGTGATGTGCCTGTAGAATCCGTGATTACCTCTCCCGATGCCAATAGCATCTATGAAGTCCCCCTGATTCTAGAACAAGAAGGACTGGCAAACCAAAGCTTAGATTTATTACAACTCCCCCAACGGGAACCTGATTTAAGCCAGTGGCAAACCTTGGTGGAACGTATGCATCGCCCCATCCATCAGGTGGAAATTGCCATTGTCGGTAAGTATATCCGCTTGAGTGACGCTTATCTGTCGGTTGTCGAAGGATTGCGCCACGCCGCGATCGCATTAGGGAGCGAATTCAACATCCGTTGGGTAAGTTCGGAAGATATTGAAACCGAGGGTGCGGAAAAGTTTTTAGCGGGAGCCAACGCGATCATTGTTCCGGGAGGCTTTGGTATCCGAGGCGTCGATGGCAAAGTAGCAGCAATTGAATATGCCCGTACCCAAAAAATTCCTTTCCTGGGTTTATGCTTGGGAATGCAGTGTTCTGTCATTGAATGGGCGCAAAATATTGCCCTGCTTGAAGATGCTCATAGTGCTGAGTTTGTCCCCAATGCTCGGAATCCCGTGATTAACTTGTTGCCCGAACAGCAGGATGTTGTGGACTTAGGGGGTACGATGCGCTTAGGGATGTGTCCTTGTCGGATTCTGCCCAATACCTTAGCTGCTTCACTCTATGAGGAGGAGGTGATTTATGAACGTCACCGACATCGCTATGAATTTAATAATGCCTATCGTAACCTGCTTTTAGACACAGGTTATATGATTAGTGGCACATCCCCCGATGGTCGCTTAGTGGAAATCATTGAATACCCCGATCATCCATTTTTCCTGGCGACTCAGTTTCACCCAGAGTTTAGCTCTCGACCGAGTACGCCCCACCCCTTGTTTAAAGGATTTGTGCAAGCTGCGATCGAGCAATGCCAGAGTGAAGATGCAATTTCTCCAACCAATGCTTCCATTATCCAGCAATCCCCAGTGCAGGTATCGTGACCTAGAGATTTGAATTTTGAGTTATGAGTTTACCCAAATTATCCACAACTCATAACTCAAAGCTCGCAATAGCTTGAGGAGGTTTTGTGGCGTACTGGATACAAATTGATTATGAACGCAGTGATTATGTGATTGACTTAGATCGCATCAGTGCGTTTGCCTGCGCTCCCAACGGCAAAATTATCTTCTGGTTGCCGAATAGTGCCCACCAGATTATCATTAATCAGCAAGGTGATCCAGAGGGGTATCATCAAGTTTTGGAGTATATTAAACAAGTCTGTGCTCATTCCCTAGCTGGATCTTGGATTCAAGTTAGATATGAGCGCAGTGATTATGTAATTGATCTAAACCGCATCAGTAGCTTTTCTCACGCGGCGAGTGGCAAGTTAACCTTTTGGTTACCCGATAGTTCAATTCCGATTATTATTAATGAGCAAACTGATCCAGAGAGTTATCAGAAGATTCTAGATTATATTAAACGTAAAACAGGTTATGTTATTTCTTAGAAAGTTAAATTGGAGCGGGTTTAGTCAAATCGGGGCTGGCTCAGAAACGATAGTGGTAAAACACGCCCCTACAGATCCGCATTCCGTGAACGAAGAAGGGTGAAGACGCACCATGGAACGCCTCTACATAGCTCCGGGAGCTGTAGCTTAAGTTGACACAGATGGCGGACAAGAGACTTGCACTAAGTAGGGCTTGCTGAGCCTTGATTGATAAGGGTTTCCAGTTTGTACAGCAAGCCCTAATTATTGGTCTGTTATGAATTCCAATCCCACATCACGGGATTATCGTCCAGGGGATCAGTAACAATACGTCCGATCGCGTCAATTTCTTGCAGTTCTTCTTGAGATAACTTCACCTCAGCCGCCTTAGCATTACTAGAGGATTGTCCCTCATGACGCGCTCCCGCGATCGCATTCGTTTGCGGTTGGGCAATTAACCAAGCTAAGGATAATTGAGCCAGACTACAATTATGACGTTCGGCAATTGGGCGCAGTTTATCTAAAGCTTGCTGCGCTCGTTTATAGTTGTCTCCTTGAAACAGACGATTTTTGGCACGATGATCGCCTTCTCTTAATTGATGATCGGGTCCAAATTTACCTGTGAGCAATCCTTGGGCGAGGGATGAGTATGCCAAGATTGAGATATTATTCTCAATGCAGTAGGGTTGGGCATCCTGCTCGACTTTACGCCAAAACAAGGAATAAGGCGGTTGTAAGCTGTCAATCTTCCCATACTGAGCTGCTTCTTCTAACTGAGCGTGGGAGAAATTCGATACACCAATTGCCCGAATTTTGCCTTGTTCCTTCAACTTGTTCAAGGCGCTCATTGTTTCCTCAAGTGGTACTACCTCAGTATTAAATGTTCCGGGGGGCCAATGAATTTGGTATAAGTCGATATAGTCCGTCTGGAGATTTTTCAGAGAGCGATCGCAGGCTTCGATAACTTTATCGTGTTTCAGATTCCCCACCCACACTTTGGACGCATAAACCACCTGATCGCGCACCTCGGATAATGCCTGGGCAACAATCTGCTCCGAATGCCCATTACCATAGATTTCTGCGGTATCCACCGTCGTGATACCCGCGTCAAAAGCGGCTCGGATGGCTTTAATCGTTTCCGCATCTTCAATCCCCACCCAGTGGGTTTTACCCGCCTGCCAGGTGCCCATGATAATCGGTGTGATTTTGATATCGGAAGTTCCTAAAGGTCGCGTTTCCATAACCAATTCCTGTGATTGTAGACAATTTTAACTCCAATTAGCCAAGGGATTAACCAATAAGCCAATCTCATCAAATCTTCTAAGCTTTGGCAGAGTCTTGGCGTCTATCCCAGGTACAATTAGTTGAAACCTCCAGATAGTAGGTTGCTGAAAACCTCTCAATACAAGGATATGGAAGATCATACCCGTAAAATTGCCTTAGTTACAGGTGCTAATAAAGGCTTAGGTTTTGAAATTAGTAAACAACTCGCCCAAAAAGGTATCCGCGTTATTCTGGGAGCCAGAGATGCCCACAAGGGGCGGGAAGCTTGCAAAAAACTGAAGCAAGAGGGATTAGACGTAGATTTCTGTCTTTTGGATGTGAACAGTCATGAGAGTATTGACAAAGCCGTTCGTTGGCTTAAACAAGAACTTGGTGAACTGCATATCCTCGTGAACAATGCCGGGGTGCTACTCGATAGAAAAACGTCTGTATTGGATGTAGATTTTGATACGTTCTCGCAAACCCTGCAAACAAATCTTTATGGCGCTTTTCTAATGTGTCAAGCTTGCATTCCTTTGATGAAAGAATCAAATTATGGTCGCATTGTCAATATGTCTAGTACCCTTGGTTCTTTTGCGGAAATGAGTGATCCAAGTTCGCCTTATTATGATATTCTCACTCCTACCTACAGACTATCTAAAACAGCTCTCAATGCGGTTACAGCTTTGTTTGCCAAGGAGTTGCGAGGAACCAATATTTTAATCAATTCGGCTTGTCCGGGTTGGGTGAAAACGGATATGGGTTCTGAAGCTGCACCGTTAAACATTGAGCAAGGTGCTGATACCCCTGTATGGCTGGCAACTTTACCCGATGATGGACCCACGGGTGGCTTTTTTAACCGTCGTCAGCCTATGGCTTGGTAAATAAAGTCGAGTAGAAAAGTAATGCGAATCCAGTGCAACCTTCCTACTTCCCTTCTGCCTTTTGCTTTGTCTCCACCAACATGTAAGTATTCAGCCGGATATTATATCATCCCTTTCCTTCTAAAATTTCTATCAGCCTATCTTCTAAAGCATTCCGAGCCGCCACATCTGAACAATGATCAATGAGAGATTTTGCCGCCGATATCGCGGCTTGAGCTGTGGGGAAATCAAAACCGCCAAAGGGATCAATAATGGTCGGTTCGAGCAACTGTTCTGATTCTAGCCACGTTACTGTCCAACGCCCTGTTTTTCTCTCCCAAATCGGAATAATTAGATATTCATCCCAATGGGTGTGGTAGCGTTCGGCTTGATCAAAATTTGCCTTATAAGAGTGGCGTTTATAAACGTTATCCACTACTTTTCAATCCTCCCTGATTCTTGATGCTGTAGTGACATACTCCTACACCAACCTGAGTACAGGTATGGTGTAGGCTTCCAAGACAATCCGACTATTGTTTAGGAGACTCTTGGCTTTATTAACGACACGGGATGCCCCTCCGCGCCGGAACAATACAAAAGTCTGTTCGTGCCTTTGTACTGCTGGAATTTTACCCGCCCACAGATGCGACTATGAGTAGTCGGTTTCTGGACCCAAGCCCATATTCGGTGATTGTCAAGGTTCAATGTACAGGAAGCGATTAGCTTTATTTGATTAACCTGTACGCTATAATGGTAGTAAACTGAAAGCATATTGACAACCATGAAACAGGTAACAACACGGGTATCGGACAGAGAATATGAACACCTCACCAAGTTTTGTCAATTAACAGAAAGAACCCAATCTGATGTTATTCGTGAGTTGATACGCAGGTTGTCAATCTCAGGGGTGTTGAACCCCATCGATTGACCGCCTATCCATCTCACGCCAATTTGAGTACAAATATGGCGTGAGGCTTCCGGCGTTCAGCTAAACCCTGGTTTAGAGTCCAGGACTTTGCCTTGAATGGTAATTTCCCCATAGCTAAGTCAAGAAAATCTCGCCTTTTTGCTTTCGTCGTACTATCAAATATTTGACATGATTAGTCGATTTTAGCTGATTTGGGCGAGGTTTCCCAAGGCTTTATTTGTGAAACTTTGTATAGCTCCCGTTTTTCTCCTCTACCTGCTGTTTTTAGGCTGAAGCGAGATAATTGCCGTCTCGCCTCAAACGCAGAGTCGAATCTCTGATTATATCATGCGGGGACAGTTAAGGGTTGACCATTATCGGCAGGAGTCAATTGCAGCAAGAAGGGAACTGCTTTTTTCTTCCAATCTTGGATAGCCGTATAAGACGCCGCCGCTTCGCCATAGCAAACTTCCAGCATCTCAGTATGGATAATACCGGGACTTAGGGGAATCGCCGCCATTCCTTTGGGTAATTCTTGAGCTAGCGATCGCGTCATGCCTTCAATTGCCCATTTAGAGGTACAGTAGGAGGAAACTTGGGGTGAGGTTGAGCGTCCCCATCCTGAACTCAGATTGACAATAATACCGCTTCCCCGGTCAATCATTGCTGGGATAAAATGGCGAATCACATTGGCGACTCCCTTGATATTGACATCAATCAGATCAGAAAAATCTTGGCTGGGAATTTCCCACAACGGGGCGAGGTTATTAATAATTGCCGCATTATTAATGAGTAAATCGGGCGGACTGTACTCGTTGAGGAGAAGTTTTGCCCAAGCCATCACCTGATCTTCATCGGCAATATCGACCACGGTAAAATTATGGGGAGGACCAAAGGCTTGATTGAGATCCTTGATTGCCGCCTCGTTTCGAGCGCAACCCAAAACTGTATGTCCTTGAGCGATAAATCCCTCAGTCATTGCTCGACCTAAACCCCGGCTGACACCTGTAATCACGATTACTTTTGCCATGGTTACTATTTTCCCTTGATACCTTTCCTCTAATAGATTAAGGCGATATGGGAAGACAAACAAACTGTCTGGAGTCTGGAGACGTTCCACCGGAACGTCTCTTCTACATAATTCCCTTTAAATTCAACACAAATCCCGGCAACACATCTTCTCCTGACAGAGTAGCCGGAGAGTTGAGAATTTCTACATCCTCTCCTGGACGATAAATCTCAACTCGCTTATTTTTACGGTCAATTAACCATCCCAATTTTGCCCCGTTATCCCTATATTCTCTCATTTTTTCTTGTAGTTCTTTCAGCGAATCGGTTTCCGAACGCAATTCCACGACCAAATCTGGACAAATCGGGGCAAATTTCTTTTGTTGTGTCGGAGTTAACGCTTCCCATCGTTCCCGGCGTATCCAAGAGACATCAGGGGAACGCTCGGCACCATTGGGAAGTTTGAAGCCACTCGATGAATCAAAGGCAATCCCTAAATTATTCTTACGGCTCCAAGCTTGGAGTTGATAGGCGAGTTCAATATTGCGATTTCCCGTTTCACTACCCGTTGGTGACATGATTAGTAATTCCCCTGATGTTGTCCGCTCAAATCGGTAATCTCGGTTTCTCTGACACAGCTCAAAGAACTGATCATCGGTTAAATCGATACTCAATTTTATCCGAGAAGGCAGAGTAATAGTTGCTCTATTCATACAGGTATTACCACAGCATATTTTATCGAATTTTGGGAACCCACCCATGCCGATTTTATTGTGTTTCTCCTAGGAGCGATCGCCAATCTTGGATCGCCTGCTCAGACCAAAGCCAATTCTGACTCAGGGCGTCAGGCTGGAAATTCACAGGGTCATCTTGGAGAACTTTTTTCCGCAGTTTCAACGATTCATTTAAAAGATTGGTGCGCTTTTCGGCTGGCTGTGGTTGAGCAGATTTCCAGAATCCTAAAGCTAATCCCGCATACGCTGTTAACGCTTCTTTCTTCGCCCCATTTCCCGCCACATCTGCATCGATTTGCTCTTGTTCAATTAAGGTGAGAGCATCTAACCAAGCATTGTTAGCTCGCTCGAAATCTCCTTCTGCGTAGTAGGCAAAGCCAAGGGCATTGTGATATTTAGCCAAGTCAGGTTGGGCTTTAACTGCTGTTTCCCAATACCGTCGCACATCGCTGATATTATAGTTTGTATCCCCAGTTTGAAGCGACTGCCAAGCCAGACGTCCTCTCAAAAAACTGATGGTTGGATTATCCAATTGGGAGGGAGAAACAGCCTTTAACGCTGCATCGGCTTGAGACAATGCACCTCTATTGAGTAAAGCTTCAACCGCTTCCGTTCCGGCTTCGATATTTCCCTGACCCAATTGTTCGATCGCTATAGCGGTGACGCGACTGGTTTCGGCTTGCGCTAAGTTGATCTGATCTGAGTCTGAGGGTTGGGGTAGACTCGGCACAGGAGAATCAGGCGATGTAATTAACGTATCAGGTTGCGGCTGACGGTTCCAAACCAGGGCAAAACTTAATAGTGCGATCGCAACAGCACCAACTCCCAATCCAACCCACAGTTTAGGCGCAACTAACCAGGAACGCCATCCCTTTTGAGTCGGTTGCGCTGGCGAAGGTTTAGACTTAACCGTATCCTCAGATGACAGCCTTGCTGTTTTTGGCACAGACGTTGGTGCTGGCGCGGCTGAGGAAACCGGGGATTGCTGAGGCGGCGGGTTGGGTACGTCCTGATTCTCTTGTTCAGGCGCTGGTTGTGGGGGATGGTTCGGATCTAGGGGAGGTAATTTCGGTTCCTCGATCTCCGGCTCACTATCCAGTTGTTCGAGTAAATTCTTAATAAAGCTAGACGGATCATCCCCCTCATCTTCTGAGGGCGTCTCCTCTGAGGGCGTCTCATCGAGCCAATTTTGCCTCGGTTGATACTCATACTTAGCTAGGGGAGGTTTCTCCTCTAGCAGGAACTCATCCTCATCCTCTAACCTCGTTCTGTTTAACATCTGTTGTGTGAATAGTTCGGCGTCACTTTCATCAGAGACTAATGGCATATCTGGTGGTTCCGATAACTGTAATCGTTCTTCCCGATGGTGATAGTCATCGTCCACGTTGGTGAGGAATCCATCAAATTCGGGATGCAGGTAAAGTACAGGCAGCGCCCAATATAATTGGTTAGAGCCATAGGCAGAAATTAGCCCCTGTCGCGCTCGACTCAGACTCAGATCAATCGGATAGCCTTGATTGAGATTCCGATACAGGAGGCGAGTCAGGGTGAGTGCCACTTCATCAGGAATTCGCTCTGCCATTGCCAAAACCCCAGGAATACCTCGCTTGACCAAGGCTTCGGCTAAATTGCGCTCTTTGCCATTGTCTAAGGGGTCTGAGGTGGCTGTATAAGCGCCACGACAGGAATTAAATACGGCTAATTGCACGCCGTTATTTGCCAGCAATCCGGCTAAGTCATTACCGTTTAAGGTTTCCGTTAATCCGGTTTTATTACTAACTAAATAAACATCACCGCCAGAATCCCCCAGACTACTGTGACCTGCATAATGGAAGACTTGATATTGACCTTGTTCTAAAGCTTGGGTAAGTTGTTCTCGTCCCGGTTGTTCGAGAATGGTGAGTTGAATCGCCGGGGGTTCTTGGCGAGAACGGTTTTTGAGTTCTTCTTGTAGATGTGCTGCTTCCTGTGCCAGTTCTAAACTCTCTTGATCACTCGGTCCAGCAATGACCATAAGAATTTTCAGGACAGGATTAGGTTGAGGGGGGAGAGAATGAATTGGTCGCATCAACCCGGTGCTGAGTTGATACCGGGAGAAGGCGACATCCGTCCCCGTTGCCAAAGGGCGATCGCCTGCATGGAGAACTTCCCAGGGTAAGCGGGGTAAGCGATTTCCTTTGAGTCCCAGGCGTAGTCGTAATACAGTGCGTTGATTTTGCGCGATCGCTTGTGCCATCATCCAGCTATCACGCAAGCTCCCTTGAAATAAAGCATTATAGAGTTCCTGACCCAGCGCCACCAAGTTTTGGCAGGATTGACGCACTTGCTGATCGGAGTTAGGCAAGAAAAACAACTCATCCATACCGCCAGCCCCCCCTTGTAACAAGCCCAGAAGGGGATCATTCATCAGTTGTCTCGCTTGCGTTAACCACTCATCCATGGGCCAACGCACTTGTTCTTCTGCCAAAGGCACCCCGGGTGCGACTCGTTCAATCCGCACTAGATGCTGGTCATCCCCCAAAGGGGTCACAGAGATATGGAATTCCTGTGCCACTGCTATTGCCTGGTCAAGTTTGCTGAATGTCAAGGGTTTTTACTGGGTTTACAATATTTATCGCATTCATAGTGTCTTTAGATATAGATTGATTTAATTCTATGAAAGTTTCCTTATAGAGTTTAGGGACTCAGACGCGAGTCATGTATTCAATGAGACCTTTTGACCTTATGGATGAGGGGCGAGACATTAACCCTTGTTGAGAACCCTGGAATTTTTCGGCGGCGGATGCTACTGAACTCAAATTGAGGAACTGATCCAGGATTGTTCCGGATCAACCCCGCCTATTCCAGAAGAGTGGAATGGTAGATGCACCCTGATTGACGTTCCCTGGCTCACTGATTTGGGCTAGGGATTTTTTTTTAGCCCTAGTGGGTAAGCCACATCCAGCATTTTTCCGTTGCTATGTACATCGGGATGAAGGAGTTTTTCCGAATGTAGGGGTGGGTTTCACAATTATCGTTTTTTTTCGCCCCGATTTGACTAAACCTGCCCCTAGAGAAGGTTTCAGTTGTGATTGTACAGACTGGTTCTGTTTGGGTTCAGTTCAATCTCTCTTATCTTAGCAACGGTTGTCCGATAGGGATAAATCCGGAAATTCCTCTGGGAAAGGAAGTAGAAGTAGGGTGGGCATTGCCCACCAGCATACCAGTCATTACCTGTAGGGGAACGGCACTGCTGTAAGCTGTCATGCCTTTAAATTGGGTATACTCAAAGACTCAAAGACTCAACGACTCAACCAGCAAATTATTCTAGAACACTCAAAGAACCCTCGAAATCGAGGCAAAACCGATCCTGTTGATGGATATCATCGCGGACATAACCCGATGTGTGGTGACACGATTGAACTAACGATACAGCTTAATCCAACCGAGGATAAGATTGAAGATATTAAGTTTGAGGGAACAGGGTGTGCGATCGCGATCGCGTCAGCCGAATTTATGGCGGATACAGTACAGGGAAAAGCATAGCCGAAGCCTTCTAAAGTGAAAAGTTAATATAGAAACTATCTACCCGTAAATAGCAGTGAACAATCATGAGGATTCTGCTGGTTGAGGATGATCAGCGCATTGCTAAAGCGCTGGCGGAAACTCTGCAAGACCAACATTATATTGTTGATATGGCTACCGATGGCGAAGCGGGGTGGGATTTTGTCGAAGCATTCAGCTATAAACTCATCCTGCTGGATGTAATGCTACCTAAACTCGATGGAATTAGCTTTTGTCAACGCTTGCGACGTTCCGGTAAAATGACCCCGGTGCTGATGCTGACGGCTAAAGACACCAGCAATGATAAGGTGATCGGATTAGATGCAGGTGCAGATGATTATGTGGTGAAACCCTTTGACTTACCCGAATTAACCGCTCGCATTCGGGCATTACTGCGTCGAGGTAATTCTAGCCTACCCCCGGTGCTTGAATGGGAACGTCTGAGCCTCGATCCGAATACCTGTCAAGTGACTTATGCTGAACAACCCCTGCATCTGACACCCAAGGAATATGGTTTGCTGGAATTACTGTTACGAAGTCATGGTCGTGTGCAGAGTCGTAGCGCTATTTTAGAGCAGCTTTGGTCATGGGATGATCCACCCGGAGAAGAAGCGGTTAAGGTTCATATCAAAGACTTACGCAAGAAACTGAGAGCAGCCGGCGCTCCACCGGATTTGATTCAAACTGTTTATGGTATCGGGTATCGGCTGAAGCTTGCATGAGCCAAGGGAAAGACGTAGGGTCAGAGCGAAAAAATGTATAAATTTTTACCCAAATTTGGGTTCAAAACCAGGTTACCTAGGAGTAAAGCGAAAGGTCAAAATCCAAAACTCAGTCAGAGTTGGTTTCGCCAAAACGTTACCCTTAATAGCCAAAAGAAAATCCCTAAACCCGCTCCTACACACTCAAAACCTTGCCCTCTTTCCGAAGTAAAGCATCAAAACTCTGTCAGCCCCCAGTTTAAATCCTTGCGCTGGCGTCTATTGGGTTCTTATCTGATTGTTATGGTGGCAATTCGGGTAATATCCAATGGTGTGGTCTATGAATTTTTTGCCCATAGTCTCTATCAGCAATTAGATAAACGTCTGCTCAATTTAGCCCAAGCGGCGGCTCATAGTTTAGTGGCGATTAAGCAGGATAAAGATGCCGTTGATCAACCAGCTTATCGCCCTTTAGATGGAGATGGTGATCTCGACATTCCCTGGCAGAATCTGAGTAAACCGGATCAAGGTGTGGAGTGGTTTGGGGCGGATAAGCAACGATTAGCGATCTCTGGCACCCTTTCACCCACTTTTCCCCTGCAAGAAGGATTCCAGACAGGGGAACAAGGGCAGATTCGTACCTTAACGATTCCCGCGTACAGTTACAGCCAAGGACAACGACAACTCGAAGGTTATGTCCGCGCCAGTGAATCCACGGAGTCTGTGGAAGCTGTCCTCACCCAGTTACGTTGGGGATCAGGTGTAGCAGGTGTTCTGGCGTTAGGACTGATTGGAGTGGGCGGTATGTGGCTGACTCGGCAGTCGATGAAGCCCATTGAGCATAGTTTTCAGCAACTTAAACAGTTTACAGCCGATGCATCTCATGAGTTACGCAGCCCCCTGACGGCGATTAAGGCGTCAGTGGAAGTAATGCAGACTCATCCAGAACGGATTCATCCGGCGGATGTGGAAAAATTGGATGCGATCGCGTCGGCGACTAGCCAGATGAGTCGTTTGGTAGAGGATCTCCTGTTACTAGCCCGAACGGATGCGACAACCCCTGCACCAACCCGCGAATGGGCGGTGATTCCCCTTGACGAACTTTTGGAAGATGTTGAGGAACGTCTCGAACCCAACGCCGAAGCCCAAGATATGACTCTGAAACTATTACTACAACCTGACGTTTTTGTCAATGGAAATGCCTCTCAGCTTTTTCGTGTATTTTGTAATCTGCTCGAAAACGCTCTGCAATACACCTCATCAGGGGGTACAGTTACCCTGTCGATGAGTACAGATGAAACCTGGGTGGTTGTCAGTATAGAAGATACAGGAATTGGTATTGCTCCAGAACATTTACCCTTTATTTTTGATCGCCTGTGGCGAGCCGATAGAGCCCGAACTCAGCGCCAGGAGGGTTCTGGGTTAGGTTTAGCGATCGCCAAAGCTATTGCCCAACGTCATGGTGGAGACATTACGGTGAGGAGTAAGTTAGGAGTTGGCAGTTGTTTTCAGGTGTATCTACCTATATTTTCTTAGGGGTAAGCTGTTCGGCATTTAAACCTTAATGTCAATAATGACGAAATCCTTGCCGTAGTGCGTTAAGCGAAGCCATGCCGCAGGCTTTGCATCTTGCTCGCTACATCAAGCATCTTGCTCGCTACATCAAGCATCTTGCTCGCTACTAATACCCAATTTAAATGCATGACAGCTTAGGCACAACACTGAACACCTCGACCTATTTTTACCCAAAATCATGGTCTCGAACCATGTCTTTTTTTTTAGTCGGGGAACGGCACAGAAGAACCCCTAATGGTGGTGTGACGGAATACAACTTTTATTTCTTTACCGAATCTTTACATTTACCGTCTATTTTTTGTACCAAGCCATTCTCAGCGAGTGGCAAGGCTGTTTATACAGAGTATTAAGATACTAGAGATAATGAATTCAAAAGCTTTAATTGCTGAGTTTATCGGCACGTTTGCCTTAATATTTATTGGCGTTGGTGCGATCGCAACGAACTATATCATCAAAGGTGACACAGATGTCGATTTAGTCGCCATTGCTCTAGCCCACGGCTTAACCATTGCTGTCATGGTTAGCGCTACCGCCGCCATTAGTGGGGGTCATCTCAATCCAGCCGTCACCTTCGGCGCTTGGTTGGCGGGCAAAATTAATCTCAAAGATGGTTTGGGATATATTATTGTTCAGTGTTTAGGAGCCATCTTTGCTGCCAGTCTGATTAAGTTAGCGATACCCCTAGAGCCACTGGAAGCAATTAAAATGGGTACACCTGCACTAGGTAATGGAGAAACTCCAATTATGGGCTTAGTGCTGGAATTTATCCTCACCTTCTTTCTCGTCTTCGTGGTTTTTGGCACAGCGATGGATAAACGTGCCCCCCAAGTCGGCGGTTTGTTTATTGGGTTAACCGTTACCCTCGATATCCTGGCGGGTGGACCGATTAGTGGTGCCGCCATGAACCCTGCTCGTTATCTCGGTCCAGCTTTATTGGGAGGGGGACTCCAGTACATTTGGCTCTATTGGCTTGGTCCCTTAGCTGGTGGTGGTGCGGCGGCTTTAGTGTACCATTACCTGCTCGAAGACCGCAGTCAACGTGCGATCAAGTCTAAGGAGGGTGAAATGGACAATGCCTAACCAAGATAAACCTGTAATTGGGGGAGTTAACGACTTTCCCCAACTTTTCTTGGCACAACTGTGGTATCCACCCGAGTTCTTTACCTTTTCCACCTAAAGTCTTAACTACAGCCGGAAACGGTGATGGATAACGTCAGAAGTCTCAAGCCATGGAGGAGGGGATGTCCATGATACGCACCTTTCGTAAATACCACCGCCTAATCGCGATCGCTACCTGTCTCCCGTTAATTCTAACCGTGATTACTGGCATGGGTTACACCATTTTTGACGAATGGTTTCATCAAGACGAGATCGCTAGGATTCTGATGCAACTGCATACCTTAAAATTTTTGGGTCTTGAAACCATCTATCCGTTGTTGAATGGGTTGGGATTAGTGGGGTTGTTAGTGACAGGGTTGAGCATGACAGGTTTATTTAAAAAACGTCCATCTACCCCCAAAACAGGCAAATAATAAAATCCTGATTCCGGTTCCAACTTACCACTTAAGACGTGCCATGGCACGTCTCTACATAAGTGCCATGGCACGTCTCTACATAAGTGCCATGGCACGTCTCTACATAAGTGCCATGGCACGTTTCTACATAAAAGAGAAAACTATTTAATAACGAGGAGAGTGCAACGATGAGTCGTCCAATCAAAAAAACAGCTAAATTTGTATCAATTGCCGCCCTGGGAGTATTAGCATTAGTCGGTTGCACCCAGCAACCCCCAACTGCTACGGTTGAACCGTCAACATCGGTGACAACCCAAGAGGTTTCTCAGGAAACATCCAGCCCAGATGCAGTGACATTGAAAAACCTCCAAGCTGCCTATAATGGTGAATCCAATGCTCATGCTCGTTATCTAGCTTTTGCGAAAAAAGCAGAAACAGAGGGCTATCAACAAGTTGCTCGTCTCTTCCAAGCGGCTGCCCAAGCTGAGGCTATACATGCGGCTAATCACGCGGCTGTAATTCGCAAACTTGGAGCCAAACCGGAAGCAACGATTGAAACTCCAGAGGTTAAATCCACTCGAGAAAATCTGGAAGAAGCCATTAACGGAGAATCCTACGAGCGGGATACCATGTATCCGGAGTTCATTGAGCAGGCGAAGCAAAAAGGCAATCAAGAGGCAGTTCAAACCTTTACTTATGCCGTACAAGCTGAAACTGAACATGCTAAATACTACACTCAAGCCAAAGACAACCTCGAAGACTGGAAAGATGCTAAAATGGTGTTCTATGTTTGTCCTGAATGCGGATTTACCACCAATAATTTAAACTTTGAAAATTGCCCAGAATGTGGCACTGCCCAAAATTTGTTTGGGGAGGTTGTTTAGGGTGATGATTGCTAACGGATAGTTGGAAGAATTAAATTAAGCAATCGGATGCGGTATAGTGGTAGAGGCGCAAAGGTTGTGTCTCTACCTTAAGCTTAACCTCACATCATTAGAAATAGCTATCGTAAAGACTGTTTGACTTATGAATCGTCGAGACTTTCTAACTTGGGTGGGTATTGGTGGCATCGCTAGTTACTTGCCAGTTGCCATGGTTGCTTGTTCGCCAAAAACGGAGGAATCAACCTCTACAACTAACTCTACAACTAATACTACTCGTGCGGATGGATTTGAGTCGGTGGGTACAGTCGCTCAATTGGATCAAGACGGTGAAATCCTCAACGAAAAATTTTCAGCCGGTTCAATCTTAGTCGTGCGTGATCCAGAGGACTCGAACAGGATTATAGCGGTCAATCCTACCTGTACTCACACAGGCTGTACAGTAAAGTGGCAAGCCGAGCCAACCGAATTTGTCTGTCCCTGTCATGATTCTAAATTCGCCATCGATGGCACAGTTATTAAAGGACCCGCTAAAGATTCCTTGGCTGGTTATGAGGTGAAGCAAGAAGATGATTTAATTCTGGTCAAAGCTCGTTAAAACCAGCTTACACACAAAGGCAACTTATGGTAAGGGCACGATAGTATCCACCCGTGTCAACTTAAGCTCAACCCCTCACCCCCAGCCCCTCTCCCACGCCGGGGAGAGGGGAGCGGGGAGAGGGTTCCCCTTCTCCCGTGCAACAAAAGCTCCCGCATCCTCTGTCCTCCCCCCTGCCAAAAAAGCTCCCGCATCATCTGTCCTCCCCCCTCTTGTAGCAGGGCTAATTCATTGTGATGAGAGAAAATTAGGGCAACCAGGACTATTCATACCAAATCCGATTGCGAGAACCACCTTATAAATTAGAACAGCAAAACGCCATCAACAATGTTACATAAGGCTTTTACCGTTTTCAAAAATGTCTTTGTAAGGGGGGTATGGGAACTGGATTTGGTATCAGACGGCAAGACGACTCTGGGCTAGAAGAACACCATTAGAACAAATAGTTACTTTACGCGATCGCGAATAAACTAGGACTCACCTAGGAGCTGGTTACCACAAAGGTTCTGGGGTTTGGCTCAACAAGGCGATCGCGAATAAACTAGGACTCGCCTAGGAGCTGCTTACCATAAAGGTTTTGGGATTTGGCTCAACAACGCGAGTCGGCACATTTCTTATTAGCTGAAAAATTTGTTCCAGGTTATGACTAATCAGCCGAATTCCGGTGGTTATAGATGAATAGCCATTGTAGCGCAAGATAGTTAATACTAAACTACGAATAATAGAAAAATTAGCGGGAGCGTTACCTTGTCGCATCCGAGAATTATCTTCATCTAACACCACGTCTTTAACCCAATGTAAACGATTCTCGATGCCCCAGTGACCCCGAATACCTTGGGCAAATTGTGCTGCATTGATAGTCAGACTACTGATGTAATATACTATTTGGTGATAGGGTTTACCTGCTCGTGTACCAAAGCGTTCTACCTTAACTAAACGTTGCAAACCTTCCCAATCATAACTAATGCCACTCAGGTCATCAAAAACCGAGACGGAGCGAGTCGTAATGCGATCACTTCGGCGCTCTGTGGTGATATCAAGGCTAACAGGTAACCTTTGTTCAGTAGTCAGCTTAATTTGTTCATGTAGACGTTTTTGATTACCCTTAACAGCAATCACATAATCATTGCCACCTTCTATAATTAACTGTACAGTTTTTTTTGGCAATGTAAGGAATCCAAAGTGAAAACAACTCCTTCTAGGTCTAAAGTAGCTAGGAGATTTTGCACAACAGCAATTTCACTCCCTTGTTTGTTGTGAAATTGTTGGAGAGCAATGGGAACTCCTTTTTGAGCGCTGAATACCGAAACTACATTAATAAAATCTTGATAAGCTTGGTCGTAATTGCTGACAGTAGCCTTAATACTTTTACCATCAACTCCTAACCAGTCTTGTTCTCCCTGAGGAAGACTACTATATACCCAATTATTAAAAATATTAGCTAAATCTGTAAAATCTATTCCCATCATCACCCGCCGAAAAGTGGAGTCAGAAGGAAAACGAGTCGGAGGTAATTGCAGAGTTGTCACCAATGCCTCATGATGCCTCCGACAAAAATCTTCCAGGGCACGATAACCTAAACAATCACTCAGAGTTCCCATAATCACCAGCAAAAGAAGTAACCACAAAGGATAACGCCGTCCTCTTGCGGCACGAAAGTCTGGCACTTGGGTTAAGGCTTCCAGGAGATTGACCTTCATAGCAAGCAAATGACTCGATTAAACTATGGCTGCAAGATTTAGTTTACGCTAAATTCTGGTCGTCCTAATTTTCTCTCATCACAATGAATTAGCCCTGCCTCTTGTAGGGGGGAACGAGGGGGGTCCGGAGTTGGGGTTAGGGGATGAGGGGGAAAATGTCAAGGAGTAGATAGCCACAGTTTAAAACCTTACCAGCATTGGTTTTCGACCTTAAGTTGATACCAATGGATAGTATCGTGCCCCTACGAATGGTAACTTAGATGTCAAGAAACTTAAGTTCTAGGAGAGTCTAAAATGATGTGTCTGTAGACTGGCGATTTATCCCATGCCGCCTGAACCTTCGCTCACCTGAACCTTCGCTCAGGTCAGAATATTGGACTTAAGGGTTGTCGCTGTCTCTAGCTAACCGAAACCTCCATCAGTTCTTGGAGCAAAGCATTGCTATCTTGACTTATTGAGGGTTCTGGATGTTTGGCGATAATTACCGGAGTGTCTCCCATTTCACTATCGGGGATAGCTTGGAGAAGGTAAACCTGTTGGGGGTTCACATTGGCAATCACCTGGGGTGAATGAGTCGCTACAATAAACTGACAGTTGGGGAAAGTGCGAGTCAGTGCTGGTACAATCTCATGTTGCCATTTCGGATGCAGGTGGAGTTCAATCTCATCAATCAGAACCACACCACTCCCTTCTAGGGGATTCGCTAACCCCGGATTCGCGATCGCTAATCGTTTGGCTAAATCGGCGGCGAGTGAGAGTAAGCCTTTTTCACCTTCTGATAGTTGATTAACGACTAATTCTCGACCTTGTTTCGTCACTGTCATCCGTAAGGGGGCACGTCGCACCCGCAAGTTAGCAAAACCGGGTAACAGACAGGATATCGCTTGTCGGATGGCTTCTAGGAGGATATCGCGGTGTTCGGGATTATCTCGACGCCATTCGTTTTCTAGATCCTCCAGATCCTTAAACCACTCAAAGAAGCTGCTAAAGTTAATCGACACACCCGTTAATGCGTGGTCATAAATCGCTAGTTGGTTTGACCAATAGTATTTCGTTGCTTCTTGGGTAACCTTGTCGCAAAACTGGCGGTTGACGGGATAGTAAACCACGACGGGTAAATTCACATTCAGATTGTTTTGCAACTGATTCTTAATTCGCAAACAAATTCCTTCTAATTCTCGAATGTTCCCGCCTCTGGGTCGTCCCTTGGTATTGGATAATGAGAGAAACCAACTGATCTGCCGTTCTCTCAGGGAAATCGTGATCTCATTTTTGGTTTGATGGGCGCCATTGGCGATATCTTCCTGACTAAAAAAATGTCGCGGAATTTTCCGTTCTTCCGTAATGTCCTGTTCGTTAATAAAATGTCCCGTTCCAATCGGATCTTGAAGTTCCGCCACAAAATGGGAAAGCAGGAGTGCGATACAGTCGAGAATACTGGATTTTCCCGTTCCGTTGATCCCCACCAAGACTGTCGGTTCAGTCTCATGGAACTCCAGCGTCAGATCGCCGATGCCACGGAACGAGTTGATTTTCAGGCGCTTGACTTTCATGGCTTATAGTAGGCTGATGGCAATAAAATGACACCGGGATGAAAAAGCAGCAATTGTTGTTGATACTGCTGATGATACTCTGATCAGTTGAGCTTGTCCGGCAAAAGCCTCATGCAATTGAGCAAATAACTCCTTAGATGGACGTTGTACAAACGTACCCTGACACGTCTAGAACTTATAGCAAGTCGCTCTGGTGTATTTACAACTCCCGTACCTGAAGCTGAGTTCAGATGGGATGTTCGTACAAACAAAGTGTAACTAGACCAGCGCGAAGCGCTATAAATGCGTAACCTTTGATGATCTGTTAACTGGGGTTACGCCAGCCGACGCCGACGCTTTAGGGAGCAATCCCTAGGGAAGCTTCCCAGAAATAAACGCGATCGCAATATTGAAATCTGCTACTGCTATTACAGCGGGCTTCCAGGGAAACGTTTTGCGTGTTGCTCACATCCAGCGATACAACAGCAGGTTCTCCTCCGGGTACAACGGTTCGAGATTCAGCCTCTACCCCATCTATATACACATTAACAAGAACGCTGGGACTACCTTGGTCGTTATCGCGCATACCAAACGCTAATTGCAAAGTCTGAAAGTTAACATCCTCTTCATTGGGTTGCAGTCTACAGGTCAATGATGCCCGCGTATCGCCCGAACCCATATAAAATCGTGATGAGTAAACCGCTTTATTTACCACCACGTTTTCACTTCGACGTCTCCAGTTACCGATCCCCGTATCCACACAATTTAGCCTCAGTAGAAAGGTTGAGCGTTCTTGCGCTTGCACAATTTGCTGACTTGGGGCAGTCAACGCCGCAAATAGAAGTCCACTGGCAATAATTTTCTGAATCAGTTTGCTTTTCATCTGCATTGAGTAGATCACCCACACCAATAGGTGTCAATACTACATCATCCCATGGGTAGAGGTGCAGGGAATAGAGTTTATCTCAGCAGTGCTGGTATAGCAACCGCCATAGCTGTTAGGACACATCATTTATGTAGAGACGTTGCATGCAACGTCTCTACAATGGTGCCGAAAGTCCTAATCGATGTGTCTACTGCTATATCATCCCTTGATCAAAGATTTGACCCTTTGTATCAATACCACGAATTAGGATGCGATCGCTATACACTTCATAAGCTGCAAAACTTAGCTGTGAGGCAGAATGGGCAGTCCATGGCGAACGCCCGACAGGGCGAACTCCAGCACCCGCACCACAAATTAAATAGGTTGTCCCATTAATCGGGAGAGTCCGTTCGTAGTGGTGGTCATGACCATTAATATAGAGTTGCACGCCGTATTTTTGAAACAAGGGAGTCAGGGTTTCAATAAACCTTTGATTCAATCCGTAGTGACCCGATGAATAAATTTGATGATGTCCAAACACAATCTTCCAGGGCGCATCGCTACGGCTGAGTTCCTGTTCTAACCAGGGTAACTGACGCTGCCAATCCGCCTTGGCGTTTGTATCCAGCGCCCAAAATTGGACTGATCCCCGGCGAAAGGTATAGTATCGTCCCTGCATGTTGAAACCCGGATATCGGACTTGGGGATCACCGTTGGCGGTGCGGATGTCATGGTTCCCCAGACAAGCGTGAAATTTTACCCCCTTTTCGAGTAAGGCTTGATAGGGTTTTTCAAAGACTGCCTCTACCTTTTCAATTTCGCCATTGTTATAAATATTGTCACCTGCCATAATCACCAACTCGTAGGGATTCTGTTGATAATAAGCCGTCATTGCCTTTGCCACCGCATATTGTCCGGCTGCACCTGTGCCTGTATCCGCAATAGACACAAAGCGTAACAGAGGAGGATGAGTGAAGTCGTTCTGGGTATCCGTTGAGGGTGTTGGTTCAGGAGTCTGGGAATGGGTATCACTCGTCTGAGTCGTTTGACGGGCGAAGAGATTACTGCCAACAGCAATAACCCCGAAACAACTAATACCACTCAAAATCAGAAATTGACGGCGTTTGAGACTCATAGATCTAGAGCAGTCATGGAGACTGAAGCAAGACGGGCAAAAATGTTAAATTTGTGCTGTAGGAGCAGCACTTTGTAAGAAGAATCTAGCGCATTTTATGCCAATTGGCGTTGCTGGGTAGGGAAATAAAAATGTCAAAAGAGCAGTATAAGCCTCAGGAACCTATAGAGGTAGATGAATCCATTCAAGAAACCAATAGGGCTAAACCCACTCGCCCGTCTAAACTGGTGGATTGGCTCTATCCCAGCTTTGAAACCGTTGAGAAGGTGTGGGATAGTATTTTGGCAGCAATCCGCTCTCTGTTACCCGAAGCTTGGAATCAAAAGCTATCAGATTGGGGATTGACGGGCGCGATCGCGGCGTTTATTGTGGTCATAATGGTGACGGCAGTCGCCATAACGCCAGAGACACCAACACAGTTAGCTAAAGAAGTCAAACCCGAACCCATCCCTGCACCTGCCGAATTAGCCGCACCTGAATTTTCAGAAACTCCAGAACCTAATTCCTCTCCCCTAGAACTTACCCCAGAACAACGCCTGATTGCGGGGATTCAAGATCAAGTGGCTGAAATTACAGATCTGTATGCGAATGGATTGATTCAATCCATTCAAGCCAACTTTCAGGGGAACCGTCTGATTGTCACCGTGAGTGATGGCTGGTATGAATTAGATGAACAGGATCAAGAGCAATTAGCGAGTGAAATTTGGCATCGCTCTCAAGACTTGGAGTTGAGCAAACTGGAAATCACTAATTCCGATGGAACTCTATTGGCGCGGAGTCCAGTAGTCGGTTCTGGGATAGTCATTTGGCAGCGTTAGAATTGCACCGCCTATTATGTAGAGACGTAGCAGGCTACGTCTCTATATCAAATAAATGCTACTTTACATCAACAGCAGATCAGCGCATGGCTTTCTCAAGCTGGTTAGCAATATTGAATTGAGATAGACTCGGGGATTCAATATCACTTCTCGCCAGTTGTTCTAACTCAACCGCTAGCGATCGCAGGTAGTCTGCTCGTTGGCGCATTCGGTTACTAATTCCCTCTGTACCAGTAGCAAGGCACTCCGGGCAAACATCACTAACATATTCGCCAGATTCTCGATACGCTCTTGCCACCACCTCTAGCGGGAAAAAAATGTTACCGCACAAGTTACAATGGCATTTTTCCTGGAAGTGATTACTCTCAACTTGAATTTTAATGGGCATGGAAGGTGTTCTCCAATATATATGCAGTTTTGGGATAGCTGGAATCCTGTCTGGACTTGGCTGAAGCGGGCAGCTTAATTAATTATTTATTTTATTTTAACCATAAATGTAGTTAATCGTACAGATTATTTCTAATGAAAAAGAAATTGTCTTTTTGTTAGCTTTTCCTGACAATGATCCCGCCTTATCCCCAAGGGCTACACCTACTTGGGGGCTGCTGAATAAGTATTGTGGTGGGGGTAGGGAGCAGGGGAAGCAGGGGAAGCAGAGGGAGCGGGGGAAGCAATGATACATTTTCCCTGATAATGGTGCAAAGGTATGAAAGGGTTTTATCCTTTTTCTTTGAAGATGAGCCAATGTTCATGCTACTCAAAGCTTTGGTAGCCAAGGGTTTCGGTCTTGTGCAGCAAGCCCTACTTATTGTTGCCAGATCGTAATAAAAAAACACTCAGAGTTCAGACTCTGAGTATTAATAAACAAGCAATGACTCTATTGAAGCTTTGCTGAAGCCAGAATCAGAGGAATCCCATCACTTTTATTTCCCTCCGAATTTTCAGCCAATAAACTCGTTGAGAGGTTGCTGCATCCAAGCGGTAAAGTTTTGTTGCTTTAACCTTCCCACTGCGTCGCTATATGCTCAGCCAAATCGACAACTCGCTGAGAATAGCCCCACTCATTGTCATACCAAGCAATGACTTTAACCATATCACCACCCATTACCATCGTTAGACTGGCATCGACAATAGATGAAGCATCATGTCCCTTGTAGTCTGAGGACACCAACGGTAAGTCGTTGTATTCCAAAATGCCCTTAAGCGAGTTTTCTGACTCTTCTTTGAAGACTTTGTTTACCTGCTCAGCAATGGTGCTTTTCTCAACTTGAGCCACCAAATCCACAACCGATACATTCGGGGTAGGTACGCGCATCGCGATCCCATTCAATTTCCCCTGCATATCTGGAATAACTAAAGCCACAGCTTTAGCTGCTCCCGTCGAGGTTGGCACAATATTGATCGCAGCGGCTCTGGCTCGACGGACATCACGGTGACTCGCATCCAGAATCCGCTGATCCCCCGTGTAACTGTGAGTCGTAGTCATGGTTCCTTTAATGATGCCAAAGTGTTCATGTATCACTTTGACCACAGGAGCCAGACAGTTTGTTGTACAACTCGCATTGCTAACAATGTCATGCTTGCTGTGTTCGTAGTCGTGATGATTAACTCCAACAACAAACGTGCCGATGTCACCACCTTTCCCTGGAGCCGTAATCAGCACTTTCTTGGCGCCGGCGGCTATATGCTTAGATGCACCATCCCTGGTAACGAACACCCCGGTTGATTCGATGACTAGGTCAATACCCCAATCACCCCAAGGCAAGTTCAGGGGGTTGCGATCCGATACACACTTAATGGTTTTGCCATTGACGATTAGGGAGTTTTCGTCATAGCCAATGTCGGCTTTGAGCGTCCCTAGCATGGAGTCATATTTAAGCAAATGAGCATTTGTCTTGGGATCAGATGTATCATTGATGCCCACTAACTCCAACTGACTATTTTCTCTAGTCAGTAAACATCTGGCGAAATTACGTCCGATGCGTCCAAACCCGTTGATCGCTACTCTAATCACTGCGTCTTGCCCTCTGTATTCAAGCTCAGTAAATATACTTTTTATGAACCCAATCATATCGCAAAGCCGGACAAATTCTAAATGCCGATTCAGCGACGGATCGGGAAGCGTCGGACTTATGAGTTGCTCTAAGTCTTTCCCCCCAAGGGTTTGGGTGAATCTGAATTGAGAATAAGAGTTTTTGGATTAGGGGTGTAGGGTGTGGTTAGATGTCAATACGGCTCGCAGCGAGTTCTTTCTCTTCCAGATGCGCCCTAGCACCTCTGGAACAGGCTTCCCCAGGTCGAGTGTCGGAGTTCTATGGTTCTGCTGAATTTTCCGGAAACCCAAGAATGAAGGCTGTTTAGTATAAAAAACCGTCTGGAGATAGAAAAAGTTACTTCAGTACAAATACGGTGGTCAACTCCACTGGAGCAATAACACAATTTATAGCGAAGTGGGTCTGTTGCCAAGAAAATCTGATAAATGCACCCTTGGCTGTATCTTGAAAAATCAATTCTTGATATGATAGCGCGTGTTATTGGCACAGTAGGCTTGTGTGGTGTGGTGTGTAAGGAGTTAAGATGCCTAATATTGTCGATCTTAGTGGCAAGCCATTCCATTTCATCGGAATTGGTGGAATTGGTATGTCAGCGCTGGCTTACGTTCTAGCCAAACGCAACCTCCCTGTATCTGGGTCTGATATTCGTTCGACGCCGATTACTCAGCGGTTGCAAGCTGTCGGCGCTCATCTGTTTAGAGACCAGAAGGCAACCAATTTGGAATTTTTTAGAGAAACGAATGTCTCCATTTATCAGGGCGCATCAGAAACGGCGATTGAACCGGAACCCACGGGCAAAAAAATTGTCGTCCCCTCAAACCGCAACGGCGTTAGGGAAGACCATCTTGCCTCCTGCTTACCCCAAGTAATATGTTCGAGTGCGATTAATCCAATCAATTCTGAGTACAAAGCGGCTGTAGAAGGCGGCTACCCAATTTTTCATCGCTCCGACTTACTCGCCGCGTTGATGCAAGACTACCGAAGTATTGCCGTTGCTGGAACTCACGGCAAAACCACAACCAGCAGTTTAATGGGATACTTGCTGCTGAAAACGGGTCTAGACCCGACTATCGTGGTTGGGGGAGAAGTGGATGCTTGGCAAGGAAATGCGCGTCTGGGTAAAAGTCCCTTTCTGGTGGCTGAAGCAGATGAATCAGATGGGTCCTTAGCCAAGCTGGCTCCGGAAATTGGCGTGATTACCAATATTGAACTCGATCACCCCGACCATTACCAGAATCTCGACCAGGTTATCGAAACCTTCAAGATTTTTGCCGATCGCTGTCAAACCATAGTCGGTTGTATTGATTGCCAAACATTGCGATCGCATTTCACCCCCACCATCAGCTATAGCCTACAACGCACAGCCGGGGCTGACTACAGCGTGGATCGCATTGTTTATCAGGCAGAAGGCATCACGGCGAGAATTTGGGAAGGCGATCAGGTGTTAGGTACGCTGCAACTGAGTCTGTTAGGTCAACACAATCTCAGCAACGCCTTAGCGGTTGTGGCAGTCGGACGACACCTGGGACTAGAGTTTGACGCGATCGCCTCCGCCCTAGCCACCTTTGAAGGTGCCAAGCGTCGCTTTGAGGTTCGGGGTGAGTGCAAAGGGATTACCTTTGTCGATGACTACGCTCACCATCCCAGTGAAATTCAGGCAACCCTAGCGGCGGCTCGCTTACAGGTTGAATTATCACGCCGTATTGTTGCCATTTTTCAGCCCCATCGCTATAGTCGAACCTTGACATTTTTGTCAGACTTTGCTAAATCATTTGGCGATGCTGATCTCGTCGTGGTCACAGACATTTATAGCGCAGGCGAAGCCGGTGTTGGACAAATTACAGGTGAGCAAGTGCGAGCCGCGATCGCGGATCACCATGAGCGGGTCTACTACCAACCAACCTTAGATGAAGTCTCCCAACTCCTCGCCCAAATCCTGCAACCTGGAGATCTGGCTATCTTTCTCGGTGCGGGAAATTTGAATCAGATTATTCCCCAGGTTATAGAGTCCTACCAGACGGCGACACCTGAGAATTCGACTGAATTGAGTCAAACCGTCTAAGGTTGGTTAACCCCAGCCGCACCCGATTGGGTGTGTCCACTTCCACTGGCTAAAATCCATCGGCATTCTTTTGACCTGTATTGATATGACCTTGTCATCCTATTCTCCCGGCGTTGCTAACACGCCCCTGTGTCAGAAAACCTCTGACAAGCCTAAGCTTTACTTGCCTGGAACTGACTGTATCCTCCGTTCTCAGGTGTCTTTAGCGAGTTTGACATCCTTTCGCGTGGGGGGTCCCGCCGAGTGGTATGTGGCACCCCGACGGGTCGAGGATCTGCTCGCCAGTTTTGAATGGGCAGATTTGCAGGGATTACCCATAACCTTGTTAGGGGCGGGTTCTAACCTACTGGTTAGCGATTGTGGGTTGTCCGGCTTAGTCGTCTGCACTCGTCATCTCCGTTCTACCCAGTTTGACCCGGATACGGGTCGAGTCACGGTGGGAGCCGGAGAACCAATCGCCCGTTTAGCATGGCAAGCCGCTAATCACGGTTGGCAAGGGTTGGAATGGGCGGTAGGTATTCCGGGAACGGTGGGGGGCGCTGTGGTGATGAATGCCGGTGCCCATCAAAGTTGTGCGGCGGATCTGTTGGTGAGTGTGGAAACTATTTCACCCACCGGAGTCGTGGAGCGGCTAACGCCTCAAGAGTTGGGATTTCGCTATCGCACTTCCATCCTGCAAGGGGGGACTCGCTTCGTGACTCAGGCAACATTTCAGTTGCAACCGGGCGCTGATCCCAAACAAGTTCGAGCGACAACAACTCACCATTTAAAGCAACGGCGTGATGCTCAACCCTATCACTTACCCAGTTGTGGCAGTGTTTTTCGCAATCCCGAACCCCACGCGGCGGGTTGGCTGATCGAGCAATTGGGTTTGAAAGGCTATCAAATTGGCGGCGCTCAAGTGGCAGAACGTCATGCTAACTTTATCTTGAACTGTGGCGGTGCTAAAGCCAGCGATATCTTCCAACTGATTCGTTATGTGCAGCAGCAAGTCGAGCAGCATTGGTCGCTCTCCTTAGAGCCAGAAGTGAAAATCTTAGGACGGTTTCAGCCTGTCTAAAGATGTCGCATTGACCGAAGCGGTACTAAGATTAAGACTTAGCAACGATAAACCCGTCCAACTTGAGAGACAGTCAATAAGTTATGACCAAAGGACAAGGATTCGGCTTCGGTTTAGGCAAGATGAAAGAACTTGCCGAAGCATTCAAAAAAGCCCAAGAGGTACAACAAGGAGCCAAACAGCTTCAAGAAGAATTGGAGCAAATGGAAATTGAAGGCTCCTCTAGCGATGGTATGGTTAAGGTGTTTATGAGTGGGAATCAGGAACCCCTGCGCGTCGAAATTGCTCCAGACGCGATCGCTCAGGGAGCCGAAACCCTATCAGAAACGGTTACAGCCGCCATGAAAGATGCTTATGATAAATCAACCACGACGATGAGGGAACGTATGGAAGAACTCACCAGTGGGCTAAATCTGCCAGGGATGTAACCTTATCTGTATCTGTAGAACTGGGAATATAAAGTTTCATGTCATTCATCAAAGACAGCACATCCCAGTTCTGCTCTGATGGTCATTGGTCATTGGTCATTGGTCATTGGTCATTGGTCATTGGTCAGAGTTCAACAACCTTTAACCTTTATTTTCTCCAGGTAGTTGAAACTATTGCCTATTGCCTATTCCCTATTCCCTCTCCCCACCACAAGACTTAGTCAGCAGCCCCTAATCAATGATTTCTGTGACTTGAACATTGATTTGCCCTTCTGCTAATTGAATCTGTAATTCTTCTCCAGGAACGAGACTCGTCGCGTTGCGAGCAATTTTTCCTTGTTCCGTCCGTACCACCGCATATCCTCGTTTTAAAACATTGGTCGGGTCAAGGGTGGCTAACTTTTGCCCCAGAAATTGGCAATGTTGAGTGGCTTGACTTATACGCCAAGATGTGCTGTGAATTAATCGCTGTCGCTGCTGCGCGATCGCATGGTGTTCCTGCTGTAACTGTCGGTTAAGGGGTAAGCGTTGGAGACGGTTTTTGAGTTGGTGTAATTGGTTGCGAGAGGTATCCAAATGCTGAGTTACTGCCTCATGTAACGCCTCCTGACGTTGCTGATGTTCAGTGATCAGGGTTGCCAACTCTGGCACGGCTCGTTCGGCGGCGGCTGTAGGTGTATGAGCGCAAAAATCAGCCACTAAATCGGCTAAGGATTCATCCCGTTGATGACCAATCCCCGTTAATACTGGAATTGAACAGTTCGCGATCGCTCTTACCACTCGCTCATCATCAAAGCCCACCAAATCCTCCGATGCGCCACCCCCTCGCGACAGAATCACTAACTCAGCCCTCCCATCTCGCTCAACTCGCTCAATCGCTGTCACGATGGATTCCGGTGCCAAATCCCCTTGCACTTGTGCCGGAGAAAACAACACCGATAATCCTGGATACCGTTGTCGCAGGGTGCGGCGAATATCTCCCCAAGCGGCGGCTTGCGGTGAAGTAACGACGGCGATCGTTTGCGGATGTGTGGGTAAAGGGCGTTTGTTTTGGGCATCAAATAATCCTTCCGCCGCCAATCGTTGGCGCAGTTGATTGTAGCGCAGTGCCTGTAACCCTTCTCCTCCGGGCAATGCCTGCCAAACCATAAGCTGATATTGTCCCCGTTGCGGATAAATCCGGATACTGCCTAAAGCAATCAACTGTTCTCCAGATTGAGGAAGTTGCACCAGCTTACTTAGCACAGAGTTCCAAACCACGCATTGAATGGATGCCTTACCCTCTAAATCTCGCAGGGTAAAAAACATACCACTCCGATGACGGTTGGCACTAGAGACTTCTCCAATCACCCAAACCTTCTGGAGTTGGGTATCCTGCTCTAACAGCTCCTGAATATAGTCGGTTAACCCTGCCACCGAAAGAGTTGCCTCTGGAAGTAATGAATTGGTATTAGTCATTTGTCCTTTGTCATTTGTTGATTGTTCATGGTTCATTGTTCAGGGTTCATTGGAAATCCTCTTCCCCAGCTTCCCCAGCTTCCCCAGCTTCCCCATCTCCCCCAGCACCCCTACCCCCACCAAATCCTCAAACTTGTCGATTGACCCAACAATGCTATAGTAGTACCTGTGTTCTATATTGGGGGAGGGAAAATGCTGTCAAATGTTTCTCTCCAGCCCAAGACTTGGGATCAAAACACAGTAATAGTTCGGCAAGATTATGGCGTTGATGAACGATGTCTTAGCATTGACAAATTAGCATTTCCGTGATTTAGTCCCAAAAATCAGGTTTTCTTAATCTTGCAGGCAGTCGGCGTTAAAATAGAGCCAACTTTCTGCACTAATTCTCAGTCCATTTCAATAACAGTTCTTGAGGCATCCATGGCTACCCAAATCACCAACAGTCCCGAAAAGGAAAAAGCCCTGAACTTGGTACTCAACCAGATTGAGCGTACCTTTGGCAAAGGTTCGATTATGCGCTTGGGAGATGCCACCCGCATGAAGGTGGAAACCATCTCCAGTGGTGCAATTACTCTAGATTTAGCCTTGGGTGGTGGCTTGCCCAGAGGACGGATTATCGAGATTTACGGACCAGAAAGTTCTGGAAAGACAACCCTCGCCTTGCACGCCGTCGCAGAAGTGCAGAAGTCCGGTGGAGTAGCCGCATTTGTCGATGCGGAACATGCCCTCGACCCTACCTACTCATCAGCGTTAGGGGTTGACATTGCGAACCTTTTAGTCTCTCAACCGGATAGTGGTGAATCGGCTCTGGAAATCGTCGATCAGCTAGTGCGATCGGCGGCTGTGGATATTGTTGTGATTGACTCAGTAGCCGCCTTGGTGCCTCGTGCAGAAATTGAAGGTGAAATGGGCGATACCCAAGTGGGATTGCAGGCGCGTCTGATGAGTAAGGCGCTACGCAAAATTGCTGGGAATATTGGCAAATCGGGCTGCACCGTCATTTTCCTCAATCAGTTGCGACAAAAAATTGGTATCACCTACGGCTCTCCAGAAGTCACAACAGGCGGTAATGCGCTTAAGTTCTATTGTTCAGTCCGCTTAGATATTCGCCGGATTCAAACGCTTAAGAAAGCCAGCGAAGGGGAATATGGAATTCGCGCTAAGGTCAAGGTAGCAAAAAATAAAGTTGCGCCACCCTTCCGAATTGCTGAGTTTGACATTATCTTTGGACAAGGGATTTCCCGGTTAGGATGTCTGGTTGACTTGGCTGAACAAACAGGAGTGATTAACCGCAAGGGAGCTTGGTATAGTTACAACGGCGATAATATTGCCCAAGGTCGTGACAATAGTGTCAGGTATATTGAAGAGAATCCTGAAATTGCCGCGACTATTGAACAACAAGTGCGCGAACAGCTTGATATGGGAGCTATGGTTTCAGCGAATTCCATCAATCCAGACGAAAACGATGAGCAAGAGGAAGAACAAGAAAATTTTGAGGAAGATTAAGCTGAATCCCTCAAAACCTTGATCAAGGGTGCGTTAGCGAAGCGTAACGCACCCTACTGCCGTGACCCAGCTAAAATGAACGTTTCGCTCGTACTCCAATCTTTCCCGTTCCCTATTCCCTGTTTCCCGTTTCCTATCCTCATAACAACATGTATTCAGCAGACCCTACTTAGTTTACGGATTGGGAATTTGCCGACTGAAAAATCGGTCTAAAATTTCTGCGCGTTGATGGGAATTTAATTTAGGTAAGGCAGGTTCTCCAGATAATTCTTCTAACTTTGATAGTTCTTGTAAAAATCGTGATGTCCCTTTGTGATAGTCCCCTTCAGAGCCTTTGGCTTTTGCAGGTAACTCCAAATCTTCATCTGGGGCTTTTCGTTTTGAGGATGAGGAGGCTTCTACAGAGGAAGAGGCTTTGGAGGCTTTCAGCTTCGCGATAATTTCGGGAGAGGTGGGGTTGAGCTTTTGGGTGTCGTTGCAGAGGAAAAAGTAAAACGCCAGGGTGCTGAGTCGAATGCAATCGCCATCTTTAAGCGATATATGCCCGTGGACTGGTTCACCGTTGACATAGGTGCCATTCGTGCTTTTAAAATCGACGAGGTAATATCCTTTGTTTGGCAAATAGTAAATCGCCGCATGATGACGGGATAAGTGGGGATCTGGAATCGATATTGCCAATTGGCGATCGCGACCGATAGTCCAAATTCCCTGAGGCTGAAACAGGGTTTGGGTTTTTCCCTCTACCAGATTGGTCATCAGACAAGGTCGCTGACTTTGAACAATACCCGTGACAAAGCGAACTGTTCGACTCGAGAACGTTTTATGTCCCGTTTTTTCAAGCTGGAGGATTTCATCGAGTAGACCTCGATGATACTCGTAGAGCTTCAGGAAAACCTGGTATAGACCCAATCGTTGTTCGATTTCCATAAAACGAGCCGACAATTCCTAAACAACCTAATACCCATTGATGGGAACTTTAACATTTGGATTGGTCTATTGTTTCGGATGAACTCTACAGCGTTAGAAATTTTACCTGGAGATTAAAAGAGGCAGGTTGGCTGTTGCCTAATTCAGATATCTGTCGAGTTCAAGCCAATCTTAACCTATGGCTTACGCTCTGCCCGTTGTTCTAGACGAAATAGCCAAATCATTAGGGCGACGATGCCAACTTGTAGCGCCAGATTGGGAAATGCTGTCCCCACTTCTCGACCTGCAATTAACTGTGCCAGGAAAACAAGTCCGCCAATAAAGCCAGAGGCAGCAAATGCCACATAGATGAATTTTCTCAGTCCTCGGTAGGGCGCTTTTGCCTCAGCTTTCAGTCGAGCGTATTTTTCCGGACTCATCTGTCGGGATTTGGGTTTTGACTGGGGCTGGCGATTGTTTGGAGTTGAATGGGTCATGAGTTTCGTTGATCATACCTCTTTTAATGGTGACATGACTATCCCCAGCTTGGACAGTGAATTGTGCGAAACCTTGCTGTAATATAAAAAAGGTATCTTTTGAGTGATTGGCTCACAGGGTTCATGCCATAGAAGAAAAAAGATGCAGTTACTTGCGCTAAAGCTTGCTATAGTAGTCAAGTGATGCCGGTGTAGCTCAGTGGTAGAGCATTCGATTCGTAATCGAACGGTCAGCGGTTCAAATCCGCTCATCGGCTTCAACCAGGAGTTAACCAACATCCGATAAAAGGGGGTTACAGCCTTAATCAGCAAGGGGTTGCACTAAACAAACACTGGTTTACGTGCGCTTCCATGGTAGTTATTGGAGTAAAACTGGGGTAAGGTCGTATTCTGGGTCATAGTGTGCCTTTTGGCGAAAAGCGCGATCGCATCTCGTATTGATTGATTAGGCGTTGATAAATAAGGGCGCACGTCTATGCGCCCCTACTGTCTTAATGTTGGGTTGGTGGCGTGCTTATCCTATCGCTGATCACTCGCTTCTCTTTCTCGCGCCGCCTTTTGAAAAAATTGACTGTACTGTTGATGACCTTTGTGAAAGACAAAGTTTAAGGTTAAAGGCTCATCGACATCACGAACATCACCAGGACCTTCGAGTACAACAATTTCATCGCCAGAGGTTTCATGCTGACCAATTTTCACAGGTTTGCGATTTTTGACTTCACCTTGGCTACTATCGATATAGACGATAATATTGCCTGTATTTAACTCCTGACCAATATTTTGAATCAGTTGTAAAAAGTTGCGATCGCTCCCGCCTCGGCGAACGGTTACTCGTCCCTGTATGTCTTCCACAGAGCTATTTACTGTATCTCCAACGCCAATCATCAACGGCATATCTTTCGGGTCGAAATTCGCTTTAACTAACGCTAGTAATTCCTCCAGCGTTTTTGGCGCTTGTCGCACATTAAAGTCTTCCCCTAATGGATAGGAACCCGTCCGTTGAAAATAATAACGATTTAAAAGTCCTAATACACCCGCTTCTTTAATTGCCCCTTGCAGCATAAACTGAAAATCAGTTGTGCCAGAATCTTGCGCTTGAGCTGGGCGTAAGAGTTCTTGTCCGTTTAAATCTCTGCCTAAGTTGGGAGCATAATGAACAAAAAACGAATCGCCTAACCCTTTTATCTGTGCCTCTTGTAACAGTTCTTGCATCAGATTTTGCATATCTTTTTGCAAGTCCATATAAATTTGAGGATATTCGCGTAGTTGGTCGTAAAACGTATTTAGATTCGCACTAGGGGAAGCCTTATTTTCCAGAACAGAAGCCTGGATACATTCCTCCAAGTTTTCAATTTCTGCGGCTGTACTTTTTTGCTCAAAAAAGCGGCGTAACCGTCGTTTAATCGTCGGCGGAACTTCGGCTAAAAACTCTAATTCTGCTTCACTGACACCTGGATGAGATACATTCCCTTGACGGTCTTGCCATTGCACACCGCCACCTGCTAGACCGGGGAGATACAGCCCCTTTGCCTTAACCTCAGCCGGATTACCAAAGGCGCGTTCAATAATACCATTGACTCCTCGTTCTCCAATATGTTCTCCATTGGTCAGGACATAAAAATGACCCTCAAATGCCTGGGTTGCTTTGACATAGTTTCGGTCAATCACTCGCGTTAATGGGTCTTTAACCAGTCCCATACAGACGCCATCTAAATCTTGGATAATTAGGATATTTTCTACATTGATTAAAACATCGGCAAGGACTTCAGTCTTTAAGGATAGAGTATGCTCATGGGGAAGAAGTTGAGGAGAAACACTCATTGATAAATCGCTGATGACAAACAGTTCATATTCTATCGTTCATGGTTCATCCTTCAGCGATAATCCTCTGACTCTGCCACTCTAGCAATACAGCGCGACACTGGAGACAGGTTAAATCTTGCAGGAGGGAGTGAATTCCGGCGGATGTGGTGGGGTAGGTAATGCCGATTCGGTTAGGGTTCACGGCGACTGTGGGGTCAAGTTCAGCAACGAAACCGTAGAGATATTGGTTCGAGAAGGAGCTATTAATTGCCCAGCCTGTAGAATTGAGAGGAGTTAGGTTTGCGATCGCCTCTTCAGAGACTCCTAATTCCCGACTTAAGATTCCAGGAACGGCGGTGATGGGGGTTTGTTCAGAATTGACTCGTCCACCGGGAAAATCCAGCGTCGCTTCTCCGACACCAGGGCGATAGGTTGGTATAGGAAGTAGAAATTTCCCCGCCTGAATCGTGACGATGACAACT